>JBFHLR010000041.1:0-19828 GCA_041594735.1 Marinobacter sp.
GGGCGCCCAACCGCGACGCAAGATCCCTCGCGTTGAACAGGCGGCGATTCTGCTGATGACCCTGGGTGAGGCCGATGCGGCGGAAATTCTCAAGCACATGGGCCCGAAGGAAGTGCAGCGGGTCGGTGTCGCTATGGCCCAGATGAAGGACGTCAGCAAGGATGACGTCAGCTACGTACTCGACCAGTTCGTGGACGCCGTGGGCGGCCAGACCGGACTCGGCGTCGGTAACGACGACTACATTCGCGCCATGCTGACCCAGGCATTGGGTGAAGATAAGGCCGCCAGTCTGATTGACCGCATCCTGATCGGCGGTAACACCACCGGGCTGGATACCCTGAAATGGATGGAACCGCGGGCCGTGGCCGATATCATCCGGTACGAGCATCCGCAAATCCAGGCCATCGTGATTTCCTACCTGGACCCGGACCAGTCCGCCGAAATTCTGGCAACCCTCGATGAGAAGGTCCGCCTCGATGTGGTGATGCGGGTGGCGTCACTGGAAAGTGTGCAACCCCAGGCCCTGCAGGAACTGAACGACATCCTTGAAAAACAGTTCTCCGGCGGTTCTTCCACCCAGACCAGCCGTATCGGCGGGGTCAAGCGGGCCGCGGACATCATGAACTTCATGGATCGTAGCGTCGAAGGGACGCTGATGGATTCCATCAAGGACATGGACCCGGATCTGGCTTCCACCATCGAAGACCTGATGTTCGTCTTCGACAACCTCAAGGACATCGACGACCGGGGTATCCAGTCCCTGTTGCGGGAGGTGTCCTCCGACGTGCTGGTGGTAGCGCTCAAGGGCGCCGACGATGCGGTCAAGGAAAAGATCTTCAACAACATGTCCAAACGGGCGGCGGAATTGCTGCAGGATGACCTGGAGGCCAAGGGCCCGGTTCGTGTCAGTGAAGTGGAAGCGGCCCAGAAAGACATCATCACCATCGCTCGCCGTATGGCCGAAGCGGGTGAAATCACCCTGGGTGGCTCCGGCGAAGAAATGATGTAATGAAAGACGACCCTCGTAATCGCATCCCCTCCGAGAAACTCACCGCCTACGAGCGCTGGGAGCTGCCGCTGCTCGACCAACAGGGCAACGAGGTGGCGCGGGAGGAGGAACGCGAGGTCAAGCCCCTCACCGCCGGCGATCTGGAGGAGATTCGTCAGGCGGCCTGGGAAGAGGGCCATCGGGAAGGTCGCGAAGCCGGCATGAGGGAAGGGCACGCCGAGGGCCGCGAACAGGGCTATCAGGAAGGTCATGCCGAAGGCGTGGCGCAAGGCCGTCAGGCCGGCCATGAAGAAGGTCTTGCCCAAACCAGGACCGAAGTTGATGAGAAGTTGGTCAGCCTCGAGGCGCTGATGGGCGAATTGCTGGTGCCCATTCAGCGTCATGAGGACGAGCTTGAAACGGCGTTGTTCAACCTGGCGACCGTCATGGCCCGGGCCATTGTCTTCCGCGAATTGCAGATGGATTCGCGCCATATTGCCGCCGTGGTGCAACAGGCCATGGCCTCGCTTCCCTCCACCAGCGACAACGTCAAGCTGCTGGTCAATCCTGCCGACGCCCAATGGGTGCGCGAGGTGGCAGAGCAATTTGAGGCCGGTACATCCATTGTCGACGACGACACTATCCTGCCGGGCGGCTGCAAGCTGGAAACCCGCCACAGCCTGGTGGACTTCACCGTCGAGAAACGCTTCCAGAAAGCGGTGCAGAGCATGCTGGATCAGCAACTGGACAGCGATGATCCGGGAGACAGCGCCGAGCTGGACGCGATGATGGGCGACCTCACCGATTTCCATCGCGATGTGCTCAGCGCACCGGACGAAACGGGCAAGAACGATGACAGCCTCCCTGAGTGACCGGCTTGAACGCCTGAAGGGATACCTCCCACCCCGCCTTGAACCGGAATTGTCCGGCCGGCTCACCCGCATGGTGGGGCTGACCCTGGAATGCGTCGGCTGCCCGATGGTGGTGGGTGATCGCTGCCTGATTCAGGGGCAGGGGTTGGGCAATGTGGAAGCGGAAGTGGTGGGGTTTGAGGACGACCGGGTCTATCTGATGCCCCTGACCGCCATAGAGGGGCTGCGCCCGGGGGCGCGGGTGGTGCCCATGTCGGCGGCCAGCCGGGTACCGGTGGGGCCGGAATTGCTGGGACGGGTGGTCAACGGCACCGGTGACCCTCTCGATGGCAAAGGGCCGTTGAAAGCCCAGGCCCAGGTCTCGCTGGGAGGGGAGATCATTAACCCGCTCAACCGGGCTCCGGTCCGTCAGTCGATGGATGTGGGGATTCGCGCCATCAATTCGCTGTTGACCGTTGGGCAGGGCCAGCGCCTGGGGCTGTTTGCCGGCAGTGGCGTCGGCAAGAGCATGCTGTTGGGCATGATGACTCGCTTCACCGATGCCGATATCACCGTGGTGGGCCTGATTGGTGAACGGGGCCGGGAAGTGAAGGAATTCATCGAGGATATTCTCGGTGACGAGGGTTTGGCGCGCTCGGTAGTGGTGGCATCACCGGCGGACGACTCCCCCCTGATGCGACTGCGGGCCGCCATGTTGACCACCCGCATTGCCGAATATTACCGGGATCAGGGCAAGCGCGTGCTGTTGCTGATGGACTCCCTGACGCGCTATGCCCAGGCCCAGCGAGAAATCGCCCTGGCGGTGGGCGAGCCCCCGGCTACCAAGGGTTACCCGCCCTCGGTGTTCGCCAAACTGCCCCAACTGGTGGAACGCACCGGCAATGGCGAGCCGGGCGGTGGCTCCATCACGGCTTTCTACACGGTGCTCACCGAAGGCGATGACCAGCAGGACCCCATTGCCGATGCGGCGCGGGCCATTCTCGATGGCCATATCGTGCTGTCTCGCCGGCTGGCGGAGGAGGGGCATTACCCCGCCATCGACGTGGAGGCGTCGGTCAGTCGGGTTATGCCGCAAGTCACCGAGGACGAGCACTTTGCGCGGGCCCAGCGCTTCAAGCAGGTGTATTCGCGTTATCAGCAGGCTCGGGATCTGATCAGTGTGGGCGCCTACGTTCAGGGGTCGGACCCGGAAACCGACTTCGCCATCGCCCGCATCGAAGGGATGCGGCAGTTCCTGCGCCAGGGTCTGAGGGAGAGTGCACCGCTGGCGGCCAGCATCGATCAGCTGCTGCAGGTGATGCCGGCGAAAGTTGCTGCCCCGCCCCGGGCAGCGGGGAGCCGTGAATAATGCTCCGGTCCAAGCGGCTGGAAGTGGTGCTCGGCCTGGAGGAGCGCCGGGAGCAGGCGGCACTGGAGGAGTTGACCGCAGCCAGACAGCAGGTGCAACAGCTCCAGCAGAGGCTGGAGGAGCTGCAACGTTACCAGGCGGATTATCGCGAGCAGATGCGCCAGGGGCAGCAGGGAGTGGTATCTGTGAGCCGCTTGCAGGGCTGGCAGGCGTTTATTGCCCAGCTCAATCAGTTGCTGGCCCAGCAAGAGCTGCAGTTACAGGGTGCCGTGAAAACGTTTGAAGCCTGTCGGGCCAAGTGGCAACAGGCCTACGAGCGCAGGCGCGGTATGGAGAAGTACATCACCGGCTGCCGGGAACAGGAACAGCGTGCTCAGGACGTCCGGGAACAGAAAGCCATGGATGAAGCCGCCGCTCGCGCCCTGAGTCGCAGGCGGTAGCATTTTAAGAGGGATAAAAAACCAAGTGCAATTCGCTACCGCTGGGCTATTCTTGGACAAGGCACGCAGACGTGCATGTTCGTCAGTCGGAGCAAGTGATGGAGGACCGAGGATGCCGATACAGACGCGCCGAAGCGATGATGGCCGAACACTGACCATAAAGATTGAAGGGCGTTTCGATTTCAGCACCCATCAGACATTCAGGGATGCGTATGAACACAGTGACCAGGGAATTGTTAACTACGTCGTCGATATGACCGACACGACGTACCTGGACAGTTCCGCACTGGGAATGCTCCTGCTTCTGAGGGACTATGCGGGGGGCGACTCTGCGCAGATCCGCATTGAGAACTGCAACGGAGATGTCCGTCGAATCCTCTCGATCTCCAACTTCGAACAGCTTTTTGCTATTCGCTGACCTCACGCCTGATAAGAACAGGGAGCCTGTTGTGGATGAACCCCCTCCGGAGCAAGGCCCACTGCGTATACTGATTGCCGATGACAGTGATTCCGATCGGCTGATCCTGGCCAGGTTGGTTGAACGCCAGGGCCATCAGGCGGTTTGCGCCAGGGACGGAATGGAAGCCGTGGAGTGTTTTCGCGAGCACAGTCCTCATATTGTGTTGCTCGACGTCATGATGCCGCGCTTGAATGGCATGGAGGCCGCCCGTCAGATCAAAGTGATGGCGGGGGAGCGTCTGGCCCCCATTATTTTTCTGACGTCCATCTCCGACGCCCAGACCCTGGCCAGGTGCCTGGAGTCCGGCGGTGATGATTTTCTCTCCAAACCCTACAACCGGGTCATCCTGGAGGCGAAGATCAACGCCTTTAACCGGATGCGCCTGATGCACCGGACTGTGTCCCATCAGCGGGATTTGATCAGGGACCGTAACCGTTTGCTGCTGTCCGAGCAGAAGGTGGCCAAGCGGGTATTTGACAACGTTGCCCACACCGGTTGTCTGGATGCGTCCAATCTGCGTTACCATGCCTCGCCACTGTCGATTTTCAATGGCGATGTGCTGTTTGCCTGCCCCAGGCCCGCCGGCGGCATGCACATTCTGATTGGCGATTTCACCGGCCATGGCTTGCCCGCCGCCATCGGCGCCATGCCGGTGGCAGAGATTTTTTACGGCATGACCAGCAAAGGCTTCGGATGCGACGATGTCCTCAAGGAAGTTAATCAGAAGCTGAAGCGGATTTTGCCTACGGGCATGTTTTGTTGCGCCCTGTTCATTCAGGCGGATTTCCACCTGAACCAGATGAGAGTCTGGAACGGTGGGCTACCGGATGGCTACCTCGTTCGTCACAATGGCGAGCGGATCAGGCTTCCCTCGAACCATTTGCCGCTTGGGGTATTGAGCAGTGAGCGTTTTGCGGTTGAGGTTGACGTCATTCACACGGAACCGGGTGATGCGTTGCTGGTGGCAACCGATGGCATTCTCGAGGCCGAGAATGGCGAAGGTGAAATGTTCGGAGAAGATCGTTTGCAAGCCGCCATGGAGGGGCGTATTGGCGGCGATAACCTGTTTGATTCGGTGATGGCCGCCGTGAGTCAGTTTACCGGTGACCAGGGAGTGCAGGATGACCTGACGGTTTTCGCGCTGGAAATGGTCGATGAGCAGGTGCTCGCCGACCTGCCCAGTAGCCTGCCGCAGTCACCGCTCAGCGGCGCGACCGAGTGGCAATGCGTGTACGAGCTGAGTGATCGGACGCTGGGGCAGTTCAATCCGCTGCCTTTACTGCTACAAATCTGTCTCGAGGTGCCCGGTTTGCGCCGACGCAGCGGTGAGATCTATACCTTGTTGTCGGAGTTATACAGTAATGCCCTGGAACATGGCATTCTGCGGCTGCCTTCGGAGTGGAAAATTTCTCCCGAAGGCTTCGGACAGTACTATGCTGAAAGGGAGGCGCGAATGGCAGAAACGGTCGGGCACTCGATTCGTTTCACGCTTCGCCATACCCCGCAGGAGCAGGGCGGACAGTTGGAAATTCTTTGCGAAGACAGTGGCGAGGGGTTTGACTATCGGCCTTGCCTTGCAGAAACAAGCACTGACAACAAGTATTCGGGACGGGGGCTTATGCTGTTGCGGCAGATAAGCTCCTCGCTGAGTTTTAACGACAAGGGAAATCAGGTAGGTGTCGTGTATGACTGGAAGTTCACCTAACCCGGCTTACGAATCACCCCGGGACACACAGGCAGACAAGGGGGGCGTCATGGGCGACAAACCACACCTTGATCAGGAAGCGCTGGCCGAGCTGAAGGAGGTCATGGAGGGTGATTTTGACGTCCTGATTACCACCTATCTTGCCGATTCCCGGGATCGCATCGCAACCCTCCGAGCGTCCCTGGAGGACCAGGACGCGGATGCCTTCACCAAGGCGGCTCACAGTTTCAAAGGCAGCTCCGTCAATATCGGGGCTCCGCAACTGGGAGAGTTGTGCCTGCTTGCGGAACAGGCAGGACACTCCGCCCAGCTGGGTGATGCTGCCAACCTGCTGGATCGGATTGAACGGGAATACGACACGGTCCGAACGTTGTTCGAAAAATTGCTGAACCCTTGACGCCTTCCATCTTGGCACCACTTTTGCCTACTTCTCCTAAGCACCAGCTTATTCCCAAGAAAGCGGCAAGAGGTTGCCATGACTGCACCGTTATTACCTCCCAGCCCAGCCCGCGCGAATCCGGGGCAGGCCAGCGAAAACAAGGCTGCCGGCGCATCCGATAAGCACGGCGATAGCGAATTCGACGCGATTAGCCGGCAGGAGCGCAAGCGCCTCGAACGAACTTCCGACGTAGACCGCCCCCAACACCGGGTTAATCAGGAGCGTCAGGAGCGGCAAACCGACGCCTCCGAAGGCGCGGAGGCCTCCGCACCGTCGTCCCGGGATACGGCAACGCAGGATGCCGAAACTGTGGCGGCCAGCGAGTCGGCGCGGCAGCGGACGTGGCGGGACGATGACAATCCGGTTCTGTTCACCTTTGCCGGAGCCCAGGCGGCAAACGGCCTGCCACGGATGGGGGAAATGGGTGCGATGGCCGGGCCAGCGGGAACACAGGCTGGTTTGATGCCAGCGCTGGCGGTCCAGCAGGCCAATGGTCTTGAGGGTGGCGGCAAGGCGTTACCGGGGCAGTCCGCCGCCCAGGTTCTGGAATCGTTACTCGGTCAGTCCGCGGGTGAGGGCGCCAAGCTGTTGGATACCGCAACCGGCCCCGTTGGGGGCAATCGCCTCAGTGCCGCTGACTTGGCCGGCCAGATGACCCAGCCCCAGGCCAACGCCAGGCCAATCGACGCCGCCACGCCCCTGCGGGCCTATGCGACCAGTATTGACCTGCCCGTAGGCCATGCCGAGTGGGGCGATAAGCTGGTCGGCAAATTGACCTGGCTTACCGCAAACAAGCTGTCGGTGGCGGAGATTCACCTAACGCCGCCGGACATGGGCCCCATGGAGGTACGGGTTCAGGTCCAGCAGGACCAGGCCTCCGTCACGGTTCATTCGGCTAACGCGGCGGTTCGGGACCAGCTCGAATTGCACAGCCATCGATTAAGGGACATGCTGAACCAGCAGGGCATCGCCCTGGACCAGTTCGATGTGTCGGATTCCCCGGGACAGCGTGATGGCGGCCGGGAGTCCGGTAGCGAAGACGGCAGTAGCATGATGTCCCGGCAGCACGACGATGACGATGCCCCGAGCGGGGTCGTTGCGACCGGGCAGCTGGATCTCAGCTGGCGGGGCGAAGTGGATCTTTATGCCTAGGAAGCCTCGGCAGGTTTCTCTGGTTATCGAACTGACATGCCGGGTTAACGAACTGACATGACGGGACCCTGGCGCCCGTTGCCTGCCCGGGAACTTCAGTTCCCGGTATTCCCAGCGCTTCCTTCGCATCTGGCCTTTCTCCATCGAGCGCCCTTTGCCCTCCCTGGGCGTGAGCGCTAAACTGCTGATTCGAAAGCTGAGGTTACTGGTGTCCCGTCTGGTTAATTCGCTGATCTACTGAGCCCTTGAGGGCCTTGAGAGCAAGGCGTGGTGGTGAAGTTTTGGTGGCTCCAAATCGAGCCAGCACAACGCGGCTATCAAGGCCCTCAAAGGCTCCCGAAGGGCGTGCAGTAGGTCAGCGAATTAACCAGACGGGGCACTAGGTTTGGCCTGGCCTTTGCTTTAACTTCCTTTATCCGAGCTAAACGACAAAAATCTGGCGGAAGCGACCTATGGCTGACGACGCGGCTGAAGAAGCCCCCAAGAAAGGTAAACTGAAACTGATCCTGCTGCTGACGGCGGTGGTGGTGCTGGCCATCGGGCTGTCGGTTGGCGGTACCTTGTGGTTCCTGAAAGATCAGGCGCCGGACGAGGTAAACGGCGACGAGGTCGACACAGCGGAGGCGGACTTCAAGCCCAGTCAATACACCGTGCTGGAGAAATCACTGGTGACCACCGTGCAGGCCGAAGGCCGGCAGCGTTTCGCCCAGGTCTATGTGGCTTTCGAGGCGGATAATGCCGAGACTCTGGCAGCCACCGAGCTGCACATGCCGCTGCTGCGTAGTCAACTCATCAATGTGCTTGCCAGCAGCGATTTTCTCGTGTTGCAGACACCGGAAGGCCGTACGGGCCTGGCTGAGGACATGCTGGCTACGGTGAACGAAACCTTGGCACAGGAAGGCGTGCAGCCCCTCAAGCGGGTGCTGCTGCGGAACTTTGTATTGCAGTAGCTTAGTGATGTCGTCACCTGGTATTGCTGTGCGTTTGAATTGCAGTAAATGAGCCCCGGTAACGGGGCGTTGATCATGGGCAGGACAGAATATGCAGGATCTACTGTCACAGGATGAAATTGATGCGCTGCTGCACGGTGTGGATGACGGCGGCATCGATACCTACGATGAAACCGACGACACCGGCGTACAGAGTTACGACCTGGCCAGCCAGGATCGCATCGTCCGTGGGCGGATGCCGACCCTGGAGATGATCAACGAGCGTTTTGCCCGTTACACCCGGATCAGCCTGTTCAATTTGCTGCGGCGCAATGCCGATGTGTCCACCGGCGGCGTCCAGATCATGAAGTTTGGCGAGTACATACATACCCTGTACGTGCCCACCAGCCTGAACCTGGTCAAGGTCCGGCCGCTCCGCGGTACCGGCCTGTTCATTCTCGATGCGAAGCTGGTGTTCAAACTGGTGGATAACTTCTTCGGCGGTGAGGGCCGCCACGCCAAGATTGAGGGCCGGGAGTTCACCCCCACTGAAACCCGGATTGTCCAGATGGTGCTCAATCAGGTGTTCCACGACATGCGCGAAGCCTGGCAGGCGGTGCTGAAAGTGGATTTCGAGTACCTCAGTTCCGAGGTCAATCCGGCCATGGCCAACATCGTCAGCCCCAGCGAAGTGGTGGTCATCAGCACTTTCCACATTGAACTGGATGGCGGCGGGGGCGAGCTGCACATGGCACTGCCGTACTCGATGATCGAGCCCATTCGTGAGGTGCTCGATGCCGGGGTGCAGAGTGACATCGATGATGTGGACGAACGTTGGGTCAATGCGCTGCAGGAAGACATCAAGGATGTGGATGTTCCCATCAATAGCATGGTCTGCCGGCGCCGGATCTCCCTGCGAGACGTGGCCCAACTCAAGGCCGGCGATGTGATTCCCATAGAAATGCCTGAAATGCTGACGGTCACTGCCAATGGTATTCCGATCTATAAAGCGACGTTGGGGACCCGGGACGGCAAACTGGCGCTGCGGATCAATGCCCGGGCAGAGCGGCCCAAGATCAAAAAACAACTGAAGGTAGGGCGAAATGGCTGACGACGACAAGAAAGACAATCAGGACATGAGCGAGGACGAAAAGCTCGCCGCCGAGTGGGAGGCCGCCATGGAGGAGGCCGGCGACGGGGCAGAAGCACAGGATTCGGAAACGCAGGGTTCGGCAACGAATAGCTCAGATACGGCACCGGCGGAAAATCGGGACGATGAGTGGGCGGCAGCCATGGCCGAGGCCGGCGCTGAGGAGCCGGAAGATTCAGTGCGTGCCGCGCCCATGGAGGAGTTCGGCGAAGATACCGCCGTCGCCATCGGTGGTGGTCCTGCGCCGGACCTTGACGTGATCCTGGACATCCCAGTGACCATCTCGATGGAAGTGGGCAACACCCAAATTCCCATACGTAATCTGCTGCAGCTCAACCAGGGCTCGGTGATCGAACTGGACCGGCTGGCGGGCGAGCCGCTGGACGTACTGGTAAACGGTACCCTGATTGCCCACGGTGAGGTGGTGATGGTGAACGAAAAGTTCGGCATCCGGCTCACTGACGTCATCAGCCCCGCCGAACGCATCAAGCGGCTGCAGAAATGAGGCAGGCCGGCGTACCCAGCCAGCGCTGGAACTCGCTCATGGTTGTCCTGGCCTGGCTGTTGCCACTGACGGCGATGGCCGCCGACGGCGAGCCGGAGAGCCGGCCGTCCGTACCCGATGCGGTGGGCACCCTCACCAGCCTGGGGCTCGGGCTGCTGTTTGTGATCGGCATGATTTTCCTTTGCGCCTGGCTGGTCCGGCGTATGAGCGGGCTGACCGGCATGAACAACCAGTTGATGAAGGTGGTGTCGGTGCTGAACCTGGGCGCCCGGGAACGCATTGCGCTGATTGAGGTGGGCGACCAGCAAATCCTGGTGGGGATCACGCCTTCCACCATTCGTACCCTGCACGTGTTGGATGAGCCGGTCACCGATACCCAGGTCGCCGGCTCCAGTGAATTTGCCCGTCGCCTGCAAGGCATGATCAGCAAGCCCTGGAAGGGCGACAGACCGTCGGGGGATGCGTCGTGAAGCGAGTCTGGCTCGCCCTGGCGGGTGTCGCTCTGGTTACCTATATGCCATCGGCGCTGGCGGATCTGCCCGGGATTCCGGCCGTTACCATGACACCGGGTGAGGGCGAAGGGGTCCAGGAATACTCGGTCACCCTGCAGATCCTGGCGCTCATGACCGCGCTGACGTTCCTGCCGGCCATGCTCATGATGATGACCTCATTCACCCGTATCATCGTCGTGTTTGCCATCCTGCGTCAGGCGCTGGGGCTGCAGGCGACGCCGTCGAACCAGATCCTGCTGGGGCTGGCGCTGTTCCTGAGCATCTTCATCATGAAACCGGTGCTGGAAGAGGCCAATCAGGTGGCCTTGCAGCCTTACGTGTCAGAACAGATCACCTCGCTGGAAGCCGTGGAGCGGGCAAGCCAGCCGTTCCGGCGTTTCATGCTGGCGCAAACCCGGGAGGATGATCTTGCCCTGTTCATGCGCATCGCCGATGAGCAATACGACACCCCGGAGGAGGTTTCGTTCTGGGTGCTGATGCCGGCGTTTGTAACCAGTGAGCTGAAGACCGCCTTCCAGATCGGGTTCATCCTGTTTATCCCGTTTCTCATTATCGATATGGTGGTGGCCAGTGTATTGATGGCCATGGGGATGATGATGCTGTCACCCATCATCATCTCGCTGCCGTTCAAGATCATGTTGTTCGTACTGGTGGACGGCTGGGCCCTGATTATGGGGACTCTGGCCGCCAGCTACGGTATCTAGCCGGACGCGGCGGGGAGGAAGCCAGATGACACCGGAAACCGTTATCGACATCATGCGGGAGGCCTTGTGGATGATTGTGCTGCTGTCTGGTGTCATCATTGGGCCTGGCCTGGTGATCGGCCTGGTGGTGAGCACCTTTCAGGCGGCAACCCAGATCAACGAACAGACCCTCAGCTTTCTGCCCCGGCTGATCGTCACACTATTGGTGATCATCGTCGCGGGCCCATGGATGCTGACGCAGCTGCTGGATCACGCCCGCAACCTGATCTCCAACATCCCCTACCTGATCGGGTAAGCCGTGATACCGCTGGAGTTGGGTGCCGACCAGATTGGCCAGTGGGTGGGCCAACACCTCTGGCCGCTGTTTCGCATTGCCAGTTTCATGATGGTGATTCCCTTCATTGGTACCCAGCTGGTCCCGATGCGGGTGCGCCTGGGGCTGGCGCTGTTAATGACGGTGCTGGTCGTACCGCTGATTGGCGACGTACCCCGGGTCGATGCCCTGAGTGCAGACGCGGTGGTGATCACCCTGCAGCAGGTGCTGATCGGGGTCGGCATGGGCTTCGTGCTGACGGCCCTGTTCCACTTGTTCGTGGTGGCGGGCCAGATGATTGCGATGCAGATGGGGCTTGGATTTGCCTCCATGAACGACCCGGCCAACGGCGTTACGGTGCCGGTGCTGTCCCAGCTGTATACCGTGAGCATCACTCTGCTGTATCTGGCGATGAACGGTCATCTGGTGGCTTTTGAGGTGTTTCTGGAAAGCTTCAGGACCTTGCCCGTCGGTATTGAAGGATTGGGGCAGGCCGGCGTCTGGCAACTGGCGCATCGCATCAGTTGGGTGTTCGTGTCCGCCATGCTGCTGGCGTTACCGGCGGTGACCGCGGTGCTTATTGTCACCATTTCGTTCGGTGTGATGACCCGAGCTGCGCCGCAGATGAACATATTCGCACTGGGTTTTCCCATCGCGCTGATTTTCGGACTGTTTTCCATCTGGGTGCTGGAGAGCAACTTTGCGCCCCATTTCCAGCAGTACACGGAAGAGACCTTCGAATTCATGCGCCAGTTACAGGGCGCTCCCTAAGGTAAGCGGCGATGGCTGAAGACAACGACGACAGTCAGGAAAAAACCGAAGAGGCCACCCCCCGACGATTGGAGAAAGCGCGGGAGGAGGGCCAGACCGCACGCTCCAAGGAGCTGGCCACCATGGCGGTGCTACTGGCCGGAGCCGGCGGCCTGCTGGTATTCGGCGCCACCCTGGGGGGCGCCTTCGCCAACATCATGCGCAGCAGTTTCGCCATCGAACGGGAGTCGCTGTTCGACACCAACTTCATGGGCCTGCACCTGCTGGCGGCGGCGGAGGAAGCAACCGCCGCGGTCGCGCCGCTGCTGCTGATACTGCTGGTTGCGGCCATCGTCGGCTCCATCGGCATCGGTGGGCTGCTGTTCAGCGGCAAGGCCATTACTCCCAAGTTCGATCGCCTCAATCCCCTCAAGGGCCTCAAGCGCATGTTCTCGCTGCGTTCCCTGGTGGAGCTGGTCAAGGGAGTGGCGAAGGTGGCGCTGGTGATGGTGGTTGCGGTGCTGATACTGGATCTGCGCACTGCCGATCTGCTCAGTATCGCCGAAGAGCCTACTATCCCCGCCATGGCACACGTGGCCTGGACGTTGGGCTGGAGCTTCTTCCTGCTGTCCTGCGCCACCATCGTGATCGCCGCCCTGGACGTGCCTTATCAGATTTACGATCACCACAAGAAACTGCGGATGACCAAGCAGGAGGTCAAGGACGAATTCAAGGATACCGAAGGCAAGCCGGAGGTGAAGGGACGGATTCGTCAGCTCCAGCGGGAAATGGCTCAGCGCCGCATGATGCAGGACGTGCCAGAGGCGGATGTGGTGATCACCAACCCCACCCACTACGCGGTGGCGCTGAAGTATGATCAGAAAACCATGGCGGCGCCGATTGTGGTGGCGAAGGGCGCCGATGAGATTGCCTTCAAGATCATGGAAATTGCCCGAGAGCATCGGGTCGAGGTGCTGCGTACACCGCCGCTGACCCGGGCGGTATACCACAATACCGAGATCGGCGGCGAGATACCCGATGGCCTGTATATGGCGGTGGCCCAGGTGTTGGCCTATCTGTTCCAGCTCCGCCAGTACCGCCGGGGCCAGGGGGCCAAGCCGGGGATGCCGGACTTCCCCATCCCCAGCGAATTGCGGCGGGATGTTTAGGCCCTCTCTGGAGCCGGTCCGCGGGCTTCAATGATCCGCACCAGCGGCTCGTTGCGGCTTTCGGGGATGGGCAGCTGGCCGTAGAAATGTCGAGGGTTGTGGATCTCGACGTCGGCAAAACCAAGGCTGCTCATGTGGTGTTCGGCCTCGGCATCGCTGTCGAAATGGATGCTGACCTGGCTGCGGGTCATGCCGCCGAGCATTCGCCGCAGCACGTTGATACCCTCCCGAATCACCGGTTGGGAGGGCAGCAGGTAACTGTCGGTCAGGTAGACAGAGCCCGGGCGCTTGGCGAAGATTGCGGCCAGACGCCGCCAGAACCCGCTGATCACATCCAGCGCAAAGTAGTTACTGAGGCCCTCGGTGACCACGACGATGGGGCCATCCGTATTAAATACCCGCTCGATCACGGCTTCCAGCGTCTGATCACCTTCGTCTGCGAGGATGTCGATGGGCGTTACCTGATGTTGTGGACCCAGGTGGCCGCTGGCGGCCAGTTTCGCCGCCTTGCGGGCCGCCATGTCCGGCAGGTCCGATTCGACCATGTGCAGCTGTGGCCACTGCCGGCGCAGCCGGAGGCCCCGTGGCGAAAGCCCGCAGGCGATTTCCAGAACCTGGGTGACACCCCGCTCGGCGACCGCCTGTTCGATCAGGTGGTCGATGATCAGGTGGCGTTGCAGCAAGAAGGTTCTGAGATTGCCGCCAGCGACGGTCTTGCTGGCGGCTTCGAACGGGCTCATCAGGCTATAGAGCCAGCGGCCCTGGGCGGTGATCAGGCTGTCGTCGGACAGCCCGTTGCGGTGCCATACGGCGCCGGTATACAGGGCGGTGAAGCTGATGCCGGAGCTGTCAGTCGGTTTGGTGTTCATGGATCGCTTTTCCCCAGGCTTCCCTGTCGCCGGGCAGCACCAGGTTCAGGGCGATGGCCACCACCGCGCACAACGCGATGCCCTCCATCTGGCCGAGGACCATGCCGCCGATGCCAAACACCAGGGTAACCCCGACAATGACCAGGTTGCGTGCTTCCGACAAATCCACCTGATGGCGGATCAGGGTGTTGAGGCCTACCACGGCAATGGAGCCGAACAGCAGGCACAGTATGCCGCCCATCACCGGAACCGGTATCGATTGCAAGGCGGCGCCGAACTTGCCGACGAACGCCAGGACAACCGCAATCAGGGCGGCCCAGATCATGATTCTGGGGTTGAAATTCCGGGTCAGCATCACCGCCCCGGTCACTTCCGAATACGTGGTGTTTGGTGGTCCACCCAGCAGTGCCGCCGAACTGGTGGCCAGGCCGTCCCCCAACAGGGTGCGATGCAGGCCAGGCTTCTGCAGGTAATTGCGGCCGGTGACGTTGCCAATGGCAAGGATGTCACCGATGTGCTCGATGGCCGGGGCGATGGCCACCGGCACCATGAACAGGATGGCCGACCAGCTGAACGCTGGTGCCACGAAATCAGGCACGGCGAACCAGGGGGCCTGGGCAATGGGGCTGTAGTCGATAATGCCGGCAACGGCGGAGAGTGCGTATCCGGTCAGCACGCCGAACAGGATCGGGATCAGCCGGAAAAGGCCCTTTGCCCACACGGCGGCGCCAATGGTCACCGCCAGGGAGGCCATGGCGATCAGAATGGCGGTGTCGTAAGGCACCAGCACCGCGCTGCCATCGCCAGCACGGCCGGAGGCCATGTGTACCGCGACTGGCGCCAGGCTCAGGCCGATCACCATGATCACCGGCCCGATCACCACCGGCGGCAACAACCGATGGATAAAACCGGTGCCCCGCATCCGCACCAGGCCGCTCAACATGATGTAGAGAACGCCGGCTGCCACCAGGCCGCCGAGGGTTTCCGCCAGCCCGAACCGGGTCTTGGCCGCCAGAATGGGGGCGATGAAGGCGAAGGATGACGCGAGGAAGATAGGGATCTGACCACCGGTGACGAGGTGAAAGAGAAGGGTGCCCAGACCGGCAGTAAACAACGCCACATTGGGATCCAGTCCGGTGATCAACGGCATCAGCACCAGCGCGCCAAAGGCCACCAGTAGCATCTGCGAGCCGGCCAGGGCCTGTCTCACCGGGGAATGGGTTACACCGTCCTGCATGTTCAGGCGTCCTTCTGTTTGGTGCCGAAAATCTTATCTCCGGCATCACCAAGTCCAGGCAGGATATACCCTTTTTCATTCAGACTCTGGTCAATTGAGGCCGTATAGATGGTGACGTCCGGGTGGGCGTCCAGCACCTTGGCAACGCCTTCCGGCGCGGCAACCAGCACCAGCGCGCGGATCTCGGTGCTGCCGGCGCGTTTGAGCAGGTCGATGGTGGCCACCAGCGAACCGCCGGTCGCCAGCATGGGGTCGATGATGATGGCCAGGCGTTGGTCCAGCTCGCCCACCAGTTTTTCCAGGTAGGTACTGGCCTCCAGAGTTTCCTCATTGCGTACCTGACCCACCACACTGACCCGGGCGCCGGGGATCAGGCTGAGTACGCCGTCCATCATGCCCAGGCCGGCCCGCAGGATCGGCACAATCGTCACCTTCTTGCCACTGATCCGTTCCACAGTGACCGGTCCGGCCCAGCCTTTGATGGTTTCCTCGGTCAGGGTGAAATCCTTGGTGGCCTCGTAGGTGAGTAGGGCAGAGACCTCCTGGGCCAGCTCGCGGAAGTTCTTGGTGCTGATGTCGGCCCGGCGCATCAGGCCGAGTTTGTGTCGAATAAGCGGGTGTTTCACCTCTTGAATGGGCATGGCTCACCTGTTTGGCTATCGAATGAAAGGGTGCGGCAAGGATAGCGTATATCCATAGGGGCGTCAGGAACGGCAGGGCTCGTCCATATAAGGAGTGGTACGGATATTGCGATGATTACTGGAACGTGACGCCCGAGCGTCAAAATATCGACCGGCGCCGTCTTGCTGACGGGAAAACGGGGTAATTACCAGCAATGGATCGAGCCTTAGTCCTCAGTAACGTCAAATCCATGACGCGCGGCAGCCTGGGCATCCCCATCATGCTCATGGCGCTGCTGGGCATGATGATCCTGCCCATGCCTACCTTCATGCTGGACGTACTGTTCACCTTCAACATCACCCTGTCCATCGTGATTCTGCTGGTGTGTGTCTATGCCTTGCGGCCGATGGAGTTCGCCTCCTTCCCCACGGTGCTGCTGGTGGCGACCCTGTTGCGGCTGGCGCTGAACGTGGCCTCCACCCGGATAGTACTGCTCAACGGTCATGAGGGTGGAGACGCCGCCGGTAAGGTGATCGAATCCTTCGGTGAAGTGCTGATCGGCGGCAATTATGCGGTCGGCCTGGTGGTGTTCGCCATCTTGATGATCATCAACTTCCTGGTGGTCACCAAGGGCGCAGGCCGGGTATCCGAGGTGAGCGCCCGTTTCACCCTGGATGCCATGCCCGGCAAGCAGATGGCCATCGACGCCGATCTCAATGCCGGCCTGATCAATCAGGATGACGCCAAGGCCCGGCGCTCGGAGATTGCCCAGGAGGCGGATTTCTACGGCTCCATGGACGGTGCCAGCAAGTTCGTCAAGGGCGACGCCATTGCCGGATTGTTGATCCTCTTTATCAACATCATCGGTGGCGTGGCCATCGGGATGTTGCAGCATGGCCTGGACTTCACCACCGCCATGCAGAACTACGCCCTGCTGACCATCGGTGACGGCCTGGTGGCGCAGATCCCGTCGCTGTTGCTGTCGACCTCCGCCGCCATCATGGTAACTCGGGTGACTGCGTCCCAGGACATGGGCGGCCAGATCCTGCATCAGATGTTCAGTGCCCCCAAGGCCCTGGCCATTGCTTCCGGCATATTGATCCTGCTGGGCCTGATTCCCGGTATGCCCCACGTGGCCTTTCTCGGGCTTGGCGTGATTGCCGCCGCGGTGGCCTACTTCATCTGGCAGCGAGAGCGCCAAACCGTGGAAGAAGGTGGTGCCTTCCCGCCCCGGGCCGGGGGAGCGGACAGACCCCGGCCTGGCGGGCCGGAAGCGCCCGCCGGCAGGCCGGTACCTGAGGCGGGATTGCCGGCGCCAGCGGAGAGCCGGGAGCTGGGCTGGGACGATGTGGCCACCGTCGACATCGTCGGGCTGGAGGTGGGTTATCGCCTGATTCCGCTGGTGGACAAATCCCAGGGTGGGCAACTCTTGAGCCGGATCAAGGGCGTGCGGAAAAAGCTTTCCCAGGACCTGGGATTCCTGATGCCGTCGGTGCATATCCGGGACAATCTGGATCTGATGCCCAACGTCTATCGCATCACCCTGATGGGGGTCACCATTGCTGAAGCGGAGATCCACCCCGACCGGGAGTTGGCCATCGATCCGGGCCAGGTGTTTGGCAAGGTGGAGGGCATTGAAGGCAAGGACCCGGCATTCGGCCTGGATGCGGTCTGGATCGAGGAGAACAAAAAGGATCAGGCCCAAACTCTCGGTTACACCGTGGTGGATGCCAGTACCGTCGTGGCGACCCATCTCAATCAGGTGCTGCAGAAGCATGCCCACGAATTGCTGGGGCATGAGGAAGTCCAGAAGTGGCTGGAGCAGCTCGAAAAAATATCACCCAAGCTGGCCGAGGAGTTGATCCCCAATACGGTGTCGCTGAGCATCCTGCTGAAAGTGCTGCAGAGTCTGTTGCAGGAAGAGGTGCCGATTCGTGACATGCGCTCAATTGCCGAGGCGATGGTCAATGTCCACCCCCGCAGCCAGGATCCGAAGGTGCTGACCACGGCGGCGCGTCAGGCGTTGCGCAGAATGATTGTCCAGAGCATCTGTGGCGGCGAGGCGGAAATCCCGGTCATCACCCTGGATCCAGACCTGGAACAGTTGTTGCTTAAGTCACTTCAGCAGAGTCAGCAAACCGGCGCTGGCGATGACATCGGCCTGGTGCTGGAGCCGAGCATGGTGGAGAAGCTTCAGCGCTCGCTGCAGGAGAGCGTGCAGCGACAGGAAATGCTCGGCAAGCCCGCTATTTTGCTGGTGTCCGGGCCGTTGCGGTCGGTATTGGCCAGGTTTGCAAGCTATGGGGTAGAGCGGCTGCACGTGCTCTCGTACCAGGAAATTCCGGACAACAAACAGATAACGATTGTGGCCTCGGTCGGCCAATGACCGACGATGGCCAGACATCCGGTGACGATTTTTCGACGGTTGCCGCAGGAGAATGAATCATGAAAGTAAAACGGTTCTTTGCATCGACCATGGCGGAAGCGCTGAAAAGCGTTCGGGAGCAGATGGGGCCGGACGCCGTGATTCTATCCAACCGACGGGTTGATGGCGGGGTCGAAATCGTCACGGCACTGGATTATGACGAAAATGTGGCCCGTCAGCGTCTCGGCGAATCGGCGCTGGAAGCCTCCAACGGCTCTCGTCTCGCTGAGCTGCAGGCGGAGCAGCATCGGCGCCTGGAAGATGAGTTGAGTCGGTCCCGGGAGCGCATCACCGAAGTCAGGGATCGACGTAACCAAAGCCCCGCGCATCATCAGCCCGGCTCTGGGCGGATGGCCCCGGCCGCTGCGGCCAGCTCGGGCGAGATGGCGGGGAGCGCCCAAAGCGAACTGGCACAGATGCGAGCGGAAATTGATTCCCTGCGGGAATTGGTCAGTGGCGAGCGCGCCAATGCCGGTGCCGCCGCGGAATCCGGTAATGCCGCAGCGCAGCATCGGCTGGCGGAGCGCCTTCAGGAATATGGCCTGAGCTACGAACTGGCGGCAACGCTGTCCCAAAGAGCTATGTCCCAAAATACTCTGTCCCAAAAACAAGGCGGCAATCGCCTGGACGACGGTTGGAAGCGGGCGCTGAAGGCGCTGGCGACCGGGATTAAAACCACCTCCAGCGAGTGGCTGGATCGGGGCGGCATCTACGCCCTGGTGGGGCCGACCGGCGCCGGTAAGACCACCACCATTGGCAAGCTGGCCGCTCAGTACGTCCTGCGCCACGGTGCGGACTCCCTGGCGTTGGTCACGACAGACCGGTTCCGGGTTGCTGCCCATGAGCAGCTGTGCGTGTTTGGGCGGATTCTCAATGTGCCGGTCCGGGTGGTGGATGACAGTCACTCCCTGGACAGCATTCTGGATGAACTCGGCGACCGCCATCTGGTGCTGGTGGACACCGCGGGCCTGACTCGCTCAGACAAGGGCTATGAAGAACAATTGTCGGAACTGGCCAACAGCCGCCACGGCATTCAGTCACATCTGGTGGTGGCTGCAACCAGCCAACCGCGGATTATGAAATCGGTCTGGCATTGCTATAAGATGGCAAATCTTGCGGGTTGCGTCATCACCAAACTGGACGAAGCCTTGACGCTGGGGGAAAGCCTGGGCTTCGCCATGGAGACCGGGCTGGCCGTGGCCTATTATACCGATGGCCAGAAGATTCCTGACGACCTGCA
>JBFHLR010000042.1:0-19782 GCA_041594735.1 Marinobacter sp.
CATCGCTGAGGGCCGGGTTGCTGTCGCTGCCAGTGCGGGCTCCCGGAGCGTTTGTACTGGTGGTGGATCAACCACGCTTGTCGCCGGAGGGGTTACGGTCACTGAAACAGGCGGCGGAGTCGGACCCGCTGGTGGCGGCCGGGGCCGATTACGGTGGCCGGGCGGGAGTGCCCGCTTATTTACCTCGGGCGCTCTGGTCGGAAGTCATCGCGCTGGAAGGGGATCGGGGTGCCGGCCAGGTGCTGAGGCGGGTCGGTGCGCGCCGTATTTCGGTTGCGGGCGTGAAAGACGATCTCGACACCCGCGCCGACTGGCTCCGCCTTGGTCGCAGCTAAGGCGACCGCCAGAATCTTCAGCCAAACAGGCCGGACAACCAGGCAATGCCCAGGGTGAAGATGCTGAGGCTGGCTGCCAGGCCAATGGTGTAAACCCGGGAGGCGGCGGCCCGTTGTTGGGAGACGAACAGGTCGATGGTGCGTTGGGCAATGTCCTCGGCAGTATCCCGGGAGATTTCGTGGGCCTGTTGAATCGCCTCGGATTGCAGGGTTTGCCAGAACTCGGTATCGATGGTTTGCACGCTGGTGATGTGATCCTTCAGTTCCGCCATGTTCTCGCCGGTGAAGCCGTTGGTGCTGGACAGCTCTCTCTTCAGGTCGGCCAGCTCCCGGCTCAGGCTCAGATTCACTTCCGCGGCCACATCGTCCCGCAAATGGCGGGTGCGGTGGTCTACCAGCTCGGCGAGCTGGTTGAGTCGACCTTCCAGGGCGGCTTCCTGTTTCTTGTTGGCCTCATCCAGGGCGCGCTTCAGGTGATCAAACTGCTCGTCAAACAGGGAGCTGAGCAGCTCATGCAGTCGGTTGTTGATGTGGGTCTTGACGGCCGAACGGGCTATCTGATCCACCAGTTCGCTGGTGAGTGGGATGGCGTGGGCATCGTGGCCGTTGCTGGTCCTTGAGCCCGATTCAGCCGCACTGCCTGCCGGGAGGGAAATGGCCGTTTCGTCGTCTGGCGAGGCGATTTCGGGCATGACAGCCAGCTTAGGCAAGGTGCCATCGGTAACGTCCGTTGCCAGCTGCGCGAGCATCTGGTTCAGCCCGTCGTCCTCAGGCGGTTTGGTCAGGATGTTGTAGACACCAAAATTCCTGGCCTCGTCCATGAACGACTGGGATTTCTTGGAGGTGCACATGATGATGGGAATGTCCGCGGTGTCCGGGTTGCTCTTGATGGCCTTGGTGGCTTCCACGCCATTCATGCCCGGCATCAGGTGATCCATGAAAATGACATCGGGACGGTCGTGGTTGTCGAGGTACGCCATGGCCTCTTCGGCGGACCCGGCCATGTTTACCTGCATTTCGCGGCTCTCCAACAGCTTGCTGAGAGCGAAGCGCGCCACTTTGGAGTCGTCTACCAGCAGTGCATTCTTGATCGCCATGTTCTACCTCAACCTGTTACAGCATTCTCGTTAAATGCAGGTTCACCCGGCCTCCATTCCGGGACTGGCGTCCCTGCGATTTGCGGTCCCCGGACTCACCAGCCTTCCAGTACCGGGCACTGGGTGGCCCGGTAACTTTTCTCCCGGTAACACACGCCCGGCTCCGACGTGCGGGCGGTAAACACTTCTCCGGCGGCCGTGGTCAGGCGTACCTGGCCATAGGGCTCACCGTGCCGAAAAGTCGCCTCAATGGAGCTGCCGTTGGGGTTGAGCAGCAACCCCTTGCCATGGAACTTGCCGTCCAGATACTGGCCCTGGTACTTCTTGCCGCTGGCGAAGACCTCGGATCCGGCGCCGTGAAAGCTGCCATTCGACAACTCTCCCTCATAATGACGGCCGTCCGGGTAGGTGAGGGTGCCGGCGCCATGGAACTCGCCATTGCGGAAACCGCCCACGTAGAGCATGCCGTCGCCGGTGGTCAGGGAGCCGTGGCCGTTGAGGGCGCTGCTTTTCCATTGGCCGGCGAGGATATCACCGTTGGGGAGTGTCAGGGTGCCCTGGCCGTTGAATTGGTTGTCGGCAAACTGGCCGGCGTAGCTGCTGTCGTCCGCGCCGCGATAGAGGCCTTCGCCGTGGTGGGCACCGGCTCTCCAGTCCCCTTCGTAGCGGGCGCCATCGGGGTACCAGGCGGTGCCCTGGCCATCAAACTCCCCGTCGACGAAATGGCCCTGGTACCGTAGGCCGGTGGCGTCCTGATAGCTGCCGTCACCGGTTTTGACGCCGCCCATCCAGGTGCCGTTGCGGTGGTCTACGCGGGTATATTTTTCCAGCTGCCCCATCAGCGTCAGGGATTCTCCGGCTTCCAGGGCGATGCTTTGGCTCCAGCTCTGGAAGCCATCCTTGCTGATTTTCACCTCGTATCGGCCGGGCTCCAGCGTGAGGTCCAGTCGGGTGGGGCCGTATCCGGTGCCATTGATGGTCACGCTGTCGTTGTGGACGTTGGAGCGCAGGATCAGTTGCGCTGTCGTTGGGAGTGGCGGTGGGAGCGGCGTTGGCTCCGGCGCTTCCGCGGCTATGGAAAACGGTTTCGCCAGGGGTTCAGGGCTTGGTTCACGGTTGGGCACAGGTTCCGCTTCTGCTTTCACTACAGTTGCCGGCGCCATAGTTTTGGCCGACGAGACGGACGCCGGGGCCGAGAGGGAAGCGTCGGGAGTCTCTGTGCCCTGTGCCGATTCAGCGCTGGCGGCCGGCCGGGCCGGAAGAGGCACATGGGAGCCCGGCGCCGTCATCGCCGATTCGGGCGCGGGAGGGCGTTGGCTGGTGGCGCTGGCAACGGGCTCCGCGCTCAGCTCGCCGGCGTTGCCGGCCAGGGCTGCGCCTGATAATGGGGGCAGTGCCAGGCTGTCGTGAACGGACGCAAAGCCGGCGGTAACCAGCAGCATGATGGCCAGGGCATTGATGAACAGTAGCGGTCTGAAGTCGACCATACCCAGTCTCTCGCTAGTGCATGACAGCAACCGGACCTCGGGGTGTCGGCCGGCAGCCTGGACCTGCCGCCGACCGGAACTGGCCGGAATTGACGCTTTTCCATACTAGCGGCTTGACGTTAACTTATGTAACGAAAAGTGACTTAAGTTAGCGAGATTGCTGGCCAAATCACACTTTGTCCGGAAGCTGGTCAAGGTTGAGCTGCTCCCAGGAGCGCATGTACACATCGGCTTCGTACTGATAGGGGGATTTGAAGGGGGTCAGCACGAAATCGAACACCAGGAAGAAAAAGCCGACGGACAGCCAGGCAATCACCAGGGTGCTGAGGGTGTTGGCCTGTACCTCCGGGTTGGAGTCCACAAAATTGTGCAGCAGCGGCAGAAGCTCCGTCACCATCACCACCGGGTTGAAGCTGGACAGTACCAGCGGCAGCCAGAACGCGAGGAAAATGGGGAAGAAGCCGAAAGACCACAGGATTCTGCGCAGCAGATAGATGCCGATGGCCCGCCAGTAGCGTTGTCGCAGCTCCGGAACCTTGCGGGCGCGCTCCAGGTAGCGGCGCCGTTCCGCCCAATAGGCCGCGACATCCGCCGCGGGCAACGGGGACGGGCGTTCGCTGGGAGCTTGTGGGGCATCGGAGTTGTCGGCGTAGGGGATCGAGTTGGCACCTTCCGGGGTTTCAACGGTCATAGCGAATGATTTTTCCATAAGATTGCTCGGCTTCGGGGCCGAAGCCGAAAACATGAGACGCAGACATGGCGTCGGACCGGTCATCTGCATGATAATCGATGCAACGTGTTACTCTACAAGTCTTAATATATTAACGACAGGATAGTTGAATGACATCAGTCAGTGAAAACCCGGTCCATCCGGCCTTTGAGAAACTGAGGAGTCACCGGATTGGTACGCTTAACCTGACCGTCGAAGAGTATTGTCACCGTAAGACCGGCGCCCGTCACCTGCACATGGCCGCCGACAATGACGAGAACGTGTTTTTTGTGGCGCTGCGCACCTTTCCGATGGATTCGACCGGTGTGGCCCATATCCTGGAGCACACCGCGCTGTGTGGCAGTGAGAAATACCCGGTGCGGGATCCGTTCTTCATGATGATCCGCCGCTCCCTCAATACCTTCATGAACGCGTTTACCAGCAGTGATTGGACCGCCTATCCGTTTGCCAGCAAGAACCGCAAGGATTTTGACAACTTGCTGTCGGTGTATCTGGATTCGGTGTTCTTTTCCAAGCTGGACCAGCTGGATTTCGCCCAGGAAGGTCATCGGCTGGAGTTTGAAGAGCCCAGCGATCCGTCCACGCCGCTGGTGTATCGCGGCGTGGTGTACAACGAGATGAAGGGAGCGATGAGCGCGCCCACGTCGCAACTTTGGCAGCACCTGTCCAGTCACCTGTTCCCCACCACCACCTATCATTACAACAGTGGCGGAGAGCCGGATCACATTGTGGACCTGAGTTACGACGATCTGGTGCGGTTCTACCGCCACCACTACCACCCGAGTAACGCCATTTTCGCCACTTACGGCAACATTCCGGCTCACGAGCACCATGATCGCTTCGAAGAATTGGCCTTGAAGCGGTTTGAGCATCAGCATGTGGAATTGCCGGTGCGGGACGAGAAACGCATGTTTACCCCGCTCAATGTCGAGCAGGGCTATGCGGTCGCTGAAGGGGAGCCCACCGAACACAAGACCCACATCGTCATGGGCTGGTTGCTGGGTCACAGTTTTGACCTGCAGGAGAATCTGGAGGGGCAGTTGCTGGCCAATGTGCTGCTGGAAAACAGTGCTTCTCCGTTGATGCGAGCCCTGGAAACCTCGGAAATCGGCCATTCGCCGTCGCCCATGTGTGGTCTGGAAGATTCCAACCGGGAAATGACGTTTGTCTGCGGCGTTGAAGGCAGCGAGCCGGGGCGGGATGGCGATCTCGAAGCCCTGGTGGAGCAAACCCTGCAAAAAGTGGTGACCGATGGGGTGAGCGAGGAACGCCTGGAGGCGATTCTGCACCAGCTGGAACTGCACCAGCGGGAGATCGCCGGCGACCAGTTCCCCTACGGCCTGCAATTGATCATGAGCGCGATTGCGCCCATGGTGCACGGTGGCGATCCGGTCGCATTGCTTGACCTGGAGCCGGTGCTGGCCGAGCTGCGGGAGAAGATTCGCAACCCCGACTATGTGCCCGGACTGGTCCGCCGGATGCTGCTTGAGAATCCCCATCGGGTCACGCTGACCCTGCGCCCGGATGCGCAGCTGGAAACTCGTCGCCAGGAGGCGATTCGCCAGGCCCTGGCCGCACGCAAGGCGGAGTTGAGCGAACAGGAAGCCCAGCACATTGTGGAGCGGGCGGCCGCCCTGGAGCAGCGCCAGTTGCGCAAGGATGACGATTCCATTCTGCCCAAGGTGGATCTCACCGACGTGCCGCTGCAGACGCCCGAGCCCGAAGCCCGTTTTGCCGAAAATCTCCCGGCCACCCTTTATGCCCGGGGCACCAACGGCTTGGTGTACCAGCAGGTGGTGATGCCACTGCCGGCGTTGACGGAGGACGAGCTGCTGCTGTTGCCGCTGTATACCACCTGTGTGACCGAAGTGGGCTGCGGTAGCCTGGACTATCTGCAGATGCAGGACCGCATCTCGGCGGAGTCCGGTGGCGTTTCCGCGTTCTCGACCGCCCGGGGCAAGGTCGACGATGTGCAGGATATGTCGGGCTATCTGATTTTCAATGGCAAGGCACTGGCGCGTAATCGGGAGGCTCTCGGCACGTTATTGCGGGACGTCTGCATGCATGCGCGTTTCGATGAGCAGGACCGCATCCGTGAGCTGGTGGCGCAAATCCGTGCCCGCCGCGAACAGGCGGTGACGGGCAACGGCCACGCTCTCGCCATGGGTGCCGCCTCCCAGGGGATCAGCGCCGGGGCCTGGTTGAGCTTCCGCCTCGGTGGCCTGGAGGCGATTCGCGGCATCAAGGCCCTGGACGATGCCCTGACGGACAAGGACGAACTGGCGCGCCTGTGCCAGCGGCTGGCGGATCTGCATCAGCGCATTAGCCAGCAGGGGCGTCAGTACTTGGTCATTGGCGAGGACGAGCAGTTAGCGCCGATGGTGGACGACCTGAAGCGCAATTGGGGCAGCGAAGCGCACGCGGAAGGGGAGGCCTGGTCGCTGGCGCCGGTGGATTACCAGACCCGCCAGGCCTGGCTCACCTCCACCCAGGTAAATTTCTGCGCCAGAGCCTACCCCACCGTGGCGGTAGACCATCCGGACGCGGCAGCGCTGACCGTTCTGGGTGGCTTCCTGCGTAATGGTTACCTGCATCGCGCCATTCGTGAAAAAGGCGGTGCCTATGGCGGCGGTGCCGGTCAGGACAGCGTCAACGGCACTTTCCGCTTCTTCTCCTATCGAGACCCGCGTCTGGGGGAAACCCTGGACGATTTCGATAAGGCGCTGCAGTGGTTGAAGGAGACCGAGCACGATCCTCAGGAGCTGGAAGAGTCGATTCTGGGGGTGATCGGGCAGCTCGATAATCCCCGTTCACCGGCTGGAGAAGCCCGCCATGCCTTCCATAACCGGCTGTTTGGCCGCTCAGTGGAGCAGCGGGCACGGTACCGGGAGCGGGTGCTGGCGGTAACCATCGACGATCTGCAGCGGGTGGCTCGCACCTGGCTGGTACCGGAGCGGGCCAGTACCGCGGTGATCACCAGTCACGACAACCGGAAGGCGGTCGAAGCCCTCCAGCTGTCCATTGAGGAACTGTAAGGTCCTGCGCTAAAGGCGCAGCCGCCGTTTAGCGGTTGCGCCTGAGTCCGGTGCTCATCATGATCCGGGTCGAGATCTCTTCCACCGAGTAGGCCGTGGTGTTCATGAACGGAATCCGTTCGCGACGGTACATCAGCTCTATTTCTTCCACTTCGTGCATGCACTGCTTCAGCGACGAGTAGCGGGAATTGGGCCGGCGCTCGTTGCGGATGACCGCGAGCCGCTCCGGCTCGATGGTGAGGCCAAAGATCTTGGCTTTGTGGGGCTTGAGCGCGTCTGGTAATTGCTCGTCCATCAGGTCTTCTTCGGTGATCGGATAGTTCGCCGCCTTGATGCCGTACTGCAGAGCCAGATACAGGCAGGTTGGGGTTTTGCCGCTGCGGGAGGCACCCACCAGGATCAGGTCGGCCTCGTTGTATTGACGGGTGCGGGCGCCATCATCGTTGTCGAGGGCAAAATTGACCGCGTGGATACGGCGTTCGTAGTTGCTCTCATTACTGATGGAGTGGGATTTGCCCACGGTGTAGGACGATGAGGACTGCAGTTCGGTTTCCAGCGGGTGCAGGAAGGTGCCGAAAATGTCCACCATGAAGCCGTTTGCCTGGCTGATGATCGCGCGGATGTCGTTGTTGACGATGGTATCGAACACCAGGGGCTTGGCATCGTCCAGCTCGGCGGACCGGTTGATGCGATCCACCAGCTCGCTGGCTTTGTCGGTATCGTCCACGTAGGGCACCGTCACCCGCTCAAATTCAATCTTCTCAAACTGGGCCAGAAGGCTGTTGCCAAGGGCTTCGGCGGTCAGGCCGGTGCCATCGGATATAAAGAACGCGGTTCGTTTCATGGTATTGTTGCGGCTCCGTATCAAGCGGCTTGGTACTGCTACCTGCCCGACACCCGGTGACATCGGGGGCAACACGGCGGCCTGGGACACGGTGTGATAACGCGACGGGCGCAGGCCCGGCAACGGCCGGTGCGCCTCTGGTGGATGGCCCGCAGCCATACGCACCCGTTCACTCCACACAGTCCCTGGCGGGTGTAATTCAGCGGGGCCGAACGCTACGTCCCCTAGGTAATCGCTTCAGGTTACAGTATGATACACGGCTAGTTCGAGAGCGTGGATGAGCCCTGACGCGAAATTTTCATTTGGCTACATCCTGCCTGGTTCGGCTCTTTGCTTTTTAGACTCAAGGGAGACGCGTTTTGGAAGATTACATTATCTGGTTTGAACACCTGGGAATGTCTGATGTTGACCGGGTGGGGGGCAAGAATGCGTCCCTCGGTGAAATGATCAGTAATCTCGCCAACGCCGGCGTTACCGTACCGGGTGGTTTCGCGACTACCGCCCATGCCTACCGCGAATTCCTTGCCAAAGACGGATTGAAAGACCGCATCGATAGCGCCCTGGATGCCCTTGATGTCAATGACGTAAACGAGCTGGCCCGGGTGGGCTCCCAGATTCGCCAGTGGGTGATCGATACGCCGTTTCCCGCCCAGCTCGAAGACGCTCTGGAAAGCGCCTACGACCAACTGCGCGATGGCAACGACAACCTGGCGGTGGCTGTTCGTTCCTCCGCGACCGCGGAAGACCTGCCGGATGCCTCTTTTGCCGGTCAGCAGGAAACCTTCCTGAACGTGGTGGGCCTGGAGCAGGTCAAGACCTCGGTCAAGGAAGTATTCGCGTCGCTGTTCAACGACCGCGCCATTTCCTATCGCGTACACCATGGCTTCGACCACAAGCTGGTGGCGCTGTCCGCCGGCATCCAGAAAATGGTGCGCAGCGAGACAGCCGCCAGTGGGGTTATGTTTACGCTGGACACCGAGTCCGGTTTCCGGGACGTGGTGTTCGTGACTGGCTCCTATGGGCTGGGTGAGACCGTGGTGCAAGGCGCGGTAAACCCGGATGAGTTCTATGTCCACAAGCCC
The DNA here is from genome assembly GCA_041594735.1 of Marinobacter sp. Taxonomy (GTDB): domain Bacteria; phylum Pseudomonadota; class Gammaproteobacteria; order Pseudomonadales; family Oleiphilaceae; genus Marinobacter. Next base: position 8,611 of record JBFHLR010000042.1, read on the forward strand.
ACCCTGGAAGCCGGACGCCCGGCGGTGCTGCGCCGTAACCTGGGCAGCAAGGCCATCAAAATGATTTACGCGCCGGCGGATGCCGACAGTTTTGTCGAGACCGTCAAGGTGGACCCGCAGGAGCGTGGTCAGTTCTGCATTACCGATGCGGAAGTCTCCGAGCTGGCCAAGCAGGCCATGATCATCGAGCGCCACTACCAGCGCCCGATGGACATCGAGTGGGCGAAGGACGGTGACGATGGCCGCATCTACATCGTTCAGGCCCGTCCCGAAACCGTTAAAAGTCGTGCCTCCGCCAATGTGATGGAGCGCTACCTGCTGAAAGAGCAGGGCACGGTACTGATTGAAGGCCGCAGCATCGGCCACAAGATCGGCAGTGGTCCGGTGAAGGTCATCACCAGCATCAACGAAATGGATCGGGTGCAGCCGGGCGATGTCCTGGTGACCGATATGACCGACCCGGACTGGGAGCCGGTTATGAAACGGGCTTCGGCCATTGTCACTGACCGTGGCGGTCGTACCTGTCACGCGGCCATCATTGCCCGTGAACTGGGAATCCCGGCCGTGGTGGGTTGTGGCGATGCCACTGAGGTGCTGAAAGAAGGTCAGCCGGTGACCGTATCCTGTGCCGAGGGTGACACCGGTATGATCTATGAGGGCAGCCTGGATTTCGAGCTGCGCGAAAACACCGTCGATTCCATGCCGAACATTCCGTTCAAGATCATGATGAACGTCGGCAACCCGGACCGGGCCTTTGACTTCCAGGCCCTGCCAAACGAGGGCGTGGGTCTGGCCCGTCTGGAGTTCATCATCAACCGGATGATCGGGGTCCACCCCAAGGCGCTGCTCAATTTTGACAGCCTGCCGCGGGATGTTCACCAGACTGTGGAGAAGCGGATTTCCGGTTACCAGTCCCCGGTGGATTTCTACGTCGACAAGCTGGTGGAGGGCATTTCCACCCTGGCGGCGGCCTTTGCACCGAAGAAGGTGATCGTGCGTCTGTCCGACTTCAAATCCAACGAGTACGCCAACCTGATCGGCGGTACGCTGTACGAGCCGGATGAAGAGAACCCGATGCTGGGCTTCCGTGGCGCGTCCCGCTACATCTCCGAGAATTTCCGCGACTGTTTCGAGCTGGAATGCCGGGCGCTGAAAAAAGTCCGCAACGAGATGGGCTTCACCAACGTCGAGATCATGGTGCCGTTCGTGCGCACCGTGGGTGAGGCTCAGCAAGTGATGGATCTGCTGGCGGAGAACGGACTCAAGCGCGGCGAAAACGGGCTGCGGGTGATCATGATGTGCGAACTGCCGGCCAACGCCCTGTTGGCGGAGCAGTTCCTGGAGCACTTCGATGGCTTCTCCATCGGTTCCAACGACCTGACCCAGCTCACCCTTGGACTGGACCGGGATTCCGGCATTGTCGCGCACCTGTTCGACGAGCGGAACGACGCGGTCAAGGCGTTGCTGTCCAATGCCATCCAGGCCTGCAGAAAGGCCGGCAAGTACGTCGGTATCTGTGGCCAGGGGCCTTCCGACCATCCCGACCTGGCCAAGTGGCTGATGGATCAGGGCATCGATAGCGTTTCCCTGAACCCGGATTCGGTTCTGGACACCTGGTTCTTCCTGGCGGATGAGAAGATCGACTGACCGGACAAGGTTCAGAACCGGCTGAGCAAGGTTCTGAACCGACTGAGCAACGTTAAGAAAGGAGAGTTCAAGAGTGCCTATCGTAACTCCTGATCTGTGTGACGATTATCCGGAAGTGCAGGTGGTGGAGCCTGGCTTTCGCAACTATGGCGGTGTCGATGCCTTTGGCGGCGAGATCGTCACGGTGAAGTGTTTCGAAGACAATTCCGTGGTCAAGGAGCAGGTTGGCCAGCCCGGCAACGGTCGTGTCATGGTGGTTGATGGCGGCGGTTCCAAGCGCAACGCGCTGTTGGGCGACATGCTGGCGGAAAAGGCGGCCAGCAATGGCTGGGCCGGATTGGTCATCTATGGCTGCATCCGCGACGTGGACGTGATTGGCCAGACCAAACTGGGCGTTCAGGCGTTGGGCACCCATCCCCGCAAGACCGACAAACGGGGCATCGGCGATCTCAATGTGCCGGTCACCTTCGGTGGCGTGACCTTCCAGCCAGGTCACTACGTCTACGCGGACAACAATGGTATCGTGGTGTCCGAGAAGCCGTTGATCACTGACTGACCGGTGCCGGTTTGGCGCGGCCTTCGGTGAGGGTCATGCTCTGCCAACTTCCTGAAGCGGCCTCCTGTGGGCCGCTTTTTCGTGGTCAGCGTTTCACCTCTACAATGGCCAGGCCCAGCAGATAACCGTCGGCGCTGGCGGTGCAGCGCACTACCTGGCTGACGGTCTCCAGGGGTGGAAATCGATCACCGGTGGCCGGCAACAGCGTGCGCACTTCCGTCCCTTCTTCAAGCGCCTCGCTCGCCAGCAGCTGCATGCCGGTTCCGCTGAGATCCCGGCACACCGCGGTGAACGACCGGCCAAGGTGATCCGTGATCTGAATGTCGGAATCCAGTTGCATCCGGTAATAGTCCCGCTTCTCCGAGTAGTCCTTCATGGTCATCGACATCCCTGCACCCTCGCATGTGTTGTGTCTTATTTATAAGATGCATTTTGACGGTGGTCAAAAAACGGACGGCTATAAAAAAGCGAAAGCCCACTATTTAGTGGGCTTTCGCTGTATGGATTTGCATATATTGTGGGCTGAGACGCGGGCTGCGGCGTTGAATCGCCCGCAGACGCCATCAGGCCCAGTTGTCGGTCTTCTTTGAGGGCTTCAGCATCGGAATGATCAGGGCCAGCAGAATGCCCAGCAGTACCAGGCCAGCGCCAAGCAGCATGAAGTCCGATTCGCTTTTGGTTTCCAGGCGTTCCTTTTCTGCCGTTAACACCTCCACATCGTTGCGCAGGCGCTGATTTTCTTCCTGTAGCTCCGAGTTGCGCTGATTGATGTTCAGTGCGTTGGCGGAAATGGACTTGATGTTGGCCAGCTCTTCACTGAGGGATTGGGCGCGGGTTTCCAGCGTACTTTCCGAGGTGGCCAGCTGGTTGCGCTCATCCTTCAGTTGCTGCAGCTCTCCCCGAAGGGCCTCCAACTGGGTTCTGGCCTGCTGCAGTTCCCGGTTGGCGCGAACCAGTCGGTCCCTCGCGATGGGGGTATCGGTCAGGTAGCGGGTGATGACCCAGCCTTCGGTACCGTCCTGGGTACGGACACGGCTGTAGCCGGATTCACTGGTTTCCAGCAGTTCCACCGGCGTGCCGCTGGTCAGTCCGCTGCGAAGGATTCGAAACTGGTTGCCTTCGCCGCTTCGGACGTTGATTTGCAGGGTGTCATCGATGTACATGGTCTTTGCCTGGGCATGGGCGCCCAGGGCCAAGCAAAAAAGTGTGCAGACGATCAGGCGAATAGCAGTCACGTGTGTCTTTCCCTGAGTTACAAATTAGAACGCTAATTTTGTCACAGCCGTACCTTCAATCAAGGTACACGGTATTACAAAAAACTCATCCAAGGCATCGGGGCTATGGCCTATGGCAATACCGGCTTGAACGGCTTGACCGTGACCGCCTGGTAGACGCCGGATTGAACGTAGGGATCCGCGTCCGCCCATTGGCAGGCCGCCTCCAACGATTCGAATTCAGCGATTACCAGGCTACCGGTAAAGCCGGCTTCGCCAGGGTCTGGTGTGTCGAGTGCCGGGTGGGGGCCGGCCACCAGTAACCGGCCCTCGTCCCTGAGTGCTTCCAGTCGCGCCAGGTGGGCAGGGCGGGCGCTTTTGCGCAGTGGCAGGCTGTTGTCCACATCTTCACTGATGATGGCGTAATACATGGAATTCTCCCTGACATGAATTTCAACGCCGGACGCATACAGTGCTGCAAGCGGCTGGTACACTGTAGCTCCGAACCCTTTGTATATTTGAGTAGCCGTGACTATACCCCAAGGCTCGACCTTCTGCATTGATCTCCACTGCCACAGCACAGCCTCGGATGGCACCCTCAGTCCCCAGGCGCTGGTCCAGCGTGCCAGCGAGCAGGGCGTCAGCCATCTGGCGCTGACCGACCACGACACCATCGCCGGGTTGGCAGAGGCCCGTGACCAGGCCCGCGCTCTGGGGCTGTCAATCATCAACGGAGTGGAGCTGTCCTGCGTCTGGCATCGCCAGACCATTCACGTGGTGGGGTTGGATTTTGACCATCAGGATCCCGAGTTTCTCGCGGCGCTGGCGAACCAGCATGAAAATCGCTGGCGGCGCGCCCGGAAAATCGCCGAACGACTGTCCCGAAAAGATCCGCAACCGCTGCTGGAGCTGGCGACCGAGCAAGCTGGAGGCGACGTGCCGGGACGCCCGCACTTTGCCCGGGCACTGATAGAACAGGGTGTAGTCAACGACATGAATCAGGCGTTCAACCGCCACCTTGGTGCCGGCAAGCCCGGAGACGTCAAGGCCTTTTGGCCGGAGCTGGCAGAGGTGGTGCGCTGGATTGTCGCGGCCGGAGGGGTTGCCGTGCTCGCTCATCCCCGCAAGTACAAGATGACGGCAACGAAACTGAGAAGCCTGGTTGCGGATTTTAAGCGGGCAGGAGGCCAAGGGATCGAGGTTTCCACCTCCGGGCAGCAGTCCGGTGATCTCGGGTTTCTGGCGGAGTTATGTCGGCGGGAAGCGCTTTGGGCTTCGCAAGGCAGTGATTTTCATTTTCCGGGTGCGCCCTGGTGTGAGTTGGGGCGCATTGAAAAGCTGCCAGCTGGCCTGGAGCCGGTCTGGCAGCATTTTCGTCAGCCGTTGCAGGCAACCCCGGCTTAAGTCGGGGCGTGGAACAGCAGGTAGAGATCGGTCAGTGAGTCGGGGATGGCGTCCGCCATCTGCTTGCTCAACTTTTCGCTCTCCCGCACCTTCTGGAAGTCCTCGTCATCGAACAGCCCTGACAGGGTCATCATCGGCACCACCAAGTTGGCGGTGTCCTCTTCGTGAATCTCCAGCCACCGCTCTTCGTTTTCCAGGAAGGTGTCGACAAAGCCCGCGCACCAGTTCTCGAGGGCATTCATCGGATCACCGTCTTCCGGTTCCGGCAGTTCCAGGGGCAGTCCCATGTCCAGAGCTGAGCGCATGCCTTCAGCCAGTTTTCCAACGGCCTGGCTAAACACGGCCGGTACGCCGCCCGGAGGCGGTTGATCCGCCCCCGTAGCGAGCCGGAAGACATCGGCAACCTCAAGGGCTGCCGGGCCTACCACGCTGGCACAGATCACGCCATGCAGGCCGAAGAAGTCCAGTGCGTCGTCCCCCCAGGGTTCGGCAAACAGGATGTCTTCTACGGCTTCAATCTCTGCATTGCTGAGCATGAATCAGTTCCCCTCGGCTTTTTTGGCTGCTTCCGCCGCCTGCTGGCGTTTACGCACTTCCCGTGGGTCATTGTAGGCCCGGCCCGGCGTAACCGGCGGTTCGGTCGGCTTGGCTTCGGCCGGAGCCGGTTTGGGCTCAGGCTGGACGCTCTCGGTTGCTGGCTTGGCGGCAACCTCTGGCTTGACCGGAGCCGGCTCAGCGGCTGGCTGCCTGGGCTCGGACTTGGCCTCAACGTCCGGCTTCTTGGCAGCAGGTGCTTTGGTTGCGGACGCCTTTGCCGCCGGCTTGGCAGGGCGAGGTTTAGGCTTGTCCTGGCCCTCGGCGCTGTCAGCGGGCTTCGCGGTCGCTTTTGGTACCTGCTCGACGGACTTGGCCTCTGAGGCTGCCGTGGCCGGTGGCGCGGATTTGCGCTCCTTGCCATCGTCGCTGGCAGTCTCCGCCTTGCGCGCGGATGCTGCGGCTACTGGCTTGGACTCCTTAGCCTCGGGCTTGGATTCCTTGATCTCGGGCTTGGACTCCTTAGCCTCGGGCTTGGATTCCTTGATCTCGGGCTTGGACTCCTTAGCCTCAGGCTTGGATTCCTTAACCTCGGGCTTGGACTCCTTAGCCTCAGGCTTGGCTTCCTTAACCTCGGGCTTGGACTCCTTGACCTCGGGCCTGGCTTCCTTAACTTCGGGCTTGGACTCCTTACCCTGAGGTTTGGCTTCTCGGGTCTCGATTTTCTCGCTGGCCGGCTCTTTGGCTGCTGGCTTTGCCTTGGCGGCGGGCTTTTTCTCTGCCGGGGCCGCCTCAGGCTTGTCCTTGGCGTCCTTTGCCGGCGTGGCTGGGTGATCGGCTTTGGTACTGGCCTCAACCTGCTTGTCGGCTTTTGCCTGCCCCCGGGCTTCACTCCGTGGGGCTTCGGCTTTGGCCGCATCCGGCTTCGGCGCTTTGGGCGCAGCACTTTCAGCCTTGCCAGTGTCTTCCTGGGCCTTTTCCGGTTGCGTGTCCTTCTGGTGCTTCTCTAGTCGTTCTGCTTTGCGTTCCGCCGGCGCACTGCCTGGTTTGTCTGTCGGTGAACCGTCGCGGTTACGCTGACGTCGCGGCTTGCGAGGCTTGTCGGTAGCGCTCTCTTGCCCTTGCGCTTCCTGCTTGTCCCGGCTGCCGCCCTGGGCTTTGCGTTCCTGGCCACGGCCACCGGAGGCCTTGCGCTGCTCATCGCTGTCACGGCGGGCTTCGGCGGATTGTTGACCTTGACCCTGGCCCTGGCCTTGTCCTTTGCCACGACCGCGTCCGCGTCCGCCGTCCTGCTGACGTCCATCTCGGCTGCCGCCCTTGGGTCCACGACCGCGACCTTGGGTCTCATCGGAGCGGCCCTGGCCTTGCGGCTTGCGGCGCTCTTGACCGCTACGTTTGTCTTGACGTTCATCGACCTTGGCGACTCGGGACTTGCGACGGTCCTGGCGGTCCTGATTGCGACGATCACCGGGGCGGGCGGGCTGGCGCTTGCTGGTGGTTTCTTGGGGCGATTCGCCACGGAAGAATTCGGCGATCTTCCGGCCGAGTCGGCGGAACAGGCCTTCCTCCTGGCTACCTTCGACTACGGCTTCCACCGGTTGGCTGGCCGGAGTGGGTGCCGGCGCCGCTGGACGGACGGCCTTCACGGCGGCTTCCTGGCGCGCCGGCTGTTCGCGGGCGGCAATCACTTCGGTGATTTCGTCTTCGCGCTCGGAGTACTCCATGGCGACCTGATAGCTGGACACCCGTTCCGGGCCCGTTTCATCGTCGCGAACGCGAATAATTTCGAAGTTCGGCGTCTCATGGTGGGGCGAAGGCACAACAACAATGTTGACGTTCTGGCGCGCTTCGATATCAGCCAGCTGCTTGCGTTTTTCGTTCAGCAGGAAGGTGGCTACCACCACCGGAACTATGGCCCGGACCTCGCCGGTTTTTTCCTTGGACGACTCTTCGTAGATCAGGCGCATGATGCTCAGCGCCAGGGATTCGATGCCCCGGATGGTACCCTGGCCGTTACAGCGGGGGCAGACCTCGCTGCGAGTCTCGCCCAGGGACGGGCGCAACCGCTGCCGTGACATTTCCAGCAGGCCGAAGCGTGAGATTTTGCCAACCTGAACCCGGGCGCGGTCCAGCTCGAGGGCTTCGCGGACCTTGTTTTCCACTTCCCGCTGGTGTTTGGCCGGGGTCATGTCGATGAAGTCGATGACAATCAGGCCGCCCATATCCCGCAGGCGAAGCTGGCGAGCGATTTCCTCGGCCGCTTCCAGGTTGGTTTGCAGCGCGGTCTCTTCAATGTCCTGGCCCTTGGTGGCCCGAGAGGAGTTGATGTCGATGGAGACAAGGGCTTCGGTGGGGTCGATCACGATGGAGCCACCGGAGGGGAGTTTCACCTCGCGCTGGAATGCGGTCTCGATCTGGCCTTCGATCTGGTAGCGGCTGAACAGGGGGATTTCATCCTGGTACAGCTTGATCTTGTTTTCGAACGTCGGCATGACCGCGCGCACGAAGTTGAGCACATCTTCATGGACGATGGCGGAATCAATCTGGACTTCACCGATGTCCTGGCGCAAGTAGTCCCGGACCGCCCGGATAATGACATTGCTCTCCTGGTGGATCAGGAACGGCGCCTTGCGTTCGCCGGCGGCCTGGGTAATGGCTTCCCAGAATTGCACCAGGTAATCCAGGTCCCATTGCAGTTCTTCGGTGCTGCGGCCGATGCCAGCCGTACGCACGATGATGCCCATGGCCTTGGGCACCTGAACGCCAGACATCGCCTCTTTGAGCTGAGCCCGCTCTTCGCCCTCGATGCGGCGGGAGATACCGCCGGCGCGGGAGTTGTTGGGCATCAGCACCAGATAGCGGCCGGCCAGTGAGATGAAGGTGGTCAGGGCGGCGCCCTTGTTGCCGCGCTCTTCCTTGTCCACCTGAACGATGACTTCCTGGCCTTCGGAGACCACATCTTTGATGTTGATCTTGCCTTCGATCTCGCCAGGGGATTTCTTGAAGTATTCTTTGGAAATTTCTTTCAGTGGGAGGAAGCCGTGGCGCTCGGCGCCAAAGTCAACGAAAGCGGCTTCCAGGCTGGGCTCAACGCGGGTAATGCGGCCTTTGTAGACGTTGGCTTTTTTCTGTTCCCGCGTACTTGATTCAATATCCAGGTCGAACAGGCGCTGGCCATCGACCAAAGCGACCCGCAACTCCTCAGGGTGAGTTGCATTGATTAGCATTCTTTTCATGGAAAGAATTGGTTCCTGTCGTTGTTGGGACAGAAAACCGGGAAGGGTGGCATCTGCGAAGCAGAACGAGCGTGCCGCCAATACCTCTAAGGGCGGTCAGACAAATCAGATGGTTACGGAGTCATTCTCCGTTCGACTGAAATAACAGCAGACCACCCGTAAGCCAAAAGGCCGGGGTTGGTTCTGTCGTGTTCGTGTCTGTTCACGCATGTTGTTCGTATTCATTTTCACGCGGGCGCCTGGGTCTCATGTCATACTGGTTTGCTGGACGGCCCGGTCCTGCGTGTTGATAATTCTTCGCGATGTTTCCCGCCGGTTTTCCGTACGGTTATCAGCTTTCTTCCGGGGTGATGATGCCTTCGGTCAACCGAAGGTTCAGGGCACTCTGCGGAAGCATTTCGCGCACTGCAGCCAGTCAAGATCGGTATGCAGGCGCTGAAACTTTCTTATCGGCGTTCAAACTGCCTTTTCGTATCGGTATACTTCTGCCGCTCCGGCAATGGGCAATGTGGCCGTGCCGTAGACAAACGGTAGAGCACGCCGGAATATAGCAGTAAATGTCGGACCCATCAATCCCGTACATCCGGGCGGGCCGTCACCGCTTCAATCCTACAGCATCAACAGTCCGACAGGGTGTTATGTCCCGAGGTTCCAGCAAAAAACCGAGTACCGGCTCACGCCAGGTTCGTCGCCCCCAGGTTATGGTGTCGAGTGCGGAGGGGGAGCGTTCCGCCATTCGTTGGGTGACCGTGGACGAAAACAATCACGGTCAACGGGTGGACAATTTTCTCCTTGCCCAGCTCAAGGGGGTGCCCAAGAGCGTTGTTTACCGCATTGTTCGTAAAGGCGAAGTCAGGGTCAACAAGGGGCGAGTCAAGCCCGATACCCGGCTCAAGTCCGGCGATCAGGTGCGGATACCGCCGGTTACCCAGAAGAAAAAGGAAGCGACGGTGCTGCCGGGCGCACGGGTTCAGGAGGTGATGGAGAACGCCATCGTCTTCGAGAACGAGGATATGCTGGTGGTGAACAAGCCGGCAGGCATCGCCGTGCATGGCGGCAGCGGGCTCGATTTTGGTTTGATCGAGGTGTTGCGGGCGGCGCGACCCCAGGGACGTTTTCTGGAGCTGGTGCATCGACTGGACCGGGATACGTCGGGACTGATCATGGTGGCCAAAAAGCGCTCGGCCTTGCGTTTCCTGCAGGACGAACTGCGCCACAAGCGGATTCGCAAGCATTACCATGCCCTGGTGGCGGGTGTTTGGCCCGTTGGTGTGGATCGGGTGGCCGCGCCGCTGCTGCGTTACGAATTGAGCAACGGTGAGCGCCGGGTTAGGGTGGATGATACCGGCAAGGAATCGCTGACCACCTATCGGGTGCTGACGGTGTATGCTGGCTACAGTCTGGTGCAGGCGTCGCCGGTGACAGGGCGTACGCACCAGATTCGAGTGCATAGCGCTTATGCGGGCCACCCCATTGCCGGTGACGACAAGTACATGGATGATGCCAGTCTCAAGGCGTTCCGGGCAGACGGCGGACGGCGGCTGATGCTTCACGCGTTCGCCCTGGAGTTTTCTTTGCCTGGCTCGGGCGCTGCCATGCGCCTGGAGGCGCCCTACGACGAGCCGTTTGGTTCGGTGCTGGAGAAACTGGCGCAGCGTCCGGGTGTCAGTGCGTCTGGCGCCAATGTTACGGGTATCAAAAATGTTCCGGTTATAAAAAATGCTCCGGGCATCAAAAAATAAGCGGACAGGCTGATTGTCCGTGGTCTTTCATTGCAGTCAGGTTGAGGTCGCTGTGGCACAGCACAAGGTGGTTATTTTTGATTGGGACGGCACCCTGGTGGATTCCGTGGACCACATCGCGGAGAGTCTGCACCAGGCGGCAACGGACCTCGGATTTCCCGCCCTCGAGCGGGAAGCTTACCGGGATATTATCGGCTTGGGCATGGTTGAGGCGCTGGAAACGCTTTATCCGGGCATCACCCGGGAGCAGATGCGGGGGATTCGCGACAACTATGGGCGTTATTTTTTCGCCAAGATGACTACGCCGCAGAATGTGTTCGATGGCATGGCCGAGGTGCTGGTTGATCTGAAGGCGGCGGGTCGCGGCTGTGCGGTCGCCACCGGCAAAAGCCGGCGCGGGCTCGACAGTGCTTTGCAAAGCAGTGGCTTGGGTGAGCATTTTGATCTGACCCGTTGTGCCGACGAGACCCGTTCCAAGCCGGACCCGGCCATGCTGCTGGAGATTCTGGCATTCTACGGCCTCGACGCCTCCGAGGCGGTGATGATTGGTGATACCCGCTACGATCTGGAGATGGCCCGGCGCATCGGCATGCCCGCCATTGGGGTTGAGTGGGGCGTCCATAAGCGGGACGTGCTCAATGAATACGGTCCCCATGCGGTGGTGGACACGGTCGCAGCGCTCAGAGGGGTGCTGGGGCTCTAGTGTCCCGTCTGGTTAATTCGCTGATCTACTGAGCCCTTGAGGGCTCCCGAAGGGCGCGCCGCTGAGGCTTCTGGCCGGTGTTGCCAGCCCTTGATGTGGAACCGCCACACCGGCGGACTGGCGCCTTGGCCAGAAG
>JBFHLR010000043.1:0-19781 GCA_041594735.1 Marinobacter sp.
CCCGCTGGCGGTGGGCGAGCGGATCAATGTTATCCGCCAGCAGGCGTTTTGCTTCGTCCCGTTTTGCCCTGGCTTCCTTCAGTGATACGTCAGGATATACCCCCAGGGCTAACAGCTTCTCCTTACCTCCATAGCGGTATTTCATCCGCCAGTACCGGCCCGCTTTCTGAACGTCGAGGAACAGCCCGCCACCGTCCGCCAGCTTGGTGCGCTTGCCGTATTTGCTGAAGGTGGCGTGCTTTACTGCCGTTTCTGTCAGCTTGTTGGCCGCTCTGGTCATGGGTTTGGCCTCAGTTTGGGGGTATTTTTGGGCGAAAAATATGGGGCCCAGCTCAGATACCCCCAAAGATACCCCCACCTGTGGGCGGTTTCTAGCGGTAGAAAATGGAACGGTTCAGAACAAACGGTGGGGCTTGGTAGCTGGTTATCCTGGCTTTAAGCCAGTAATGGCGGGGGTTTACGGGGTTTGTTGTGTTCCGGTGAAGTCTGTTAAAAGCGGGGGAAAGATTACAGAAAATTAAGAAATGGTGGGCCCAGCTGGACTCGAACCAGCGACCAAGGGATTATGAGTCCCCTGCTCTAACCAACTGAGCTATAGGCCCTTTTAAGACTTGCAAGTGTTTCTCGGGAAGGGAGAAAGCGGGCGCCATTATACCGGTGTGGTCTGGCGCCCGCTACTGTTGTGGTGCTTATCCGTTGCCCTGGTCGTCGATAAAGCCGCGCAGGTGGTCGGAGCGGGAAGGGTGGCGCAGTTTGCGCAGGGCCTTGGCTTCGATCTGACGGATACGTTCCCGGGTGACGTCGAACTGCTTGCCGACTTCTTCCAGGGTATGGTCGGTGTTCATCTCGATGCCGAAGCGCATGCGCAGCACCTTGGATTCCCGGGCGGTGAGACCGGCGAGTACCGAGCGGGTGGCTTCCCGCAGGCCTTCGGCAGTGGCGGAGTCCACCGGCGACAGCGCCTGGATGTCCTCGATGAAGTCCCCCAGATGGGAGTCTTCGTCGTCGCCGATCGGTGTTTCCATGGAAATCGGTTCCTTGGCGATCTTGAGCACCTTGCGGATCTTGTCTTCCGGCATGTCCATGCGCTCGCCCAGCTCTTCCGGGGTGGGTTCGCGGCCCATCTCCTGCAGCATCTGACGGGAGATGCGGTTGAGCTTGTTGATGGTCTCGATCATGTGCACCGGAATACGGATGGTGCGTGCCTGGTCCGCGATGGAGCGGGTGATGGCCTGACGGATCCACCAGGTGGCGTAGGTGGAGAACTTGTAGCCGCGGCGGTATTCGAACTTGTCGACGGCCTTCATCAGGCCGATGTTGCCTTCCTGGATCAGGTCCAGGAACTGCAGGCCACGGTTGGTGTACTTCTTGGCAATGGAGATCACCAGACGCAGGTTGGCTTCCACCATCTCCTTCTTGGCTCGACGGGCCTTGGCTTCGCCGATGGAGACGCGACGGTTGATTTCCTTGATGTCCGGGATGTCCAGGTCCACCTCGGCCTGGATGTTGGCAATGCGCTTCTGCAGGCGAACAATTTCGTCCTGGCGCTCACCCAGATCGGCCGCGTACGGCTTGCTGCTCTTGGCGAGGTCTTCTGCCCATTCCAGATTGGTTTCGTTGCCGGGGAACCACTTGATGAAGTCCTTGCGGGGCATTTTGCACTCGCGCACGCAGATCTGCATGATGGTCCGCTCGTTCTCCCGCACCATTTCGTTGGTGGAGCGAACAACGTTCACCAGTTCATCGAACGCCTTGTTGCCCAGTTTGAACGGCGCGAACACGTCGCCCAGCTCGTTCAGGGCATCCTGGGTGGTTTTGTCGGCGCGCCCCTTCTTGCTCAGCAGGGCCTCGGCGGTCGTCAGCTTTTCTTTGAGCAGCTCAAAGCGCAACCGGGTTTCTTCCGGATCCGGGCCGTTATCGCTGTCTTCATCGCTGGAATCGTCATCGTCGTCGGTATCGGGTTCCGCCTGGGACTCCTCGCTGGTGTCCTCGCCCATGAACGGCTCGGCATCGTCGGGATCCAGGAAACCGGTCACGATGTCGCTGATGCGGCCTTCATTCTCGATGATGCGCTCGTACGCCTGAATCACGGTGCCGGCGGTGCCGGGGAAGTGGGCGACCGCGGCCATGACGTCCCGGATGCCTTCCTCGATACGCTTGGCGATGACGATCTCGCCCTCGCGAGTCAGCAGTTCGACGGTACCCATTTCCCGCATGTACATGCGAACCGGGTCCGTGGTGCGGCCGGCTTCGGTTTCCACCGCGGCCAGGGCGGCAGCGGCTTCGGCGGCGGCGGCTTCGTCGGCGGTGGAGTCGCCGTCAGTCATGAGCAGGGTGTCGGCGTCGGGAGCTTCCTCGCAGACCTGAATGCCCATGTCATTAATCATGCGGATAATGTCTTCGACCTGATCCGGGTCGGCAATATCCTCCGGGAGGTGGTCGTTTACCTCGGCGTAAGTCAGGTAACCTTGTTCCTTGCCTCGGGCAATGAGGTCTTTCAAACGTGATTTTTGCGAATTGCCTGACATAGACACCCTATGAACTCGCTGATAAGAGGAAAAAAGTTAAACAGCCATTATAGCTGTCACGTGGTTGCTCTGCCACCGGTTGGTTAGATGGTGATCAACCTGTTAAGTTTCAAGTACCGTGTTACTCCTGGGTCTGCTGCGCCAGTTTTTTGAGCTCTTGGCGTTCCTCATCGCTGAGGTCGGCCAGGCTACGCTTTTGCGTCAGCAGGGCGGCCAGTCGCTGTTTGCGGGCCGCCTCCTGGTTTGGGTAGAGCATTTCCCGCGCCGACTCCAGGGTGCGGTCCCTGGAGGGGATGTGCTCGATGCCGTCGAACAGTCGAAAAAACCGGTTGCGGGCGCTGTCGTCCAGGGCCAGCCGGCTGATGAGCTGTTTCTGGCTGCTGAGCCGTTGCTCAAGGATCCAGTCGGCAAAGCTGCGGGCCTGATGCAGCTGGCGGTCGCTGCGGCACAGCTCCAGTGTGTCGGCGGCCAACTCCGGGGCTTCCACCAGTGCCAGGCACAGGGCGGCGTCTTTGCTCAGGCGAACGTCGATACGTTCTTCCTGGATCCGGGGGCGCCGGTCGCCATAGCGGCCGGGCCGGAAGTCCCCCGTCCCCCGTGACCCTCGGCCTTGACCCTGCCAGTCTCTGCGGCCGCCGCACAGCCGCATCATTTCGTGCCACATGGCATCCCGCAGGGTGCTCTTGGGCATTTTGTTCAATAGCGGCTCGACGCGGGCCCGCAGTTCACCTCGATGCTCGGGTAACGTCAGGTCGAGTCCTGCCTGCTGGCGATCAAACAGGTAGCGGGACAGTGGTGTTGCGCCATCGATTCGCTGCTGAAAGGCGTCCTGGCCTTCCTTGCGTACCAGTGTGTCGGGGTCTTCGCCGTCTGGCAGCATCAGGAACTGCAAATGCAGGCCGTCGGCCAGCAGTTCCAGGGCGTTCTCCATGGCCCGGTCGGCGGCGCGGTAACCCGCGGTGTCGCCGTCGAAGCAGAACACCAAATGTCGCGCCTGTTTGAGCAGGGCGCCAAGGCTGTCCTGATTGGTGGCGGTGCCCAGGGTGGCAACGGCGTAGGGAATGCCGTGCTGCGCCAGCGCAATCACGTCCATGTACCCTTCCACCACTAGCAGCCGGTCGAGCTGGCGAACCGCCTGTTTGGCTTCGAACAGGCCATAGATCTCCCGACTCTTGTGAAAGACATCGGACTCCGGGGAGTTGATGTACTTGGCCTTGTCGTCGCCCAGGGTGCGGCCGCCGAACGCAAGGGTCTTGCCGCGACTGTTGCGGATCGGAAACATGATCCGGTGTCGAAACAGGTCCCGCGGTCGCTCAAAGCGGTTGGAAACGGTCCCGGTCTCCAATAGTGGTCCCTGCAGTGCCGGACTTGCGGCATCGAACAGCGCAGTGCCGGTGCCTGGCGCGTAACCGATTTGATAGCGCTCGATGACGGCAGGGTCCAGGCCGCGCTGTTTCAGATAGTCCCTGGCAAACTGGCCCTGACTGCCGTGCAGGGCGTTGCGATAGAACTGGTTGGCAAAGTCCAGCGCATCGGTCAGGGTGCGGGTCTGTTGGATCTCCTGGCGCGCGCTCTGGTCGTAGGGGACTTCCAGGCCGGCGCGCTTGGCCAGTTCCTCAACCGCGTCGGTAAAGCCCAGACCATCAAATTCCCGGACAAAACTGATGGCGTCGCCATGGGCGCCACAGCCAAAGCAGTGATAAAACCCCTTGTCCGGGCGAACATTAAACGAAGGTGTTTTCTCGTCGTGAAATGGGCAGCGTGCCTTGTAATTGCCGCCGGCCTTTTTGAGCGTAATCCTCGACCCGATAAGCTCCGCCAGATCAATTCGGTCCAGCAGGTCTTCGACAAAGCGTTGAGGGATCAAACCGCTCATGGAGGCTCCGGTTGTGCAGGGGGCTCTGGTAACGACTCACCATAGCCAAAAATGCCGCCGAAGCCAGGCCCCGGCGGCATTTTTGTGGTGGCCAGCATTCACGGGGAATGTGGCGACCCAAGGCTTGCAGACAAGCGAGGTCTGTACGGCTTAGTACAGGCGCTCGAACTTGCGCTGTTCCCGCTGCAGCTTCTTGAGATGACGCTTGACGGCGGCGGCAGCTTTGCGCTTGCGAACGGAGGTCGGCTTCTCGTAGTGCTCGCGACGACGCACTTCCGACAGGACACCCGCTTTCTCGCAGGAACGCTTGAAGCGACGCAGGGCTACGTCAAACGGCTCATTCTCTTTCACTTTGACAGCTGGCATTCGAAAATCACCTACCTAATAAGTTCGGTTTCAGTTTTGGAAGAAGTGCAGACAGGTCTACTTGTACCCGCTTGCAGTACACAGCGACTCAGTGCTCGCCAGCCTTGTGCTGCACGTCTTCAATGATAACGCCTGGTGACATTGGATAAAACTCGACCAGTGCGAAATTAGGGGCGGCAATAATAGCGCTTTGTCCTGGCGCGGGTCAATGGCTGGTTAAGAATTGTGCCGGCGGGGCGCGGAAATCTGCTAAACTCCCGCGTCGAAATTCACGCTACTCAAGAGACCCCAGACTATGCTGGTGCTAGGCATCGAAACCTCCTGTGACGAAACTGGTGTGGCGCTGTATGACAGTGAGCGGGGCTTGCTGTCGCACGCCTTGTTCAGTCAGGTGGACGTGCACGCGGATTACGGCGGCGTGGTGCCCGAGCTGGCGTCCCGCGACCATGTTCGCAAGCTGTTGCCACTGTGTGACGAGGTCTTGACGGCAGCCGGCAAGCAGCGCAGCGATCTCGATGGCATTGCCTATACCGCCGGCCCCGGGTTGGTGGGGGCGCTGATGGTGGGCGGGTCGGTGGCCCATGCACTGGGGTTTGCGTTGGGGATCCCGGTGTTGGGGGTGCATCACATGGAGGGGCACCTGTTGGCGCCGATGCTGGAAGACAGCCCGCCGGCGTTTCCGTTCGTGGCGCTGCTGGTGTCGGGAGGTCACACCCAGCTGGTGCAGGTAGAGGGCATCGGACAGTACCGGTTGCTGGGGGAGTCGGTGGATGATGCCGCCGGCGAGGCTTTTGACAAAGCCGCGAAGATGCTGGGGCTGGATTATCCCGGCGGTCCCCGGGTGGCGGCACTGGCCCAGCAGGGCCGGGATGGGGTATACCGGTTTCCGCGGCCGATGACCGACCGCCCCGGGCTCGAGTTCAGCTTCAGCGGCCTCAAGACCTACACCCTCAATACCATTGCCGCGGCCGAGCAGGACGGCGTGCTCGACGACCAGGTTCGTGCCGACATTGCCCGGGCCTTTGAGTCGGCGGTGGTGGATACCCTGGTGATCAAATGCCGGCGGGCGCTGGAGCAGACAGGTTGCAAGCGCCTGGTGATGGCGGGCGGGGTCAGTGCCAACCGACGGCTGCGGGAATCGCTGGAGGCCAAGGTGGGGCAGTTGGGCGGCAGTGTCTACTATGCCCGCCCGGAATTCTGCACCGACAATGGCGCAATGATTGCGTATGCCGGTTGTCAGCGGCTGCTGGCCGGGCAGCGGGACGGCGAGCGCATTGTCGCAGTGCCCCGTTGGCCCATGGATACCCTGCCGTCACTGGCGGAGGCGCGGACGAACGGCCTGGCGAATTAACCAGACGGGACACTAGAACCTGGATTCCCGTCCTTGTGCCAGCCGGATCAGGTTGTTGCGGTGACGCACCACGATCAGCAGCGCCAGCAGCCCGAACAGCGGCAGTGTCTCGGGCTCCAGCACGGCGCTCACCAGCGGGCCGCAGCCAATAGCGACGATGGAAGCCAGGGCCGAGATGCGCCATCGCCACATCACGAAGCCCCACACGGCACTGATCAGCAGTGTGGTCACCGGCGCCAGCGCCAACCCGCCGCCGAGGGCGGTGGCCACGCCCTTGCCGCCCTGGAATCGATAGTACAGCGGCACCATGTGCCCGGTTACCGCGCACAACGCCACCATCGCCTGGGCCAACATCGACAGCTCCGCCTGTACGGCCAGCCAAACCGGAAACCAGCCTTTCAGCGCATCCAGCACCAGCGTTACCAAGGCCGGTGGCCAGCCGCCGGTGCGGTAGACGTTGGTGGCACCGGGATTGCCGGAGCCCTGAGCCCTTGGGTCTGGCAGCTTCCACAGCCGGCACACCGCAATGGCAAAGAGCACTGAGCCGGCCAGATAGGCCAGCAGGCACAGCAGTACCGTCAGGACGGGATCGTTCAATGGGGGCATGGGCAAAGACGTGAACCCGGCATTTGTGCGAAAATCCCACCGCGTAACCGGTGAGGGCGAATGCCCTACAGTATAGGCGGGGACCTGGTCATTCAATTAGCGAACGGTCGGAGACCCGAAGTCGAACGTTTGCATGCATTCAGAGGTAGTTCGAAGGTGACGGATTCAGTGTTGATCGAAGGTCTGGCCGTTGAGACCGTGATCGGTGTCTATGACTGGGAGCGGGAGGTGACCCAGCGGCTGCTGATCGATCTGGATCTGGCCTGGGACAATGCGGTACCGGCGGCCCAGGATGATGTGGCGCTGGCGCTGGATTATGCGGCCGTCAGCGACCGGGTTTGCCGCTACCTTCAGGAACTTCAGCCCCAACTGCTGGAAACCGCGGCCGAAGGGTTGGCCGCTTGCCTGCAGCAGGATTTCGGTGTGCGCTGGTTGCAGCTGACGATTCGTAAGCCGGGTGCGGTGCCTCAGGCCCAGTCGGTGGGTGTGAGGATTGAGCGGGGGCAACGTCGGTGAGCGCGCCTGTGACGGTCTACCTGAGCATCGGCAGTAACATCGACCGCGAGCATTACGTCTGCGCCGCGCTGGACGCGCTGGCGGATCGCTTTGGTGAGCTCAGCATTTCCTCGGTGTATGAAAGCGAGGCGGTGGGCTTTGACGGTGAGCCGTTTCTGAATCTGGTGGTGGGCATCGAGACCGCCCTGCCGGTGGCCCAGCTGTCCCGGGAGCTCAAGCAGATCGAGGCGGATAACGGCCGCCGCCGCCATGTCGCCCGGTTCAGTCCGCGTACCCTGGATCTGGACATCCTGACCTACGGCGACTGTGCCGGCTGTATTGACGGCGTTGAGCTGCCGCGGGGCGAAATCCTGAAAAATGCCTTTGTGCTTCAACCGCTGGCGGAGGTGGCCCCCGCCGACATTCACCCGGTAGCGGGCCAGAACTATGCCGCGCTCTGGCGCGCCTATCGCAGTGACCAGAAACTCTGGGTGGTGCCATTCAGCTGGCGCGGACGGGTGGTCTCGCCGCGCGGCAGCTCAACGCCGTCAATACCGCCGGCTCAGTGACCGTTGTGGTGACGGTGGCGAAATAGCTCGATCAAGCCTGCGGTGGAGCTGTCCGACACCTCGCCCTCCATCGCTTTGCCAAGCAGGCGTTGCAGGATATCCTCGCCCAACTGCTTGCCCAGTTCCACTCCCCACTGATCAAACGAATCCACGTCCCAGATAACGCCTTGCACATAGGTTTTGTGCTCATACAGCGCAATCAGCGCGCCCACGGTGCGGGGCGTTGCGCGTTCGAACAGCAGCGTGTTGCTGGGTTTGTTGCCGGGAATAACCTTGTGACGGGCGAGTCGCTCCACGTCGGCGGGCGAACATCCCTGGGCTTCCAGTTCGGCCCGCGCCTCCGCTTCGGTTTTGCCTCGCATGAGCGCCTGGGTTTGGCTGAGGCAATTGGCGAACAGGATCGCGTGGTGATTGGCGACGGGGTTGTGGGTCCGTAGCGGGATGATGAAATCCGCCGGTGACAGGCAGGTGCCCTGGTGCAGCAACTGGTGGTAGGCATGCTGGCCATTGGCGCCGGCGCCGCCCCAGATGATCGGACCGGTCTGGTAGTCCACCGGGTCACCGGCGTTGGTCACGCATTTGCCGTTACTCTCCATGTCGAGCTGCTGCAGGTGTGCTGGCAGCCCGCGCAGGTAGTGATCATACGGCAGTATGGCGTGGGCGTCGGCGCCCCAGAAATTGTTGTACCAGACACCGAGCAGGGCCAGAATCACCGGCAGATTCTGTTCCAGGGGCGCGTCACGGAAATGGCGGTCCATGGCGTAGGCGCCCGCCAGCAGGGCGCGAAAATTGTCCATGCCAATGGTCAGGGCGGTGGGCAGGCCGATCGCGGACCACAGGGAATAACGGCCGCCGACCCAGTCCCACATCGGGAAGATGTTTTGCTCGGCGATGCCAAACTCGATGGCTGCCTGGGGGTTCGCCGTCACCGCGACGAAGTGCTTGCCAATCTGTTCTTCGCTGCCGCCGTTATGCAGGAACCACTCTCTGGCAACCTTGGTGTTTTCCAGGGTTTCCTGGGTGCGGAACGATTTTGACTGGATCAGGAACAGCGTGGTTTCGGGATTGATGTGGCGGAGCACCTCGGTGATGTGGCTGCCATCGATGTTGGCCACGTAATGGCAGTTGATCTGACCATGCCAATAGGGCTTGAGTGCGGCGGAGACCAGCTTGGGGCCGAGGAAGGAGCCGCCGATGCCGATGCTCACCACGTCGGTAAACGGCTTGTTGGAAAAGCCTCGCCACTGGGTGCTGCGCACCCGCCAGACAAACTCCTCCATGCGCGCCAGGGTGTCCCGCACTTCCGGCATGATGTCGCGGCCATCCACCTGGACCGCCTCGTCGCTCTGGCTGCGTAGCGCGACGTGCAGCGCGGGCCGCTGCTCGCTGGTGTTGACCGCCTCGCCCTGGAACATGGCTTCGATGCGCTCCGGCACCTGGCAGCGCCGGGCCAGGTCCATCAGCAGCGCCATTGACTGCTGGGTGATCAGGTTCTTGGAATAGTCGAGGGAAAGGCCGGCCGCCTCGCTGAAAAACTGCTGGAAGCGTTGCGGGTCCTGCGCGAACAGATCCCGCATATGGGTGTGCTGCAGGCTTACCTGATGTTCAACCAGGGCCTGCCATTCGTCTAGCTGGGTGAGGCGCTTGCCGGCCTGTGCCATAACAGATTCCTTTCAATGGTGGGGCTAACGGCTAATGGAGATGTTGTCGATCAGACGGGTGGTGCCCAGAAACGCGGCGGCAAGGATGGTCAGATCGCCGTCGGAAGCCTGCGCCGGTTTCAGGGTGAGGCTGTTGACGATGTTAACGTATTCCGGCCGGAACCCGGAGGCCTCCAGCTGGCTGCAGGCGGCCTGCTCCAGCTCGGCGAGTGGGTCCGGATGGCCTTCCTGCAGCCGGTCGGCGGTGTCACGCAGCACCCGGTAAAGCGCGCTGGCATGCCGGCGTTCCTCGCTGGACAGATAGCCGTTGCGGGAACTCATGGCGAGGCCGTCGTCATCCCGTACCGTGGGCGCTCCGATGATCTCGATGGGCAAACACAGATCCCGGGTCAGCTTGCGAATGACCGCCAGCTGCTGGAAGTCCTTTTCGCCGAACACCGCGATGTCCGGTTGCACCATGTTGAACAGCATGGTGACGACGGTGGCCACACCCTCGAAGTGGCCGGGGCGGCCGGCCCCGCAGTGGCCTTCGCTGACGCCCGGCACTACCACCTGGGTCTGGTTTACCAGCCCCTCCGGGTAGATCTCGCTGACCGGTGGGGCGAATACCAGGGTGTTCCCTGCTTGTTCCAGGCGTTCCTGGTCGGCCTTGAGAGTACGCGGGTAGGTGTCCAGGTCCTCGTGGGCGCCGAACTGCATTGGATTGACGAAGATGCTGGTCACCACCACGTCGGCGGCCTCCAGCGCCCGGTGAACCAGCGAGATATGGCCGTCGTGGAGGTTGCCCATGGTGGGTACCAGGCCAATGCGCTTACCCTGCTCGCGAAAGTTATGCAGGATGGTCCGGAGTTCTTTGACTTTGTGTACGGTTCTCATGCCTGGAACGTATGCTCCTCACCGGGAAATTCGCGTTGCCGCACGGCCTCGACGTAGGCCGCCAGGGCGCTTTGGATTGAGTCGGCTTCCGCAAGAAAGTTTTTGACGAAGCGTGGACGCCGACCTGGGGTGATGCCCAGCATGTCGTGAACCACCAGTACCTGACCGTCGGTGTCGGCCCCGGCGCCGATACCGATGACCGGGGCCTTGACTGCCTGGGTGATGCGGGCGGCCAGTGGTGCCGGCACACACTCCAGCAGAATCACGTCCGCGCCGGCCTTCTCGAGCTGGCAAGCGTGTTCAATCATCAGTTCGGCCTGCTGATCATCCCGTCCCTGCACCTTGTAGCCGCCAAACTTGTTGACGAACTGCGGCGTCAACCCCAGGTGGGCGCAGACCGGAATGCCGCGCTCGCTGAGGGCGGTGATGGTGTCGGCCATCCAGTCGGTGCCCTCAAGCTTGACCATGTGGGCGCCGGCGCGCATCAGTTCGGCGGCATTCTCCAGCGCCGTGGCGGTAGTGCCGTAGGACATGAACGGCATGTCGGCCATGATCAGCGAGCCGGTGTTGCCTTTCGCCACGGCACGTACGTGGTAGACCATGTCCGTCATGGTGACCGGGAGGGTGCTGTCGTTACCTTGCAGGACCATCCCCAGCGAATCGCCGATCAGAATCACGTCGACGCCGGCTTCGCTGACGATCTGGGCGAACGTGGCATCGTAGGAAGTCAGAACGGCAAATGCCTCGCCCTTCTGCTTGTAGTCTCGCAGGGTGTTGATGGTAACAGCCATAAAATCCTTGCCTTCTTCAGGAATGGATCGGGATGGGAGTCGGAGGACTGCCGATATGATCAGAGGATAAGGGTAATCTTGCTCTGAATACTAGGCAAGGGACCCTAGGGGGTTAATCAGAGGCTCCCTGGGCATTCGGTGGCGCGGGTTCCGGCTCCAGCCGTTGCAGCCGGTTGTCTGGACAGTGGCGCCGAAGGTCCGTCAGTCGGCGGCCGTCGGGCAATGCCAAGTCCGGGTTGAGATCCAGCAGGGGCTGCAGAGCGAAGTCCCGGTTGGCCAGTTCCCGGTGCGGCACCTGCAGTCGTTTTACATTGATCTGCTGGTCGCCGTACAGCAGCAGATCGAGATCCAGCGTACGGGGGCCCCAGTGCTGGACCCGCTCGCGGCCGTGGTTCTGCTCAATGGCCTGAAGCTCGTCCAGCAATGCCAGGGCGGGCAACCGGGTTTCCAGCTCTACCGCGCCGTTGATGAAGTCGGGCTGGTCCTGGGGACCGACCGGTGCGCTTCGGTAAAAGGGCGACTGGGCGATTAGCCGGCTGCGGGGCAGGGTCGCCAGGGCTGCCACCGCAGTGGCCAGTTGTTGCAGCGGGTCCGCCAGGTTACTGCCCAGGCCGATGTATGCGCGGACGGTCATGAGCTCCGGTTCCGCTGGCCGCTACGGCGCCGCCGCCGCGGTTTGGGACCGGTGCTGGCCAGTTCGCTCAGCAGCCGCTCACGACCGCGAGTATCGGCGGCCTGGAAGTCGGTCCACCACTTTCCGAGGCCAGGCTCGGTGTCGCCGGAGGCTTCCCGTACCAGCAGGAAGTCGTAGGCCGCACGAAAGCGGGGATGTTCCATGGTGGCCAGGGCGCGTTTGCCCTGGCGCCGGGGCAGGCGCAACTGCAGCTCCCAGATTTCCTTCATCGGCCCGGAGAAGCGTTTGGGTATCGAGGTGGCCTGTACTTGCCGGCCAATCACTTTGGCGGCGGCCTGGTGCAACGCCGGTTGCAGCGGCTCGCCCTGGTCCTGGCGGCGTTGCCATTCGGCCTGCAGTGCCGGCCACAGCATGGCGGCAAACAGGAAGTAGGGGGTCACCGACTTGCCCTGACGAATGCGGGCGTCGGTGTTGCGCAGGGCCTGGCGAATCGGTTCGTCGGAATGGCCTTCCTCAATCGCCTTGGCAGTCTGCGGGAACAGAGGTGCCAGCAGGCCGTATCGGCTAAGCAAATCGTAGGTCGCTTCACCGTGCCCAGCGGAAAACAGCTTCAGCACCTCATCGAACAGCCGGGCGGAGGGGATATGATCCAATAGCTCGGCCAGCTGGGTGATGGGCGCCTCGGTCGCTGGTTCAATCTCAAAATCAAGTTTGGCGGCGAAGCGAATGGCTCGCAGCATCCGCACCGGGTCTTCCCGGTAACGGGTTTCCGGGTCGCCGATCAGCCGCAGCTGGCGCTGCTTCAGGTCGTCGATGCCGCCGGCGAAATCAATGACGGTGAAATCGCGGATGCAGTAGTAGAGCGCGTTGATGGTGAAGTCGCGACGCAGGGCGTCTTCTTCCTGGTTGCCATAGACGTTGTCCCGCAGCAGCAGGCCGTGTTCACTGGTCTTGCGCTGGGTATCGCCGCCGTCGTCATCGTCCTGGGCATTGCCGCGGAACGTGGTGACCTCAATGACTTCGCGGCCAAAGAGTACGTGGACGATGCGAAAGCGGCGGCCGATCAGCCGGGAGTTACGGAAAAGGTTATGAACCTCCTCCGGCGTGGCGTTGGTGGCGATGTCAAAGTCTTTGGGTTTGCCGTCGAGCAGAATGTCGCGGACGCCGCCGCCGACCAGGTAAGCCTCGTACCCCGCCTTGTTCAGGCGGTGCAGTACTTTTTTGGCGGGCTCGCTGATCATGGAGCGGGACACATTGTGCTCGTCTCGAGGTATTTCCCGCCGCTCCAGCCGCTGGGTTTTCTTCTTGCCGTTTCCGAGCAACCGGGAAACGTTCTGTTTGAGTTTTGTCAGCATTGAATTCCGTGATGCGCTTAGCGAAAACGAGAGTTTACCGGTTTGAGCGAGATTTGCACACGGGCAGGGGAATGGAGTGGGTAATTAAGTGGAGCGGATAACCAGGTAGGACAGATAACTAGGTGGGGCAGATAATTAAAAGGCGGGACCGCTTTCGCGATCCCGCCCTTGAAGCAATGACGATCTGCATTTTGTTTTTGTTGTTGCTGGGCTTCTTCTTTGTGTTCTTGCCCCTTGCATGCCCCAGGTGCGGGGCCAGTCAAGGCAAACGGAACGCTTTGAATACACAGAGCGGACAGTAACTTAATGCGAGATTTGAGCAGATATAGTGGCGTCTGGCGGACGATTCTTCTCTACACCTACAACTCGCACAAGTCATGGGTCCACTAAAAAGCATAGCACCCAAAACACTCAGTTCGCTTACGTTCTGATCTTGTTTTTGTTACCGAACGTTCCGTGCAGCTATTTGTTTTTGTTTTGGCGCTGCCTGATCACTCTTGTTTTTGTTGTTGTGCGCCCTAGTATTTGCATCGCCTGTGCCAGTTTTTCAAAAGCCTTTATTAACAGAAGGTTAAAAAAATTAAACTTTGGAAGGGGGTGAATTATTAGACTAAAGTGTTACTCGGGGAGGGGTTTTTATACCTGTGGGTGTTCCGTGAGGTAACACCGGGTAACACTGCCGGTATCAGTTGGTTTTTTTGCGCGGAATACCCAGACGCTGGCGCCTTTCCCACAGCGACTTACGACTGATTCCGAGTTTTTGTGCCAGTTCCGTCTCACTCATGCGGTCTTGATTTTCAAGAACAAAATGCTGGAAATAATCCTCCAGGGAGAGATCGTTACCGCCGTCGGCCTCCTGGGGCTTGCTGGACTCGTTGTCGCCCTCAACCAGGCTCTGGGGAATCGTGACGTCGTCACCCTCCATCTCCAGATCCAGCAACGCCGGGGAGATCAGGTCGCCGTCACAGAGAATGCAGGCCCGTTCGATGGCATTCTCCAGTTCCCGCACGTTGCCGGGCCAGCGGTGTCGCTGCAATGCCCGCATGGCCTCAGGACTCAGATTGAGATCGGGTTTGCCCATTTTCTCACCTTGTCGTTTAAGGAATTTGCGGGCCAGGCCGAGAATGTCTCCCAGGCGATCCCGCAGCGGCGGAATACGGATCTGCATGACGTTGAGGCGGTAGTACAGGTCTTCGCGGAATTCCCCGGTGCGGGTCATCGCCTTCAGATTACGGTGGGTGGCGGCAATCATCCGTACATCCACCCGGCGGCTCTGGGTGGACCCGACCTTGCGGATCTCGCCCTCCTGGAGCACCCGCAGCAGCCGTGCCTGAGCTTCGGGCGGGAGTTCGCCAATTTCGTCCAGAAACAGGCTGCCGGTGTCGGCCGCTTCGATCAGGCCGGTACGGGCCGAGACGGCGCCGGTGAAGGCGCCTTTTTCATGGCCGAACAGCTCCGATTCGATCAGGCTTTCCGGAATGGCGGCGCAGTTTACTGAAATCAGGGGGCGGGTGGCACGGGGGCTAAGCAGGTGCAGCGCTCTTGCCGCCAGTTCCTTACCGGTGCCCGATTCGCCGTTCACCAGCACGGTGGTTTCGGTTGGCGCCACCTTGCGGATGAGGTGGAACACCTGGCGCATGGCGTCGCACTCGCCATACATGATGTTGGACGGGTCGGGGGTGTTCCCGGTCGTCTCGTCATCGCTGGCGGCTGTGTTTTCACTGCCGCTATCGCGTTGCTGCAGGATGGTCTCTACCGCTGCCAGCATTTCGTCGTGGTCGAACGGCTTGGCGATGTATTCGACCGCGCCCAGCTTCATCGAATCCACGGCCGAGCGCAGGCTGGCGTAGCTGGTCATGATCAGCACCGGGGTATTGGGCGCCCGGTTGATCAGTTCGGTGCCCGGCGCGCCGGGAAGGCGAAGGTCGGAGATGATCAGGTCAAACTGTTGCAGGTCCTGGTCCCTCTCCGCGTCATCCACCGAGCCGGCATCGGCAACGTCGTAGCCGGCGTGCAGCAGCAACTTGCGCAGCGCCGAGCGGATGATCTCTTCGTCTTCAACAATCAGGATGCGGGGCATATCAGTTCAGAGACCTTTCGTGCTGGCTGAGTGGGTTTTGCTGGTCGTCACCTTCGTAGGCAGGCAGGCGGAGTCGGACGCAGGTGCCGCGACCGGTCTCCGGTGCTGCCGGGCTCTCGACCTGAATGTTGCCGTAATGTTCTTCCACGATGCTGTAGACCAGGGATAAACCCAGTCCGGTGCCCTGATTGGGGCCCTTGGTGGTGTAAAACGGCTCAAAAATATGGTCCAGCTGGTCTGCGGGAATACCCGAGCCTTCATCGGTGACCTCGATAATAGCGGAGTAACCTTCACGGTTTCCACTGATGCGGATAAGCGCCCCTTCGGGCGAGGCGTCACGGGCATTGGCCAGCAGGTTGACGAACACCTGCACCAGGCGTTGCTCGTCGCCCAGCACCACCAGATCCGTCGGGCACTGGTTCTGGTAACGAATACCCCGGCCCTGGTCGCTCAGTGACAGCAGGTTGATGGATTCGTCCACGCAGCGGTGGATCTGCGCCGGTTCGTAGCGATTCGCCTGGGCGTGGTTGCCGGTACGGGCGAAATTCATCAGTGACTGCAGGATGGTGGAGATGCGTCGGGTCTGTTGCTGGATCTGTTCGGCCGTGTGCAGGATGTCAGCATCATCCGTTTCCAGTTTGAGATTTTGCGCCAGCGAGGAGATGCCGGTGATCGGGTTGCCCACCTCGTGGGCGACACCCGCCGCAAGCCGGCCCACGGAGGCCAGCCGTTCACTGTGCATCAGTTCGTCCTCCAGCAGACGGGTTTCGGTTTGGTCCTCCACCAGAATGATGCTGCCGCCTTCCGCATGATCGGGGCCGCTCAGCGCTGCCTTGTGCAGGTTGAGCCAATGGGGGCGACCCCGCAGGTCCAGCCGGTGTTTGTGGCGGTGCAGATCCGGCCCGCTGACGAAATCATCCAGCAGCGTGTACCAGTGGTCGGGCAGGGCCAGCAGCCTGCCGCCGACCACATCGTCGGCGGCAATGCCGGTCAGTTGCGCCATGGCGTGGTTCCACATCAGGATCTCGCCGTCATTGCCTACCGAGCAGGCGGGAATGGGTAGGTTCTGTAGGGTCTGTCGGTAATGGCGGCGCAGATTGTCCAGCTCTGCGGCGAGCCCGGTGAGCTGGCTCTGATAGCTGCCGAGGGCGCGTTCAATGTAATGAATATCCTGGGCGCTGTCGTCGCCGGCCAGCGGCTTGAAACTGAGGTGGCGCTTGACAATATCCCGGGCGACAGTGGGTCCCATCAGTCCGGACAGATTCACTTCGATTTGGTCCCGCAACCGGCGCAACTGATAGGGCCGGTATTCCGTGGCAGGAAGTTTGAGCTGGTCCAGGGCCCGCTCCACTTCCCGTTGGGCGACCTCTTCCCCCAGCGGCGCCGACAGCTGTTCGACGAATTCGCCGGATGACGTCGCCAGCAGTTCCCGCCGTTGTGGGCGGGACAGCGCGCCCCAGGAGCAGGCCTGGGCGGCACTGACTTCATCCGGGCTGGGTTTGCTGATCAGCGAAGCCAGGGCAAACATCGTCACGTTCAGGGTCAGGCTCAGGAATACGAAGATGTGCCAGTTCTGCTGGTCGGGAATCAGGGGCGCCTCGATGGTCGCCAACGGATTGGCGACATTGGAAAGCGGCAGCACCAGTGTCAGGATCCACGCCGCCACGCCGGTTACCAGTCCGGCGTTCAGACCGTGGCGGTTGCCTTCCGGCCAGTAGATGACCGCCAGGGCGCCGGGCAACAACTGCAGAACGCCGGACAGCGCCAGCACGCCCAGGATGGTCAGGTTCAGCTCTGCGCCCAGGGTATCGTGGAACAGCAGGGCGGTGAGGATGATGAGGGCGATCAATACCCGTTTAATCCAGCGTAACCAGCGGTAGATATCGCCCCGGTCCTGGGGCGTGTGCAGTGGCAACACCACGTGGTTGAGCAGCATGCCGGCCAGGGCGAGGGTGCTGACGATCATCAGGCCGCTGGCGGCGCTGAGGCCGGCGATGTACATCAGCAGCACCAGTGCGGGGCTGTCCAGTGCCTGGCTCACCCCGAGCACCAGGTAGCTGGCGGGGGTGTCGGTACCCAGCTCCATGCCGCCCCAAAAGATGATGGGCACCGGCAGCGCCAACAGTAACAGGTACAGCGGCAGGCCCCAGCTGGCGCTGGAGAGGGCGCGGGCGCTGGGGTTTTCACTGAAAATCATATGGTACATGTGGGGCAGGACCAGTGCGCCGGCAAAGGACATCAGCATCAGCGCTCGCCAATTGCCGTCATGGATGCCCAGCTCCATGGCGCTGGCACGGGCCTTATGGGCCGCGAGCCAGTCCTCCAGCCCGTTCATACCACCGAACACGGAAAACAGCACCATCCCGCCCAGCACCAGCATGGCAGTGAGTTTGACGAAAGAATCAAAAGCGATGGCCACTACCAGGCCGCGATGGCTCTCTGAGCCCTGGTCCCGCTGGGCGCCGAACAGCACGGCGAACAGTACGACGGTCAGGCTGAACAGAATGCTGGTCAGGTGAGGCGCGGCATCCGGGGCCAACAGGTTAGCGGAGTCGGTCACCGCTTTGATCTGCATGCTCAACAGCGACAGGATGGCGACGCCCGAACACAGGGTGGCCAGCGTACCGGCCAGCTGGCTGCGGTAACGGAAGGCGAACAGGTCCGCCAGAGAGGTCAACTGGTAGGCCCGTACAATGCGTAACACCGGGGTGAGTAGCACCGGTGCCAGCAAAAACGCGCCGCTGATTCCCAGGTAGTAGGCCAGGAAGCCGTAGCCGGCTTCATCGGCAACCATCAACGCGCCATAGACCGCCCAGATGCCGGCGTACACGCCAAGGCTCAAGATATAGACCAGCGGGTGCTGGACCCAGGCGCGGGGTATCACGCCGCGTTCGGTCAGGTGGGCAACGCCGAACAGCAAAAGCAGGTAGAGAAAGCTGTAGGTGAGCAGCGCGGGAAGGCTAAAACTCATTGGGGTTTCGCCGCCACTCAAGCCAGAAGGCCATTGCAGTCAGACCACCCCACAGCAGGTAGGGGGTGTACCAGGCATTACCGGGGGCGATCCACCAGTCGAGAATATTGGGCGAGAAAATGTAGATCGCCAATACCAGCAGGAAGACCAGGCGGTAGATATACATCAGATGTCGTGGTCCTGAACAAAATCTTGACCTGAATTTATAACACGAGAGCCCCGTCACTGTCAGTGCTCGGGCGGCCCGTACTCCCGCTGCGGGCTGAGGGGGATGCGCTCGCGGCGCCAGTGAGCGCAGGCCCAGTCCAGCACCGCAGCGGGCTCGCCCTGGGCAAGGTAAGCAGGTGGCTGCTGGCCCAGTGCCTTGAGGGCCCGGTACAGGTTGTGGCCGGCACGGTCGTTGTTCAGGGCCGGAGCGTGGTTTTGTTTGCTGAGTTTCTGGCCCTGCTCGTTGAGGATCACCGGGATGTACAGCCAGTGAGGATGCGGGGCTGAAAAGGAGCGAAAAATTTGTTGCTGCTGAGCGGTGGTGTCCAGCAGGTCGGAGCCCCGTACGATGTGACTGATACCCTGGTCGATATCGTCCAGCACCACTGCCAGTTGGTAGGCGAAGAAACCTTCCTTGCGCAAAATCACCGGGTCGTCGATCTCGGCTTGCACCGGCAGGGTCTGGGGGCCCAGCAGCTGGTCGTCCCAGCGGGCGGTATCGTCGTTGAGGGCAAAACGAATCGCCATGTCGGGGGCGGGGTTGTCGAGACGCCGCTGGCGGCAGGCAGCGGTGTGGCGTCCGCCCAGGGCGCGCAGTTCTTTGCGGGAGCAGGCGCAGCCGTAGGCGTGGCCGCGGCTAAGCAAATGATCAATGGCTCGTTGATAAGCGTCGGCGCGTTGGGACTGGTAGCGTACTGGTTCGTCCGGGCGCAGTTGGTGGGCCTCCAGCGAGGCCAGGATCTGCTCGGTGGCAGTGCTGGATTCCCGCAGTGGATCCAGGTCTTCGATACGCACCAGCCAGGTGCCCTGGTGCTGCCGTGCTTCCAGGTAACTGGCGAGTGCGGTGACCAGGGAACCGAAATGGAGGGGACCGGTGGGTGACGGGGCAAAGCGGCCGCGGTACGCAGGGGGCAGCATGGTGCAGTTGGGCGCCGGTACTGACGGCGCCCGTGGCTCCGTGGCGGCTCAGATGCCTGTCTGGCGCTCGCGAATCTCCGCCAGCGTCTTGCAGTCGATGCACAGGGTGGCGGTTGGGCGGGCCTCCAGGCGGCGAATGCCGATCTCCACGCCACACTGATCGCAAAAACCGTAGTCGTCCTTGTCGATGCGATCGATGGTCTGGTCAATCTTCTTGATCAGCTTGCGCTCGCGGTCCCGGGTTCGCAGTTCCAGGCTGAACTCCTCTTCCTGGGTCGCTCGGTCGCTGGGGTCGGCGTAGTTTGCCGCGTCTTCCTGCATGTGGTGCATGGTGCGATCCACTTCTTCCATCAACTCCTGCTTCCACTGCAGTAGCAGGTTGCGGAAGTGCTCAAGCATATCGGCACTCATGTACTCCTCACCCTTTTTCAGTTCGTAAGGGGTGAAGTTGGTGAAATTCTCACGTGGTTTTTCAGCGGTGTTTGCCATGTAACCCG
>JBFHLR010000044.1:0-19347 GCA_041594735.1 Marinobacter sp.
ATGGTGGCCGGTACGCCCATTGTCGTCATTGTGTCCGAAGACCTGGCCGCGCTTAAGGCCAGCCAGGCGGAATTACACGCCTGGACCGCCGTCGTGTCGATTTTGCTTATCCTGTTGCTGGCGGTGGTTACCTGGCTCGGCATTACTCTGGCCATGCGGCCGGTGGTCGCGTTGCAAACCGCGCTGCGCCAGCTGCAAGGTGGTGAAATTTCCCGTATCGATGTTCAGGCCCCCGAAGAGTTTCAGCCCTTGGTGCATCAGTTGAATCAGTTGCTGGATTCCCTGGATCAACGGTTGGAACGATCCCGGGAAGCGTTGGCCAACCTGTCCCACAGCGTCAGGACCCCAATTTCCGCTGTCCGCCAAATACTGGAAGACATCAGCCGACCGCTGGATATGAGTTTGCGGCAGGAAATGGCAACGCGGCTTAGCGAGATTGCCAAGCAGTTGGAAGCGGAAATGCGACGAAGTAAGTTCGCCGGCCCGCAAATCGGCAAGAGCGCCTACCCGGTCAAACAGGCGCGAGATCTGCTGTGGATGATGGGGCGACTGTACCCGGGCACGTCGTTTGAACTGATCACCGATATGCCAGAGGACCGCCGTTGGCCGATTGAGGAGCACGACCTGAACGAAATCATGGGTAATCTGCTCGACAACGCCGGCAAGTGGTCGGTTCGCTGCGTCGAACTGTCGCTTCAGGCCGACGAGACGATGCTCAGCATCAGCGTGAACGATGACGGCCCCGGCGTGGACGATGACCTGATCAAGGATCTTGGCACCCGCGGCCTGCGACTGGACGAGCAAACACCGGGCCATGGCCTGGGGCTGGCCATCGTGGCGGACATCGTTCAGCGATACGCGGGCACGTTAGGTTTCAGTAATCGCCAACCAAGCGGCCTTCAAGCACACCTCAAACTACCGATACCCTAGTGAGCCGAT
The DNA here is from genome assembly GCA_041594735.1 of Marinobacter sp. Taxonomy (GTDB): domain Bacteria; phylum Pseudomonadota; class Gammaproteobacteria; order Pseudomonadales; family Oleiphilaceae; genus Marinobacter. Next base: position 940 of record JBFHLR010000044.1, read on the forward strand.
AGACTATAGCCGACCTACTGGACGATGGCAGGCGAGTCGCCGGTATCCGAACCGCTCAGCGGGCCCAAATCTGCCGACGAATCGCCCCTGCGGCTTCTCTCGCCCACAGTGCATAAGCCTCCTCGCCGGGATGGAAGCCGTCGGCAGCCATCAGCTTTGGATCGATTGGGTAGTCCCCCGCCAGCAGGGTGCAATCGTCATGTTGGTTCACCATCTTGGCCAGGACCTCGTTTAATTGGCCAGCCCGTCGGCCGAGCCACCAACGCAGAGGTTGAGGCAGCGCTGGAAATACGTGCATCGGAGGAATGGGCGAGAAGAAAACGTGACCAACGCCAAAACGGGTGTTGAGACAGGCGTGCAAGCGTTTCAGGCTCTCGCGCCAGGCCGTAAGGCTTGTCCTCCCGGTAACATCGTTGACGCCAACCGAAAGAACGGCAACATCGAAGACTTTTTCCGGCTCGTCTTCCAACAAGGCCAATACCTCGCCTGCATCCCGACCGGTTTGCGCCAGCAGTTTCCAGGCGACGGCAAAGTCTTTGCCAAGATCTTGAGCAAGCTGACCGCTGAGGGCTTCAGACTGGTATCTCACCCCCACTCCGGCGGCTGCGGAGTCGCCAAGCACCAGCACCTTCAGGGGCGAGCCCTCTCCGTTGAGGCCTTCACGGGGCCCTTTTGCTTCGGGAAGTTTTGGGGTTTTCGCCCGGGTATACAGGCCTTGGCCGATCAGCCAGGGACTCAGGGCAAGGGTGGCAAGCATATCAAGCATGGTAGACGTGGGTCCGGCGATTTTGAGCTTCAACAATGTAACCCATAGATGGCCGAACATCTATCCGCAAAGCCGGAACACTGAGGGAGCCTCTGATTAATTCATCATCTTAACCGGATGGGGCATGGGCCAGTTGGTTCACAACCATGGCGAGGGCCTCTGGAGGTAAGCTGCGAGAGGCTGCCTGGGACTTCATCGCTTCGCCTGGCATTCCGTTGACCACGGCGGACTCGGCATCCTGCGCCAGCGTCAGCGCGCCCATTTTTTTTAGCTCCAGCATCTCGCTAACGCCGTCCCTACCCATGCCAGAGAGCAGAATGGCCAGGGCCTTCCCGCCCAAGTTCCGCCCTACACTCTCAAACAGGGTTGCCGCCGAAGGGCACAGGGTAGCCGGCCCCTTCGGTGGTACGAGCCGTATTTGCATGCCGGCATCGATCTCCATATCAAACCCATCAGGGGCCACATACACGTTACCCGCATGGGCGTAGGCACCATTCTCGGCGATCTGTACGTTCAGGCTCGAATCGCTGTTTAACCAATCGCAGAATCCAGGTAAAAATCCCGGCGTAATATGTTGCACGACCAGTATCGGCCAGGGGCAAGATGGTTCCAGGGCCGCCAACATGGCTTTCAGGGCTGCCGGCCCCCCAGTGGAAGCACCAATCGCAACCAGCTTGGGGGACCAGTCCAGTTCAGGGCCCGGAGTTGATGCGGAGTCAGTCCGCCGGAATCGGCGAACCAGCTTGAGTTCGGCAATGTTCCGCACGGTCTTTATCAGGTTGGCGGCATCCTTTTCGAAATTGGAATCCGCCATCCCCATGGGTTTCTCCACTACGGTAACCGCCCCTGCTTCCAGTAACCGCAAGGCAAAGGCACTGTCGCTGACGTTGTAACTGCCGGTGACTACGACAATGGGAATTGGATCACTCTCCATGATTCTGCGGGTACATTCAAATCCGTCCATCTTCGGCAAGTGCACGTCCATGGTGATCACGTCTGGCCGTTGCCGTTGGATGAGGCTCAAGGCCTCCTCGCCATCGATCGCCTCACCAATAACCTCCAGGCCGCCCTGTTCGAGGATGTAGCGCAAGAGCTGTCTTACCACCATGGAATCTTCCACAATCAGTACTTTCATAGGGATTTCCCTCAAAGGAGTCGACGGATCACATCCAGAAGGTTCGATTGATCAAAGCCACTCTTGGCGATGTAGGCATTGGCACCGGCCTCAAGCCCACGCTCCCGGTCTTCCTGGCTTTGCAACGCCGTCACCAAAATCACGGGCAAGTGCCTCAGATTCCGGTCGTTGCGTATACGCTGGGTCAGGGCAAAACCATCCATGCGCGGCATTTCAATGTCAGACACCAGCAGTTCAAACTGACTTTGCTTGAGCAGGTTCCAGCCTTCCATGCCATCCACCGCCGTGGTGACCTCATAGCCGGCGCTCTCCAGGATGGTCTTCAGCAGGCCCCGGGAGGTCACAGAGTCTTCAGTTACCAGAATCCGGGGCTTACGTTGGTGATCGGCATTCTCTGTCTGTCGTATGGGTGCTGCCTGGGTGCGACGGCAACTTTTCAGGAGATCCTGGGGATGCAGCAGAGGCACGATTTCGCCATCCCCCAGCAAGGTGGCCCCCAGTACGTTGCACACCCGCTTCAGTTGCCGCCCCAGGGACTTGATGGTGATTTCCTGATCATCCAGTACATCGTCCACCAGCAGGGCGAATGCACTGTTACTGACCTTGAGCACGACCACCTGCACCCAGGCTTCCCCTGTTACTGAAGTCTCCCAGGCCAAGCCCAACACCTCGGCCAGTCTCCATAGGGGCAATACCTGGCCATCCAGGCTAAGGGACAGACGGTTCTCCATGGTCGACAGCTTTTCGAGCGGTACCCGCAAGACCTGAACCACCACTTGTGCCGGTATGGCCAGCAGGTTTTCCGCTACCTTCACCAACAGAGCGCGATAGGTTGCCATGGTGGTCGGCAGGCTGATCAGGAATGTGGTGCCTTTGCCCGGCTGCGACTCAATATTTATCTCGCCCCCCAAGCGCTCCACCTTCTCCTGGACGATGGCCAGCCCCAATCCACGTCCCGAAAGGTCGGTAATCATCGCACTGGTGGAAAAGCCGGAGTTGAACACCAACTGGTAAACGTCTTCATCACTCCAGGTTTTCAGTTCTTCAGCACTCACCAATCCTCGTTTCACTGCCTTTTTCTTCAGCGAGTCGCTGTCCATGCCGCAGCCATCGTCCTGGACTCGAAGTTCGAACTTGTCCCCCACTTCCTGGCTGAATGCCACCTTCAGACGGCCGGTACTCGCCTTTCCCTGTTCCTGGCGCTGCTGCGGCGTTTCCAGGCCGTGGTCGATCGCATTGCGAATCAAGTGCTGTAATGGGCTTCGCAACTCGTCCAATACCTGCTTGTCGGCCTGCAGATCATCGCCGGTTACCTCAAGCCGAACCTCTTTGCCGCAATCATCGGCGATGTCCTGTACCATCGCGGGAATGCCTTCGGTCAATACGCTGCAGGGCAGAATCAGGGTGAGCTGCATCTCCTGGCGCATGGTGTCGGTCAGCGAGTTCAACTCCCGTGCAAACTTCTCAGCACCACCCGCCCAGTACCCTAGTCGAAATTCCCATTGGCTCAGAAAGTCCCCAGACCAATCCACCCAATCCAACAAGGTCTGTAACTGGCTTTGCGTCGATTCACTGAACTCATCCAGACGCCCCTTTAACTGACGAGCGACCGTGCCCACCTCGTGCCGGTTTCGGCGCCATAGCTGGAACTCTCTGGTGGAGTCACCGGCAGTCTCGGCATGTTCCAGCGCATTGAGCTTGAGTTGCTGCAGCTCTTCGACATTGAACAACAAGTGGTCCAGATGCTGCACACTCACTTTCAAGTACTTGCCGGCACACGTATCCGGTGATGCCAGGGTGACTGCATTGCCGGCGCCAGCCTCTGACAGGGGTTCCATCACATCGCCATCTGGCGGTGTTGATCCGTTGGCATCATCGGGGGCCTCACCCTGCGCCGCAATTTCGAATGCCTCCCCCAATCGTGCCACCGATTCAGGGTCCACGGCGCCCTCGTCCTCCACCAGTTGCTGTATGGCCTTACGAGCTTTGCGACTTAAGGACCAATGTTCCGCGGTGGGCAGCAGTTGCTTATGCTTTAACGCCGACAGCAGGCTCTCCCATTGCTGGCAAAACTGTTCAACCTGCTGCAACGAAACGGCGCGAGCTGCCCCTTTCAGGCTGTGTACCTCGCGGAAAATACTTTCGATCACCGCGGCTTCATCCACCGGCGACTGCTGAATCATCGCCAGGGCGTCTGCCAGCATTTGTAGCCGTTCCTCCGCCTCCTCACGGAATGCCTGCCGGAGGCGTTGCTGTAATGCGTCGTCACTGTTTGTCATGGCGATCCATCGATCTGTCCTTGCGATCCATTCGAACTGACGCTGGCCGAGCCGTCGTTCTCTGTTCTCCCAACGGCCGGTGATCTACGTTTTGAACTGGGCGACACGCTCCTTCAGCCGCAGCCCTAACGCATGAAGATTCCTGGCAGCCTGTTCCGATTGCCGGGTGCCCTCCACATTGGCCTGGCTGGCCTGTTTGATGCTTCCCATCGCCACAGCGATCTGATCCATGCCCACCAGTTGCTGTTGTGACGACGAGGCGATCTGCAGGGCCGCGCCGGAGGACTCGTCGATGCTCTCTGCCAGAGTGCGAATGGTGTCGCCCGACGCCTTGATCTGCTGAAAGCCGCCCTCCACCGCCTTGTCACTTTGCTCCACCACCATCACCGCGTTGGTCATGGCCTTCTGGATGTCCATCAGAATGGTACGCACCTGAGCCGTGGCCTGCCGGGACTGCGCCGCCAGGGTCTTGACCTCCTGGGCCACCACAGAAAACCCCTTACCGTGTTCCCCTGCCTTGACCGCCTCAATGGACGCATTCACCCCCAACATGTTGGATTGTTCGGCCAGATCGCCGACGCTTGCGACAATGTCCCCTATGGACTGGCTTTGCTCGCTCAGGCGCACGATGCTGTCGGCAACCGCCTGCATCTGCTCGCGAATATCCGCCATGGACTGTATGAAGGTTTCCACCGATTGACGCCCCTCCTGGGACACCTTTGCGGTGCGCTGTGCTGCCGCTGTGACGTGCTTGGCTTTTTGACTGGCCAGGCTGGCGGTTTGTTTGACCTCTTCTACCGTGGTGGTGATTTCGCTGATGGAGGTCGCGGTTTCCTGGGCGCTGGAAGACACCTGGCTGGTGGAAGACAGGATCTCCTGACTGGAGGTAGCCAGCACCGAGGTGCCCTCCTGCAGCTCGGCCGCCAGCTGCTGCAGGTTGGCAACCATGGCGTTAAAGGTTTGACCCAACACGTCCTGCTCCGAGCGGGGCGTAATGACTACGGTCAGATCACCCTGGGCGATCAGCGTGGCCTTTTCCGCCAGATCCCGCAGGTAATCGCCCATCCGTGCGAAGGCCAGGCTCAGGTAACCCACTTCGTCCCGCCGATCCTCCAGCGACGACTCCGTCATCAAATCGCCGGTGGCGATTCTCTCCGCCCATTGCGTGAGCTGCCCCAACGGTTGGGCGATGGCCCGGGTCGTCAACCAGATCAGCAGTACAATCAGGGCGAGAGACCCGACTCCTGCTGCCAAAGATACCTGCCGCTGGCGGTCGATGAGGTTCAGATTGGCCTGCAGCAACTCATTCATGTCGGCTTCGATCCGTTCCGTACCCCGTTTACTCAAGTCGCGAAACTGGTAGATCTGTTCGCGGGTTTGCAACAGCAACCGGTGGGCTTCGACGTAGCTCCCCCTCTTTATCAGTTGGATCACGTGCCCATTTTGGGTGTGAAGCTGATCCAGGACCCGCTCCATATCGGAGATAAATTGAAGAATCTCCGTATTGTCGTGGTTTAGCCTTCTCAATCGATCTATGTGCTGCTGTTTTCTTTGGACAATCTCACGTATTTCGTCTTCTTTAACGACCTCACCACTGAAATCCTGATCCTGCACCAGACTGGCCGCCAATAGGATGGCGCGGGCGATGTTGATGTCGATTCTCAAGTTCTTAATGGTGGCAAAGCTGGCGAGATGTTCTTCTTTCAGGCGTTGTTGCGAATCCTGCAGTGACACCATACCCCGTTGCGCCATCAGCATGACGGCGACGAACAGTACCAGCAGCAAGCCAAACGCAAGCCCCAGCTTGGTGGCGGTTTTCAGGTTAAAATACGCTTTCATAACCGGTCCTCCACCACCAACCGTGAATCCATCAGTAATCGTTGCCCATCCAGGAGAATCCACTGCTCAGCGGTGACTCCAAGCAGGTAATCCGCGCGAATGCCCTGCAAATGCGCTGGCGGTTCCAGCACCTGGTGCTCCGGGAGCAGGCTGCTGCCGTGGATGCGGTCGGTCAGCAATCCGAATTCCATGTGCTCGTTGGAGATCACCATCACGCTGTTCAAATCCGATAGACCCTTGAACGGGAGCTCGAAAAAACGCCGCAGGTCCAGCACTGACACCATCCGACCACGCACATTCACAATGCCCAGAATGTGCTCCGGCGTGCAGGGTATGTTGGCCAGTTGCCGGAGTGGCACCACTTCGTCGATGTAGCGGGTTTCCAGGCCATAGGTTTCCCCGGAGATCTCAAACAGCTGCAGATCCAGAGTCACCCCGTCTTCTGCCGGAACCTCCGGCCTGGCCAGTTCCTGTGCCCGCTGCCGCAACCGGTGTCGCACGTCCGCCGGCGACGGCTCGAACTCGGCTGCCAACCGAGACTCAATCTCACTCAGGCTGCGTTTGATGGATATCCAGTGCTGATTGGCCCTTGATTCAGTCGCCTGGGACACCTTGTCTTTGTTCATATTGCAGCTCCTTGCTCCCTGCCTGCGCCCGGATTCTCCAACTCAACCAGGGCGGTGTTTGCCAGTTGGCAGAGATCCGATACGGACACCCCTTCGCCTTCCGGCACCGGCGCCGCCGGCGTCATGTTCGTGAGCAAATCCAGACAGTTGCGCAAACTCCGCCTGGCACTATGGTGATCCTGTAATCCCATGGAAACCAGGCCGTTGAGATAATGGGCCAATACGAAATCCGGTTGGAGATAAAGCGCCTTGGCCAATGCATCCCGAGCCCCTTCGGGCCGATTACGTTCCAAAAGGATCGTAGCCAACAGCCAGTAGCTGGAGGCTTGCAGACTGTCCAGCTGAATGGCCTGGCGTGACCAGTACTCGGCTTCTTCCAGTTGCCTGAGATTCGCCAGACTGCGCGCGCAGAGACTGGCGCAACTCGTCTCCTGTCGTAGCGTCAGGCCGCCCTGCTCTACATAACGCCCTGCCAGGGACAAGGCTTCGTGGTAGTTCCCTTCGACCAGCGCCTGATTAGCCCTTGCCCACAGGTTTTCGTCTGTGGGTCGAGCTGTTAACGACCCAGGCTGGGTGTTATCAGGAGGGCTGTCAGAGTGCGCGCACTGAGCTGACGTTAGCAGTGCCAGGCCCTGAGGCTCCGGCGATTGGTCTGGAACCCCCACCGATAGTGCTGCTTCAACCGATATTGCTGCTTCAGCGGACTCTAAACCGGGTGCAATTGACGCCTGCGGCGCAATGGCGCTGACTGGCGTTTGCGCCAATATGGCAAGGGCTCCAGGCCAGTTGAAAGTCTTCAACCCGGCAGATTGGGTATAGCCGCCATCCACCGCACCGACCAAAAGGATGCCTTCGTCGGAAAGGCATTGCATCAGGCGCCTAAGTACCGATATTGCCTGCGCGGGCGAGAAGTACATCAGCACATTTCGGCACATGATGACGTCAATATCGGCAAGCCCCCGGGCCGTGTCCGGATACACTGCGCTCGCCAGGTTGAATTCGAAGAAGCGAATCCGGTTTCTGATCTTTCTTCGAATACGCCAAAACCGGGTCTCGGCAGGCCTGCCAGCACCCATTCCCGTGGGCTCAGGTTGAAAGTAAGCGGTGGTAAGGTTGACGGCCGCGCCCCTGAAGGACCAAGGCCCGTAAACACCCTCCCGGGCTTTTTTGAGTGATTGCCGGCTCAGGTCGGTGCCGAGGATGTTGATCTGCCAGGAATCGGCATCATCCAGCACGCTGTCCACCAGCATGGCGAGGCTGTAGGCTTCCTCTCCGGTAGCGCAACCCGCACTCCAGAGGTTCAGGTATTTTGCTCCAGCTGACCTGCGACGTTCGATCAGCGAGCGCAGCACCTTATTTTTCAGCTGCTCGAAACAGTCCGGGTCTCGAAAGAAGTAGGTTTCACTTACGGTCAGGGCGTCCGCCAGCCGTTTCTCAAGCCGACTATTACCCGGCTGGGACAATAGATCCCGCACCAGGTGCTGGGTATCCTCATAGCCCAGCTCACCAGCCAGCAAGGCCAGGTGCCGCTCCAGGTCATGCCAATTGGGTGGCGGGAAGTGCAATCCTAATCGATGATCGATCCATCGTTGGCAATCCGCCAAGACACTGGGATCAAGGCTCGTCGAGCGATCAGCCATTCGGTTGACGGTCGAGTGCATGTGCCAATGCCTCCCTTTCTGGTAGCTCCAACAGCCCGGTCAAGTCCTGGATCAACATCACCCCATCGGGTAAACGGACAAGGCCCTTGAGCAAAGGGGCCGGTTCCGGAACGTCCGTTGCGGGTGAAATGGTGTCCGGCGGATAACCCTGCACGGTTTGCACGGTGTCGACGGGTAACAGCAAGTCATAGCCTGCCGCGGTGACCCAGAGAAGGCGGTCGTCGATGCCCAGCGGTTTTTGCGGCAGGCCCAGCCGTGCCCGCAAATCCACAACCGCGAGTAGATTTCCCGCTACATTGACCACACCCTTAACGATACTCGGAGAGGCCGGCAGCGGGCTGATTTCCACTGCCCGCAATACCCGATGCACGTCCTGCAACTCCAGTGCGTAGCGCACATCATCGAGACCGAATTCGAGCATGTGCTGTACAGACTCCGCCATGCCAACCTCCCTGTTAGATCCTTCGATATCCAATTGGATATCCCATGCGTTGCGGGAAACCATCTGGATGCAGCTGCTGACGTAATTCGAGGTTACTTGGAATTCATGGTATGTCGCATGAACACGTCCCTTTGTCGCGGTGTATCCCTTTGCGTGTGTTCATCCCTTACCTGACGTTTTGTCGGGTGAGAACATCGCTTAAGGGGGTGGCCCGTCCCGCCACTGCTTATTTGGTTGGAGTACCGTTAATCAGAGGTTCCTTAATTAGTAGTTGCTTTTCAGACAACGCGCAAACCCTCGTTATAAGGATTTTTTCAGGAACTTATTGCGGGTTAGGGAGAGGATGAAATCGAGAAGGAGAGAATCAACAGGAGCGCCATACCTTCCGGTTCAATGACCGAGCCGGAAGATATGGCTGATAGGTTTGGGCTAGGAAACGTTAGAAATACATTTTCTTGATCATCACCGGTAACAACTTCCCGGCTGCCCGAACAAAATCCACACCGGAACTGGGTGCAACCACACGCATGGCGTTGCGGATCGCCTGGTAGCTTTCCTGATCCTGTGGGTACCACCACAGGTTGCGCTTGGCCCGCAACCAGTCCCAGTTCACCGCTTTGGCCTTGGTCATTTCCAGCAGGCCTTCCGGTCCGTGGGTACGGCCGATGCCGGATTCGCCCGGTCCGCCCCAGGGCAAGTCAGACATGCCGTGGGTGTAGAGGTGGTCATTGATGGCAACTACCCCACCCTTGACGCGGTTCGCCAGACGCTTGCCTCGTTTGGTGTTGCGGGTCCAGACGGATGCGGTGAGCGCCATGGTGCAGTCGTTGGCAAGGGCGACGGCTTCATCCTCGGTCTTGAAGGACATCACCGGAATGACGGGACCGAAGGTTTCCTCCCGCATCAGCAGCATGTCGTGATGCACGTCGGTAACCAGTGTCGCGGGATGGAATTCGCCGTCCTGCTCACCCACGCCCTGGGATTCTGCCACCACCTTGGCGCCGTTGGCCAAGGCGTCGGCCAGTTGCTGGGCCACGGTCTGACGTTGTTTGGCGGTGGTCATGGAGCCAATGTCCACCACCATTTTTTCGCAGGGTACTCCGTGACGAAGCTGACGGGTTTTTTCCGCCAACAGGTCCACAAAATCCTGGTAGATGGATTCGTGCACGTAGATGCGCTCAACACCGCCGCAAGATTGGCCAGCGTTCTGATAGCCCGCCCAGGCGGCACCGTTGGCGGCCCGCTCCAGATCTGCATCTTCGAGCACGATCATCGGATCCTTGCCCCCCAACTCCAGCGACACCGGAGTCAGGGATTCGGCCGCCTGCGCCATCAACTGCTTGCCCGCAGGCACGGAGCCGGTAAAGAACAGCTTGTCGATGCCGTTGTCGAACATGGCGCTGGACACCTGGCCGCCTGAGCCAACGATGTGACTGAACAGCCCCTTGGGGAGGTCACCGGCGGCGACAATTTGCTCGATCGCCTGGCCAACCAGCGGGGTCGCTGCTGCGACTTTGAGCACAATGGCGTTGCCCGCCATCAGACCCATCACAATTTCACCAAAAGGAATCGCCAGTGGGTAATTCCAGGGACTGATGATACCCACCACCCCAAGCGGCTCGTATCGGATTTCTGAGCGCTTGCCTACCCACAGCAGGCTTGAGGGCTCCCGACGCTCGGGTCGCAGAACCTTTTCGGCGTTCTTGCCATACCAGCTGCACGCCATCAGGCATGGCAGAACCTCAGTGGCCAGCGCATCCAGCCGGGTCTTACCGTTGCCTTCACTGACAACCATGGCCAACTCATCGGCATTATCACGGATATAGTCACGCATCTTCAGAATGTGCCGACGCCGTTCGGAGAACGATTTGTCCGCCCATACACGCTGCGCTTCTCGAGCCTGGTCGAAGATTGCTGGAATCAACTCCAGCGGAGTATTCGCGATCGCACCTAACCGGGTACCGGTAGCTGGGTTCATCGCGGGCGTTTCCCCGCCAGGAGTAACGGAAGCAACAGAATTCATGGTTTGGATCCTCGCATGGATTTTTTATGGACGGATACTGAGAATGCTGGCCCTAGCGTACGTGCCATGATTTGGCGCTGCATTGGCACTAGAAACGCAAGAAAACGCCGGCGAGCCCACTGGAATCACCCGATTGGAGTTAAACAGAGGCTCCTTAGCTTCCTTCCTGAAATTCGTTAACTGGCACCACCCGACCGTCACTAGAATAGATCATGACCCGGTTCCGGCCCTGCTCCTTGGCCTGGTAAAGAGCCTGATCGGCGTGGCTCATCAAGGTGTTGGCATCCAAGGACGAGTCATCCATAAAGGCGACGCCAAAACTGCAGGAGATTGAGAATTCGGCGCCGTCGCTACGGAAGTTCATGGCGAAGATGTCGGCCCTGAGACGTTCAAGAAAGGTGAGAGCAGAGGATTTTGTGCACTCCGGCAGGACCAGACAGAACTCCTCCCCCCCGATACGGGCCACCACGTCGGTTTCCCGTACCGCCGCGGCAAGGTAGTGCGCGACACCCTTGAGCACTTCGTCCCCAGTCAAATGCCCATGGGCGTCATTGACCGCCTTGAACAGATCGATGTCCATCATCACCAGCGCCAGGGGACCATCGTAGCGATGGGCCCGGCTGAGCTCCTGATCCAGTCGCTCACTGAAATAACGGCGATTGTGCAGGCCTGTCAGCGGGTCCTGGGTCGCCAATAATTCCAGTTTACGGTTCACTAGGTTTAGTTCCTGCGTGCGCTCTTCCACTTTTTGCTGCAAATTATCGTTTAGATCTTTCAGCGCCAGTATCATATAGCTGAAATGCTGGCTCAAATCCCTGACTTCTTGCCAGCCCCCTGCCTCAGGAGGTTGCTCGAATCGTCCGCTAGCGACCTTTGAGGTGTGTGCCCTCAGCCTCTCGATCGGTCCAGCGATGTAGATCGAAAGCAGGATGCCGGCCACGACAGCCACAGAGACAATAATAAATTCAGATAGATAAATGTATATCCTGTTCTGGTTCAACAGTCGATTCACTTCCTCTTCGTTTATCTTGGCCACCAACCCCCAGTCCAGATCGGCAATGTACCGGGTGGAAGCGAGCACCGGTATCTCCCGATAATCGGGAGCATTCCTCATGATGAGCTCGTTGCCCAATAGAGCCTGTGTGATGGGGATATCCAGCCGGTCCTTGGCGACCCGACGACGGAAGGCGGCTTGGGGGTCGTACTTCAGGGGCATGGCAAATTGGGCGTCCCCGCTTTCGTGCCTGATGGCGAACAACCATTCCCCTGTTTCTCCCAGTCCGGTTCGATCACGAATCAGATCCGTGATAAATCTCGTATAGAACGCCAGGCGAACATAACCAATGAGCCGGTGATCCAGAGTTAAGGGTGCCACACTGGTGAGAAGTACTTGATCTTGCTCCTGCTCTAGTTGCAAGACGGCACGCTTTGGCCCTTGTGGAGCCTCTGCCTTCCATGCAGCGGTAAGGGTTGGGGTTGCCCTAGAGAGGCCATCGGTTGACACAACCAGTTTGCCCTGGGAGTCAAACACGCTGAGGCCTTTAAGGTGCCTAAGACCGTTTTTCGCGTCATTCAAAATTCGCTGAATTACCTCAAGATCCTCTGAATCCCCCGACTCTAGCCACTCGGCCAAACTCAGCCGCATTTGAGTTCGGCTGGCCACCAGAGCAGTGTTGTCTTCGATCCGTTGGATAACATCCAGCACTCTCTTCTTGGCAATCAGAGACAACGAATTGAGGTGGTCTTCCATTTGCCTGCGGTGATGTTCGCCGGTGTAGTGATTCAGAGACTGCAGCCCAACAAATAACGGCACGCCCGCGATAAGCATAAAGACCAGAATCAGCAAATTCTTCAGCTTCATACTCATGGCTCTCTAACTCAAGGTTGAGTAACCAGGCCCATCCCTCTGGTTTTCCTTAAGTTTTGAGATGCAGCATCCGTGAGTGGCTGAAGCGGAGCGCCTCAGAGGCCTTCTATGACCGATTGAAACGATCTCTTTGCCTCCTTGGCCAGGGGAACTTGGGAGAAAATATTGATAGTCCTCTCCCGCCAGCCCTTACTATTCATATTAGTTGCCAATGCGCCGATTTGCAGCCTGGAGCGCTCATTGAGGTCTCCATCGGGTTTCCCCATCCAGAGTCACACAACTGCCGAAACGGCCAGCGAGCAAGATGAGAGACACTACGGCCGATGGCCACTGGGACGGGGAGAACCGGCGACGCATCGACAAGATCGCGCTCAGTGTCGAGCATTCTGACAGGGCTCCAGCGAGGCCAATGCTAGCCCTAGGGAAAGCTACGCTTCTTCAACCTCCTGCTTCGGCGGAATGAATGACATGGCCCGCTCCGCCAGCGCGGTTATGGTGAGGCTTGGGTTCACCCCCAGGTTGGCCGACAACATCGAGCCATCCACTACGTAGAGGTTGTGGTAATTGAACACCCGATTCTGGGCATCGATCACCCCGTGCTCGGGCGTATCCGCCATCGCGCAGCCGCCCATGCAATGCGCGGTCATGGGCACATTGAACAGTATTTCACTCAATGAACTCATGCCAACACCACCGGTGGCTGCGGCAGCCTTTTCGGTAAATGCATTGGCTTCGGGAATGTAAGTTGGAATCCGCTCACCGTGAGTGGTTAGCGTCTTGCCAAACGGCCAATACCAAGGCCGCTTCCAGCGCATGTTGATGTGCCCATCCAGCGTCTGCATCACCAGGAAGATGACGGTTTCCGAAGAAAAGTGGTACGGAAGCACGCTGCGCAGCCCGGCCAGCGGGCGCCGGATCAACAGCTTCAGCAGCGCCAACAACCACACCAGCACCCGGGTTGGCCCCGGACGGCCGTTAGTGAGCACCGTCAGCAGGCTGCTGAGCAGGTTGGAGCCTTTAGGGTAACGAACCGCCTCGATGTGGGTATGGTCGTCGATGTAGATGCCGGAGCCAATGGCCACACCGGTAGAGAGATCCTCTGAACTGCCTGGATAACGCACCCCAAGGATCGACTCTGAATTGGTGCGAACGCGGTTGCCCAGGTCGTCGGAGATATTGGGCAACGAGCCACCCTGCTTAAGCCGGAACAGCAGTTCCTGGGTGCCCAGCGAGGACGCCGAAAAGACCACGCTACGAGCGGTGATGCGGGTACGCTGAGGAGACCAGCGGGCAAAAGTCGGCACCGTCACCACCTCGTAACCCTCAGCGCCGTCTTCCCGTCCGTTGACCGGGCGAACATCCACCACCTGGGTCTCGGCCCGAACTTCCGCACCGAGCTTTTCCGCCAGATAGAGATAATTCTTGTCCAGGGTGTTTTTTGCGTTGTAACGGCAACCCACCATGCAGCCGCCACAGCCGATGCAGGAGTTGCGGGCCGGACCCTCGCCATCGAAATAGGGGTCCGGGTACTCAGTGCCCGGTTTGTCGTCGTCCTCACCGAAGAACACCCCCACCCGAGTGTAATAGAAGCTGTCTTCCACGCCGGAAGCCCGGGCCATTTCCTGCAGCTTGGCATCCGCCGGCCCCGGCCTGCGGTTTTCAGTCACCCCTAGCATGCGCTGGGCGGTCTCGTAATGCTGGGGCATCACCGCCTCCCAGTCATCGAGCCCCGCCCAGTTGCCGTCTTGCCAAACCGAATCGGGGGGAACAAGCAGGGTCTGGGCATAGGTGATCGAGCCGCCACCAACGGCGTTGCCGTGAAGGATCATGACATGACGGAACAGCCGCAGGCTGAGAAACCCCTTAAGGCCAAGAAACGGTCGCCAGAGGTAGTCCCAGGCTTTCCAGTTGGTTGTGGGCAGATTGTCGGCGTTCCATCGACGCCCCTGCTCCACCACCAACACGCGATAGCCTTTCTGGCTCAACCGGTAGGCCGATACGCTACCGCCAAAACCGGAGCCGACGATCACATAGTCGTAATCGAACGCCTTGTCGTTTCCTAACTTATTGTCGTTAGGCAATTCACCCGCTGCCATGGCACGTCCTTCTGGTTGTTTTTTTGTTGTCCTCACACATGATGGGCGAAGTTGGTGGCCTGCGCTAGCGCTGTGCAGGCCACGAGTCTCCCTAGAACACGCCCTGATTGTTGCCAGTCACCAGGTTCAAGACCCGCCCATCGCTGAGGGACAGCTGCGCCGGTCCGTCACTGTCAATATCGTATGGGCGGGCCGGTGTCCTCGCCTTTGCAGTCTCTTCCTGGCTCGGGTTGCTGTGAACGTCCGAGGCCACCACCGAACCGTCGCCGCTCCCGCCACCACCACAGGCCGTAAGAAACGGGATTGTCAGAGCAAGGGTGTGTTGCGCAGCTCGCACATTAATACCCCGCGGCAGCTATTGCCCATCACTTATGCGGACAGCAGATAAACATTTTAGGACATTGCGGAATCCACTCTGTTCAGTTAACGCCTGGGAAGTGACGTATCACGTAGGTAAATTCTGGCAGGCTAGCCCTGCGGCGAACGCTGATCCGGCAACACGAAATCAATGTCATCCATAGCATCGGCCAGGTAATCCAGCAGTGCCCGTACCGCAGGCACCAGGCCACGGCGGGAAGGAAATACAGCGTGCAGGATGCCACCGCGGGGCTGCCAACCGGGCATAACGCTCACCAAGCGGCCTTCGGCCAGATCACAACCAGCCACGATCAGTGGCATGCGAACGACTCCCAAACCCGCCAGGGCGGCCTCCCTGAGGGTAAATACGTCATCAGTCACCAACCTGGGTTGATGATGCACTTGTGCCGTGTCGCCCTCGGGTCCGTCGAGGCACCAGATGTGTTTTCCGTCAGCCTGCTCGAAATCCAGACTTGGCAGCCCGGCAAGATCCGTCGGGCTCTTTGGCTGGGAATACTGCTCGATGAGCGTCGGTGAAGCCATCAGGCACTGCGGGCTCTGGCATAACACCTTCATCGCCAGGTCGCTGTCTTCAAGTGGTGGGAATCGAACTCTCAATGCAAGATCGAATCCTTCGCGGATGACATCCACCCGTCGACTGGTGGCATCTATCTCCACTTTCACCTTGGGATACCGCGTCATGAAGCGGACCAGCAGTTTGCCTATGTGGAAATAGATCAGGCCCGGTGGACAACTCAGGCGTACGACGCCCCGGGGTTCTGATCGTGAACGGTCAATCACCTCCTGCGCCGCCTCGGCCTCAACCAGCATGGCCACACAATGGCGATAGTATTCTTTGCCCAATTCAGTAACGGTAAACCCACGGGTGGATCGGTTGATCAACCGGGTGTCCAACCGGTGCTCCAGTTCGGCAACACGCCGGCTCAATTTTGACTTCGGCACTCCCAGTGCGCGCCCGGCTGGCGCAAAGCCACCGTGTTCAACAACCTGCACAAAGTAGTAAAGGTCATTTAGATCCTGCATAGAAGTTCGTCCTATATATAGAACTCTGAGTATAAGTTTTTGAGCCTACTCGGAGACCCACCACTGGTCTAACTTAACAACCAGGACCCGCAAATCAGCGCCTGATTGCCTCTGCGTTGCGTGTTCGCTTCGGCTCCTACGTGAAGCGAGCTTCCACTCGGACTCGCGCCGGCTTTCACTTCTGCTAGCTGACCGGGCACCCGCACGGATGGAGTAGTTGAACAACGAAGGTTCATTTCCACAACCGCATTTCAAAGGAGTAAGTCATGGGTAAACCCTATGTTCGACTCGATAAAAATAACGCCGCAGTATTGTTGGTTGATCACCAGACCGGGCTGCTGTCTCTTGTCCGCGACATCGACCCGGATAAGTTCAAGAATAACGTCCTGGCTGTTGGCGATCTTGCCAAGTACTTCGGATTACCAACCATTCTAACCACCAGCTTCGAAACTGGACCCAACGGCCCACTGGTCCCCGAGCTGAAAGAGCAGTTTCCTGAAGCCCCTTATATTGCTCGTCCCGGCCAGATCAACGCTTGGGACAACGAGGACTTCGTGAAGGCGGTCAAGGCGACGGGCAAGAAGCAGCTGATCATCGCTGGCGTGGTCACAGAAGTGTGTGTCGCGTTTCCGGCGTTGTCCGCACTGGCCGAAGGTTACGACGTCTTCGTAGTGACCGACGCCTCCGGCACGTTCAACGAGCTGACCCGGCATTCCGCCTGGGACCGCATGTCGCAAGCCGGAGCCCAGCTCATGACCTGGTTCGGCCTGGCCTGTGAGTTGCACCGTGACTGGCGCAACGACATTGAAGGGCTCGGCACCCTGTTCTCGAACCACATCCCCGACTACCGAAACCTGATCACCAGTTACAACACCCTGCCCGAGAAGCAATAAGGCAATGACGGGGCATCCGTCTCTCCCATAGGCTGCCCCTATCTTCTCCATCACTTATGCAAAGGAATAGCATTATGACTATACCCTCCAACTTTAACGGGAAATGATGGCGTCGCCGCGGTCTTTGGTGGAACCAATGGCAACAGGGCGGTCATTGATCAACGAGGTGCGTTCCTGAAATAGAACGCTGAGTGTGATTTCCGGCGTCTAGTCAGTTCCCCTGCACGGACTTATTGTCATACCGATGCTGTTGAACACTGGGCCGATCCGGCCCAAACGGAGGCCACGATGTTGAAGAAGATCTTAACGACCTACAGTCCACCCCATGGTCATTGGGTAGGCGACGGGTTTCCCGTTCGTTCCCTGTTCTCCTACGACCGCATGGGGGCGAAGAACATTTCGCCGTTTCTCCTCCTGGACTATGCGGGGCCAGCGGAATTCCCGCCGGCACAGCGGCCCCGGGGCGTCGGCCAGCACCCACACCGAGGTTTCGAGACCGTCACGCTGGTGTACAAGGGGGAGCTGGAACACCGGGACACCTCGGGGGCCGGCGGGCTCATCGGTGAAGGGGATGTCCAGTGGATGACCGCCGGTGCGGGCATTGTGCACGAGGAGTTCCACTCCCACCGGTTCACGGAGCATGGCGGCCTGCTGGAGATGGTGCAGCTCTGGGTCAATCTGCCCGCTGAGTCCAAGGACGCACCGGCGGCCTACCAGACACTGCTCGACGAGCAGATCCCTCGAGTAGCACTGGAAGACCACGGCGGCACGCTGCGGGTCATTGCCGGCGAGTACCTGCAGCACAAAGGTCCGGCCAAAACCTTCACCCCCATCAATGTCTGGGATCTCAAGCTGGAGCCCGGCGCGCGGTCGAATCTGGCGATTCCGGCCGGCCACACAACCCTGATCGCGGTGTTGAGTGGTACGGTCCAGATCAACGGCTCCGACGTCCTGCGTGATGCGGAGCTGGCCAACCTGGATCGCGAGGGGCAGGAAGTACGGATCGAGTCCAACAACAAGGCACGGTTATTGGTATTGAGCGGCGAACCCATCGACGAGCCGGTGGTCGGCCACGGGCCGTTTGTGATGAACACCCACGAGGAGATCCAGCAGGCAATGCACGATTTCCAAGCCGGGAAGTTCGGGGCGCTCTAACGCTACGAACAGAAGGCCACCATCCACGCCCGGACAGACCGAATTTGAGCGAGCTATCCTTAATTTCAAGATGGAAAGTTCGGATTTCTTCAACAATAGTCGATGAGAGATCTGTGCCGAAAGCCTGTGCCGTATAGGAGACACCCATGAGCAATCTTGCCAGCGAAGTTGAATTGGAATGTCTATGTAAAGAGGAGTGCGGTGCCATAGAGCTACTGCTTGAGC
>JBFHLR010000045.1:0-18209 GCA_041594735.1 Marinobacter sp.
CACCGTGGACGGCGAACAGCGCACCAAAATTGGCGGCGACTACAGCCTTACCGTCCACGGCAGCCACCACAGCCGACAAGGCCAGGCCCAGCTCATCGAAGCCGGCAACGAAATCCACCACAAGGCCGGCATGAAAGTCGTCATCGAGGCTGGGGCTGAAGTTACTCTCAAAGCCGGCGGCAGCTTCGTCAAAGTTGATCCCAGCGGCGTCACCGTGTCCGGGCCGATGGTGAAAATGAACTCCGGAGGATCGCCGGGGAGTGGGACGGGGGTTTCGGCACAGGCACCCAAGCAACCGGGCGTGCTTGTCGACCAGGTACAGCCGGACAATGGGTCGTCGCCGTTGGCGACAGCCGGGGTGCGCGACAATGCCAGGCCGGATGCTGCGCTGGCACCGCTGCAAACACCCTCCGGCGCGGTTGCCAAACAGGCCGCCAATTTCCGTAAGGCCGCCAGGGATCAGGACACCTTCGCGGAGATCTGTTCGGCCCTTGGCGGTGAAAGGGAGGCCGCAACATGAGTCAGGAATGGGCTGCGGGGGCACCGCCGGCTCCAGGCGAACACCGTTACCTGGCCATAGATGGCGCCTGCCTCCCTGCGGGGATACGCGGGCTCTATGATCTGGGTATCAGCGCCCCGCCTGTGCAGGTACTGGCCGATGGTGTTCACGACGCCCTGGCGCCGTTGGGACCTCTGTTACTTTCCCTGGGCGACAACCCGGAGCTGACGGGCCACTGGTACCAACGTCACCCGGCCCTGGCACGGGCTGTGGTGTTCCATACCGGGATGATGCGGGAGGAATTTGCCGGGTATTTCCGGGCCCGGGTGCAGGTGCGGCTGGCGGATGAGCGTGTGGTCTGGCTAAGGCTGGCGGACGCCAACGTGGTGGCGCGCCTGGTAAACGCCGAAACGCTGTTGCCAACCGCTTTCTGGAGCCGGGTGACCGGCCTGTCCTATGGCGCCGGCCAGGCGGAGGTCCGGCATCACCAGCCCTCGGTGGCACGCCTGGACAGCCAGGGTGTTGCAGGCTTTGACGGCGCGGCGGCTATCCAGCCCTGCTTCCGCTTTAGCGCTGCGCTGGTCCAGGCCCTGTCCGATACCCAGGAGAAGATCCTGAACGATCAACACTCGGAGGTGTTATGACCGGTTGCGCCACCTGCCCACTGATGACCGCTCTGCTGCCCCTGCGCTACGCCATCGCCCCGTTGGCCTACGAAGGGCCGTTGCTTGAAAGTCTTGAACTGCCGCCATTGCCGGATCGGTTCCCGGTGCTCGAGCGCTACACCAACCTGCGCGAGCGGAACATGCACTACGTGCCCCGGCTGCTGAGGGATGGCTGGCTCTATGTCTGGATCGACTTGGAGGGCCGTCTGGCCGAGTTCCAGGTCAGCAACGGGTTGCTTGGCGAGACCGACCAGGGCGGGTCGGTCATCGACGCCCGCCGGCTTGCCTACCTGCAAGTGCCGGCGGGGGACCCGGTGTACCTGGCCTGGAGCCCCAACCGCTGGTCCGACCGCCACTTCGAGAGCCTGGCCAACGATGCCGGGCAGCGCCCCCTGCACATGCGCAAGGTCATCCCGGGGGCGGCTCCCCACAGTCAGGTGCTTGATGAGACAGTGTTCAACGGTTTGCCGGAAGTGATCGCCGCACCGGATTTTGACTGGTCAGGCCTGACCCCGGTGGTGCCCCATTGGCCCAACCTGGCCCGCCAGACCCAGCGGCTGGAGCAGCGGTCCGTGGCGCTGGTGGACGACCCCTGGGGCATCACCGAAGACCTGGCCGCGCTGGTCCGCTTGACCCACGACAACCAGGAGCTGTTGCGATCCCGATTTGGCGGCGAGTGGGGCCTTGCCGGCATCATCCGCGAGCTGTCCAACGGCGACCAGCAACTCAACCAGAAACTCGTCGAACTCACCGACCAGGGGCGGTTGCAACAGGCGTGGCGGGAGTCCGACACCTCCCAGGAACAGTTCGAGACTGTGATGACCGGCCTGCTGGACGCCTGGATCGAGTGGATGGGCACCCTGGACTGCGACGACGCCCCCGGCACCCTGGCCAGCGCCTGCGAAAGCCTGGACCTGGCCCGTGAAGACCATCGCACCATCTTGGCGGAAAAGTTCAGCATCAGCCTGCTGGGGCCCTCCTACATGAGCCAGGGCGCGGCGGCCATCGGCCGCATGATGGAACTCGATACCAGCCGCTCCCTGTGGCTGTGGCACGCCCTGCTGGGGCTGAGGGAGGTCGTGGCGCTGGGGGATCTGAAAAAGCTCGTCGAAATCACAGACCTCACCGCAGAAGCCCTGGAAGGCCTGCCCCAGGCCACCTCCGCCTTCGCCACGGCCATTAACGCCCGCCTCCACTGGCTTAGCTTCCACGCCCCGGTGCCAGCCCACGAGGCCCTGTTCACCGCCCTGAGCCCGGTGGCCGCGGCGGAACTGCAACGGGTGCCTGCCCAAGTATCCGCCCTGGGCAGCGGCTTCCTGCTTGCCGCTCTGGCCCGCTCCGGCCAGCAACTGGCGGTGGAAGACGTCGACCGCGTGCAGGCCAACCAGTGGCTCAGTGAGGCTGCCAATGGCAAGCCCGCCCGCTACACCCCGGTTACCGATGCCCCGGCTCAACGGCTGTCGTTGCTGCGGCTACAGCCCGCCAATGCGGCCCATTTTACCCGCGACAATCCCTACACCTGGCGGGACGGGGCGTTGGAGAAGGCGCCGGTGCGGTCGTTGTTGGTGTTGGTGACGGGGATAAACCTGATGCTGATGGGCAATGAATTCATCATAGAGAAGCGTGATGTTGAATCGGGCGCGAAATTTGGGGAGGCGATAGCTGCCGTTGCAACAGCAGCTACCTCAATCCAGCATAAGTTGGCGGAACTGAACTGGAAAGAAGGCTTATCTAAGGAGCTTAACCCTGAAGCGTACAGTCACGGTTGGGGCATGTGGAGCAGTGGGCTGGCAGCGGTGACTGCCGCCTTCGATATTATAGTCTTCGGGCTCCAGGCCTTCGAGTCCTGGCGCAGCGGTGACTACGACACCGCTGCCCTGGAGGTTGGACTGGCAGGCGTGTCGGCCGGGCAGTTGGCTCTGGGGGTGCAGGCCTTCCGCGCCTACCGCGAGGCCCGCGCCGTTGCCCTGGGGCTGAAGGCCGCCTCCGCCGTGCGTGGTCTGTCCCGGTTGGGGGGCTGGGTGACCGCCCTGTCCATTGGCCTGACCGCCACGCTGATCGGTGGTCTGGTGATCCGCTTCTACATTCAGAATACCCCCCTGGAACGTTGGCTCGCCAAGACCCGCTTCGGTATCAAGCCGGCGGACTGGGCCGGGGAATACCGCAATGAGATGGAGCGACTCTATCAGGTGGTGTTTCCGGTGACGCTGACCCTGGAGCGCTATCCCAGCCTGAACCCGCGCACCGGGAATCACATCCAGGAATGCCTGCTGTTGCTGGAACTACCGGGCCAGCCGGGGTTGACCCGTAGTATGATCCACTTCGAAGGACACGAGCGGAGGCGCGTTCGTACCTTTAGTTCACTAGCCTGGGCAGAAGAAGAGTTCCGGCGCTGGTTCACCGAGGAGGACAGGCAGAACATGCAGGACAGCGAGTTCGAGAATTTCCCCGTCATCTGGACTGGCAGCGACTTTGACCGCCACCAGGGCACCCACATCGAGCAACCGGTGGGCACCGCAGTCTACCGCCGGGTGCACCACGACGGCGATAAGCTGGAGCGCATCGAAGGCGAACTGACCTACCAGCCCCAGCCCGGTCTGGAGTTTCCGCCAATAAAAGTGAATCTGTCATGATCAAGAGTGCCAAACAGTTGTTCGACGCGGTGGGGGAGATGTTGGCGGGGCAGTTTCCTCGGAAGCTGCTCCATGGAGACCAACCCAGCGGCTACCGCCCCTTCCAGCCCGGTAGTGTCGAGCTGCAGACGGAGAATTTCCTGACGCTGAAGACGGCCACGGCGGAAAGCAAGGGAATTCCTTCGGGAATTGGCGCGTTAGGCTTTTGCGCTGCGTCTGTAACTGTTGCACTCCTTTTGTTCCAGGGAGAAGGGTACTACGTACCGACAATGACATTTCTTTTCGGAGTGGCCTTTTTCCTAACACCCTTCCTCTGGGAACTATATCGCCCGTTCCCCTTGCCCATCGTGTTCAACCGCCGTACCCGGGAGATCTATTACGACCTCAACGGCAAGCTCTACCACGTTCCCTGGGAGGGCATCGAGGCGGTGGCCTACGAGTACCGCAACGTCAATCAGTACGCCGGTTCGATGGTACACGGCAACCTGGATATCATCCTGCAACGCTTTGGCCACCCGGAAGACCGTATCGCCCTGAATATCGGCGGCCATACCTCCGGCAAGCGCCTCCAGACCTTGGTCGGCCTGTGGGAATACCTGCGGGCCTATATGAACGAGGGGCCCTGGTTCGATGACCTCGGCCATCGGGTGCCGGAGAAGGGGGGCTTCATTGCCAGGCAGCTTGAGCGCTCGCAGTTTTCCATGCGCAGTCTGCTCAAGAAGGCGCAAGACGAGTTCGCGCAGGAAAAAGCCGAGGGCCAGGGCATTTCGGGTGGCGTGTTTTTTGGGCTGGTATGGGCCTATATGTTTCATCCAGGTTTTTTCGTTGCCGATATCACCTACAAACTCTGCCGAAGCCGCTCCCACAACCAATGGCCGGAGGTGGTGCAGGAGCGCATGCGGTCCGATGGCCCCACCACCCAACTAGCGGATATCGAGGAAGGCTACGCCGAGGCCGAAAAAGAACGCTGGGCTCACCTGCCCAGGAACTGACGCAGGCGCCGCTGGCGGGGGCTTTCCTGCTGTATAACTATACCGCCTCGTTCCTGCCTCAACTGGCCAGCTGATCGCCCGAGCTTTTGCCCCCTAATCTTCCAGCACCAGAACGATCAGCTCCTTGGGGCCATGGACCCCGTAGGCCAGGGTCTGCTCGATGTCCGCGGTCTTGGATGGCCCGGAGATGAGCAGGGCGTTGGTGGGCATCCCCTTGGCCCAGCCCTGGGCGCGGAGGGCTTCCAGGAAGGTGCCATAGAGTTCACTGGCCTCCAGCACGGCAATGTGCACCGGCGGCACCAGGCTCATCAGCCGGGGTTCGTCGGTGGTGGGCCAGAGGATCAACGAGCCGGTTTCGGCGATACCGCCACGGGTGGAGGTCAGGCTGGCGTCCACCTCGGTGAACAGCTCCCGCTGCCAGTTCTCCATCGGGCGGTCGTAGCTCAGTAGCTCTGGCAGGCCCGGTTGGCGGGCGTCGCGAACCGCCTGGCCAATCGGGTGCGCCTTTGGGATCAGCAGGTTGTGGGCCTTGCGGGCCTGCAGTATTTCGGCCAGGCGCTCCAGCCAATCGTCCTGGTGCACCCGGTGAACTTCGCCGTGTACCGACTCCAGGGTCTGCTCAAATTGCTGTAACCGTTCCGCCTGCGAGGCCTTGCCCCGGTCCAGTACCGAATAATCGCACTCCGGCACCGTCAGTGCCTGGCCGCGGCGGTGTTTGAGCCGTTGCAGGATCTGCTCGCGGGCGCTCATGGCTGGTGATCCTTGAGGTGTTCATGGAGACTGCGGCGGGCCAGTTTCGGCGCCGTGCGGTAATCGGTCCAGGCTCCCAGTTTACGGGGTTGCAGCACGCGCAGTCGCACTGCCAGCCTGGTGGCCCAGCGGTACATCGCCGGGCGGGTGTGGAGCCAGCGCCACATTTTCCACGTCAGGGCTTCGGATTTGCTGCGTTTGCTGCCGTGACCGCGCACCCGGGCCGGATGCAGGTGATCGCCGTCCACCGACTCCTGGCGTAACCGTACCAGCAGGTCTGGGATCGGGATGCGCACCGGGCAGACTTCGCCGCAGGCCCCGCACAGGCTGGACGCGCTGGGCAGGTGGCGGGTTTGGTCCAGCCCCAGCAGGTGGGGCATGAGGATCTTGCCAATCGGGCCGGGGTAGGTGGTGCCGTAGGCGTGCCCGCCCACCCGGGTGTACACCGGGCAGTGGTTCATGCAGGCACCGCAGCGAATGCAGCGGAGGGTATCCAGCAATTCATCGTCCTGGTAGATGGTGGAGCGGCCATTGTCCACCAGCACCACGTGCACCTCTTCCGGGCCGTCCAGCTCGTCGGGTTGGCGGGGCGCCGAGATCAGATTGAAATAGGTGGTGATGTGCTGGCCGGTGGCCGAGCGGGTGAGCAGGGCAAGCAGGGCGGCGACGTCGTCCATGCTGGCCACCACCTTCTCGATCCCGGTCACCGCGATGTGGCAGGCGGGAACGGTGGTGGTCATGCGGCCGTTGCCTTCGTTCTCCACCAGGCACAGGGTGCCGGTCTCGGCCACCGCGAAATTGACGCCCGACACACCCACATCCGCCAGCATGAATTTTTCCCGCAACTGGGCCCGGGCGTTGGCGGTCAGGTATTCCACGTCGTCGGAGCGCTGGGTGCCGGTCTTGTAGTGCATCAGTTCGGAGATTTCGCCGGTGTTCTTGTGAATGGCCGGCATGATGATGTGGGAGGGCGTTTCTTCGGCCAACTGGACAATGTATTCCCCCAGGTCCGATTCCAGGGCCTCGATACCATGCTCCGCGAGGTAGTCGTTCAGCTCCATCTCCTCGGACACCATGGATTTGCCCTTGATGACCCGCCTGGCGTGACGGGCTGCGCAGATGTTGCCAACAATATGGCAGGCCTCGTCGGCGTCGTTGGCCCAGTGTACCTGGATGCCGTTGGCGATCAGCTGCTGTTCCAGCTGCACCAGCAGATCCGGCAACTGGGCGAGGGCACGGCGACGAACGTTGGCGCCCAGGTTTCTCAGGGCCTCCAGGTCCCAGCCCTCAAAGGCGGCGCGCCGCTTGCTCATCAGCCCATCCATCGCCTTGCGGAAATTGTGGCGTATCTGGGGATTGTTTATCGCGGCCCGGGCTCGGGGATGAAACTCCCGCACCGCGTCACGGTGTGCGTGCTGGGAGGCTGACGTCATGGTTCCCGCTCCCCGGTGTGGGGCGGCCGCGATCCTTGCGTGCGTTCCCATAAAAAACTGAGGATGTGCTTGCCGGTCAGGGGTTGTAGGGCCTTCTCCGCGTATCCGGCAATGTTCATCAGGCAGCCGCAATCGGTGGTAACGAACTCCCGCACGCCGGTATTGGCAATGGCCTCGACCTTCTCGCTGACCATGGCCCCGGAAATGGCCGGGTGCCGGACGGCGAAGGTGCCGCCGAATCCGCAACATTCCTCGGCCCGCACCTGCTCGGCCAGGGTGACGTTCCGCAGCTGTCTCAGCAAGGCCGGCCCCACCCCGGCCAGCCCCAGTTCACGACGGGCCGAACAGGAGGTATGCAGGGCCACCGTGGTGGGTTTGCCAAGGTCCGCCAGTTTGATGTTGCACACGTTGAGCAGAAAATCGGTCAGCTCCCACACTCTGGCGGCCACCGCCTGAGCCTGCTGGTGTTGTGGTGTGTCGCGAAACAGTTGGGCATAGTGTTTGCGCATCATGCCGCCGCAAGACCCGGAGGGCACCACAATGGGCCAGTCTTCCGGGAACAGATCCAGTTGTGCGGCTGCGACGGCGCGGGCCTCGTCGTGGTAGCCCGAGGTATAGGCGGGTTGGCCACAGCAGGTCTGGCCCTGAGGAAAATGCACCTTAATGCCTTCCCGCTGCAACAGCTTGATGCCCGCCAGCCCGGCTTCGGGGTAGAACAGGTCGATCAGGCAGGTGCCGAAAAAATACACCTGGGCGGGCTTGGGAGGATACACCTTGATCGGATCAGCCATGGCAAGATCCTGCTGCGCTGGTTGTACGGTTGTACAGGCTTCTTACACAACCTTATGCAGCGGAAGTTGGGCTGTCCAGCCCAACTTTAGTGCAGTACCAACAGAAATTACTCGAGGGTGATGCGCGGGGCGTTCTTGGCGAGGGTCTGCTCGCCGATACCGCGAACGTTGGTCAGCTCGGCTTCGCTCTGGAACGGTCCGTGGCTTTCCCGGTAGGCGACAATGGCGCGTGCCTTGCTCTCGCCGATGCCTTCCAGGCTGCTCAGCTGTTCCACCGTGGCAGTGTTGATATTGATGGGATTCTCGCTCAGCTCCGGCTCGGCATGGGCCAGGCCGGTGAACAGGCACAGCATCAGAAATAATGCTGCAAACAGCGGGTTACGGGTCATACATAGTCTCCTGAATAGAATTGGTACGGGCGTCAGCGCGACCCAAGTCTGAGGAGGGCTGTATCAATCGGAGGGGGATCGGGGAGAACTGCTTGGCGGATACCACCGCCAGAAAGGGGGCTCGGATAGGTTCACCGTCCCTGTGTTCCTATTCCGTAGCCGACCAAACGCCTGATCCTTCAGGCTTAGCCAGTCCTTGGCCATCGTCTTCCCTGAGGACCCACATCCTGTGAGTCAGTCCTTTCATCCTTGAACCCGCATCCTTGCAGGCATGTCATCCCTGACAACTGCCATTCTACGGGAACGCGGGTAGGGGCAAACCGGACATCGTTGATTGGCCGTGTGCGATATGGCTTACAAAGGTGTAATACGACGACCTGCAAATGAGAGCGATTCGCCTTTGCGGGATGGCTGGCGCCTTAGTCGATTAAGCCAGCGCCCGCAGCAGTTCGGTCGCGCTCCAGCTGCGCCGTTGTTGCTCGCAATCATGCACCAGTTCGGCCAGGCGCGCGTTGATCGGGGCCTGTTGCCCCAGCGAACCGGCCAGGCGTACCACCTCGCCATTGATCCAGTCCACCTCGGTGGGGCGGCCGGCTTCCAGGTCTTCCCACATGGAGGAGCGGGCCAGGGGGTCGATGGCCAGCATCGTTTTTGCCAGCCGGGTAAACAGCCAGTCCGGCAACCGCATGACCTTGGGAATCAGCGCCATCGGCAGGCCGGTGAGCTTGACCAGCGGCATCCCCGCGTCTTTCAGCAGCGCCAGGGTTTCCTCTTGTGCCAGGGCCAGACAACGGCGGTAATCCCGCTGCGACAGTTCCTCCAGCAACGGCACCCCGCTCAAGGCATTGATCGGATTGTTCAGATTGAGCAGCAGCTTGGACCACATCACCGACAGCATGTCGTCCCGCAACTCCAGCGGTAGCCCGGCCTGGATGAACCAGGGCAGCAGGGCAGTCAATGCCGAGTGGCGGGCGGCCATCAGGTGGCCCTCGGTGCCGTGATGGAAATGCCCGGGGCTTTTCTGCAGCACATTGAACGGCACCATGCCCGCCAGCACATCGGCGCCGGGCATCACCGACCGCAACCGTTCGGCGTTGGAAATGCCATTCTGCAGGCTGATTACTGGCGTACCGGGCCCCACATGCGCGGCCAGAGCCCGCCCGGCGTCCTCGGTGGCGGCGGACTTCACCGTCACCAACACCAGATCGGCCCGGGCGGCAGCCTCCGGGGTGGTCATGTACTGACCGTCAGCGAGGTAGGCCTCGTAATGGAAGCCTTCGTAATCGGTAACGCGCAGTGGATGCTCTTTCAGTACCTGCTGCATCCGTGGCCGGCCGATGAAGGTCACGTCCACATCCGCCGACATCAACCGCGCGCCCAGATAGCAGCCGACGCTGCCGGCGCCGAAAATGACCACGCGGGGTGGCTGGGGGGAGGCGTCCATAGGCCTGTGTCTCCGTTTTTTTAACCGACTCTACCGGGGTTTAGGGGCTTGTCAATGTTAGGGACGGTTAGTTCGGACGGTGGTGGGCCGCGGCGGCCTCGCGTATTTTCTCCATGGTGATTTCTTTCACCGCCTCCTGACTGATTCTGATGTGCCGGGTGAGCTTGTCGGCCGCTTCCTCCGCGCGACCCTGCCGCAACAATTCCAGAATTTCCGAATGTTCGCGATAGGTGGCGTCCACCCGGTCGTCACGCGTAAAGTCGAGCCTTCGAATGATGCGTAGGCGTTCGGTGATCTCCCGATGGAGTCGCGCCATTTCCCGGTTGCCTGCGGCGGCCACCAGATCGCAATGGAAGCTCTCATCCAGCGCCCGCACGGTGCTGCCCACCGCCCGTTCGGAAGGGTGGTCCGGATTCCAGATGGCAGTCAGGGTGCGCAGGGTCTGTGGCGTCTCTGGCATGTCGCAGAGTTTGTGCACAGCGGCCTGTTCCAGGGTGATCCGCAGGTCGTACAGCTCGCCCACCAATTCAAAATCCAGCGGTTTTACCTGCCAGCCACTGCGAAACAGTACGTCCACATAACCTTCACGTTGTAACCGATACAGGGCTTCCCGCACGGGCGTGCGACTGGCCTGCAGGCGGGTGCCCACATCCCCTTCACTGAACTTGTCCCCGGGCAGCAGGCGAAACTCGAAGATGTCTTCCTTCAATGCCTCGTAGACCCGGTCTGCCATGCTTGCCCTGCGGCGCGGTACTGGTTTTACCGTCATAGCTCATTTCCCACTTGTCACCGTCGGGAGGACGGAGGTCTTATATACTGGGGAACGGGCTGCGGCTCGCCAGTTCCCTAACCGAATGTTTCCGTACCCGCTAAACGTCGATGCTTAACAGTGGTTCTCCTGGTGCCACTGCCGTGCCGATAGCGGCGTGCAGGGCGGTGATACGACCAGCGGCGGTGGCCTTTACTTCGAACTCCATTTTCATGGCTTCCAGTACCATCAAGGTATCGCCCTGCTGCACGTGATCGCCAGGCTGGACCAGGCAGCGCCACACGTTACCGGCCATGTCTGCCCGGACCAATTCGCCCTGCTGAGGCACGCCCGTGTCCTCTTGATACGACGTGGCGGATTTTCTCTGAGCGCTATCCACGGGCTCCCACGTCTGCCATCTTGCGGCCTCTTGAGCATAAGCCCTTTGTTGGCGTGCGCGAAACT
Source organism: Marinobacter sp. (assembly GCA_041594735.1). GTDB lineage: Bacteria > Pseudomonadota > Gammaproteobacteria > Pseudomonadales > Oleiphilaceae > Marinobacter. The sequence continues at coordinate 10,810 of JBFHLR010000045.1, forward strand.
GCGTGATGGCGTCGCGATGTTCCGCCAGGAAGCGCTGGTGGGAGGCAAAATCAAACGTTCCTTCGTCGATACGAATCTTCAGGCGCCCGGCCCTGAACTGGTCCCGCAGTTGATCCAGTTCCTGTTCCGAAACCGGGTAATACTGAATCTGATCGAAAAATCGCAGCAGCCAGGGCGCGCCGTCCTGGAATTGTGGGTTTTTCAGATGCTTGTTCCAGATGGGGAGGGTCCGTCCAACCAGTTGGTAACCTCCAGGAGAATCCATGCCATAGATGCACATGTAGACGCCGCCAATGCCCACCGTACCTTCAGCGGTATGAGTGCGGGCGGGGTTGTACTTCGACGTCAACAGGCGGTGACGGGGGTCCAATGGCACTGCGCAGGGGGCGCCCAGGTAGACATCGCCCAACCCCAGTACCAGATAACGAGCCTGGAACAGCGTGTCCCGGACGGCTTCTCGATTTGGCAGGCCATTGATGCGGCGTATGAAGTCCACGTTGTTGGGCAGCCAGGGGGCGGCATCCCGCACCGAGCGCCGGTACCGGTCCACCGCCTCCAGAGTGGCGCTGTCCTCGAAGGCCAGGGGCAGGTGGATCACCCGGCTGCTCACTGTAATCTGCTCCGCAGGGGGCAGTTGTTCCTCCAGTTCGGTCAGGAAGCTCAGCAACGACCGCTGCTCGAGTACCGTTGCCTCGTACCTCAGTTGCAGGGAACGGACCCCCGGGGAAAGCTCCAGCAGGCCATGGGGACGCTGGTGTTCAATAGCTTCCATCAGGGCGTGAACCCGTAAACGGGCCCTCAGGTCGAGTACGTCGTCGCCGTATTCCAGCAGGATGTATTGGTCCCCGGCCTGGCGGTAGGTCACTTCCGGTCGTCGTTCGGTGGCGGACAGCTGCCCCAGCAGAGTGGTGGTGCCTTCGGCCACTGGCGCCTGCTCCGGCGGGTGGCGGGGCTCTGCCGGCTGCGCTGTCAGTGTCTGGATGGCGCGTGTCTGGCGCTGGCGAAGGGCAACAGCGCTCTGGTGATCCATGGCCACAAAGCGAATGGTATCCCCCGGTTTGACCTGGCCCACCTTCCACAACTCAGCGCTGGCAATGGTTACCGGGCACACGAAACCCCCCATACTGGGGCCGTCCCGGGTCAGGATCACCGGCATGTCGCCAGTAATGTTGATGGACCCGATGGCGTACTGGCAATCGTGAATGTTGGAGGGATGCAGGCCGGCCTCGCCACCGTCCGGCCGACTGAATTCAGGCTTGGGCCCGGTCAGGCGGATACCCAGGCGATTGGAGTTGTAGTGCACTGCCCAGTCGTGACTGAAGAATCGTGCCATGGACTCTTCAGTGAAGAAGTCTGGCGCGCCGTGTGGACCATGCAGTACTCCAATTTCCCAGTGGTTGGGGTAGTTGGGGATCAGTTGTGGATCCACTTCTCTGGGCAATTGGAGTGGCGCCGTGTCGGCGGGCTGGGTGGCCAGCCTGTCACCCAGGCACAGGGGGCGGCCGGCTTGACCGCCAAACTTGGCCAGCGCGAAGGTTGCCCGGCTACCCAGGTACTTGGGCACGTCGATGCCGCCGCGGATCGCCAGGTAGCTGCGGCAGCCTCGCAGGGCTCGGCCAATGCTCAGCACCTGACCGGGTGTCACCGTCACTGGGCGCCAGAACGGCACTGGTTGGCCGTCCAGGGTGGCGTCAGTGGGCGCGCCGGTAAGTGCAATTACGGTAGCTTGGTGAAATTTCAGCTCCGGCCCTGTCAGGGTGGATTCGAGTCCGGCTGCCGAGGCAGGATTACCCACAATCCGGTTGCCAATCCGGAAGCTGTAATCGTCCATGGGCCCGGACGGTGGTACGCCAATGTGCCAGAAACCCTCCCGTCCCGGATAATCCTGAATTGTGGTGTAGGTGCCTGGATGTCGTATTTCCACGGCTTGTGGCCGGTATTCGAACCGGTCCAGAGTTTGGGTGGTCATGGTGGCGGTGCGGAACTCCGGCAGAGCCGTCACCTGGCGCAGGTAATCCAGATTAGTGGCGATGCCCATCAACCGGGTGGCTTCCAGGGCATATTCCAAGTGCTGCAGGGCCTGAGTGCGAGTGTTGCCATGCACAATCAGCTTGGCCAGAAGCGGGTCGTAACGGGTAGAGATCTCCGAACCGGATTCCACCCAGGTATCGATGCGTGCGCTGGTTTCGGGCCAAACTACTTCTGTCAGTTCACCAGGGCAGGGCATGAAGTCGTGCAGGGGATCTTCCGCATACAGCCGAACCTCGATTGCGGTACCGGTCTGGGGCGGCGCAGGGCGGGCCAGATCCGGGCCTTCGCCGGCGGCGGTCCTCAGCATCCATTCCACCAGATCGATACCGGTTACTTCCTCGGTCACCGGATGTTCCACCTGCAGGCGGGTGTTCACTTCCAGAAAATACATTTCTTCGCGGTCGGTGTCGTAAACGAATTCTACGGTACCGGCTGAGAGGTACTGAACCGATTGGCCTAGCGCAATGGCGGCATCCGCCATGGCTTGGCGAATACACTCGGGCAGATTGGGAGCGGGGGTTTCCTCGATCACTTTCTGATGTCGGCGCTGCAGTGAGCAGTCCCGGTCGCCCAGGGTAATGACCTGTCCTGCGCCATCGCCGAAGATCTGGATTTCAACATGGCGCGCCCGGGGGATGTAGCGCTCCAGAAAGACTCCGCCGTTACCAAAAAACTGCTGTCCCTGGCGCTTTACGGTTTCGTAGGCCTGACGCAGCTCATTGGCGTCTCGGCAATGACTCAGGCCAATGCCGCCGCCGCCGGCGGTTGTCTTCAGCATCACCGGGTAGCCTAACTGGTCTGCCGTTTCCAGCGCCTCATCCAGCGACGCAAGCAGGCCACTACCGGGAAGCAGGGGCACGGCCGCCGACTTGGCAGCGGCCCGGGCGGAATGCTTGAGGCCAAAGGTTCGTATCTGAGCCGGGGTGGGGCCGACAAAGGTGAAGCCGGCTGCGGCGCAAGCTTCGGCAAAATCGGCATTCTCCGAAAGAAATCCGTAGCCTGGAATAATCGCTTCCGCCCCGCTCTGTTGGGCCGCTGCCAGAACCTGTTGTGTATCCATGTAGGTTTCGGCCACGCTCTGGCCGGACAGCTCGATAGCTTCATCCGCCAGGGTGACGTGCGGGCTGTGGCGGTCCTCGCGGGCGTATACGCATACGCTGCGGATTCCCAGTCGCTTTAGGGTTCGCAGTATGCGAACGGCAATCTCGCCCCGGTTTGCGATCAGTACGGTGTTGAACATTCAGTAACGTTCCTAGATGGCGCTTGAGTGGCCCCGCCGGCGTTCCCTAGCGCTGTTTTCAGCGACCTTCGGGCATCGTTTGTCAGGTTATTCGTTTTGGCGCCGGGTGATGTCTGGCGGTCTTGTTCATGGGCTGTTGCGTGCTGATATCTTGTATACAGCCGGTTTGATGGGGCGATAGGGGCAATCCCTGTGCCATTCTCTATAAGCTCATTTAACCTGTTTTAAAACAATAAGATGTATGTTTTTCGAGTGTCCGGCCTGGATGTGTTTTGCACCAATGGGGTGCAATGGCACCAAGTTGTTTCAGGGGCAGGGGCGGTTTGCCTTCAGCCTCGGAAAAATTATCGATATCTAGATAACATTATGAATATTAAATGGTTATCGCTTTGTTTAAAGGGGGGGAAGATCTCCGAAACGGTTCATTCAAGAGCCTTTAAGTGGTTTGTGGTGACTTGAATTGGTGCAGGAACCACCAGGTAGATCTAGTGATGAAAACTTGTATACAACGCAAGTATCTGAAAAATAATGATGTTGTGGCATTTTGGAACAGCTGATGCAGAAACTTCGGCCGTTAATGCATTCGTATTGATTCCAACCAGGAAAAGGACGCACGACATGTTAATTAAGAAAAACCTGAAACTTGGTCTCTCCGCACTCGCCCTCTCAGTCTCCATGCACGCCTTGGCTGCCGAAGATCCCATCAAGGTCGGTATCCTCCACTCCCTGTCCGGCACCATGGCCATCAGTGAGTCCACCCTGAAAGACACCATGCTGATGCTGATCGAGAAGCAGAACGAGGAAGGCGGTGTCTTGGGCCGCCAGCTTGAGCCGGTGGTGGTCGACCCCGCCTCCAACTGGCCGCTGTTCGCCGAAAAAGCCCGTGAGCTTCTGGAGAAAGAAGAAGTTGACGTGATTTTCGGCAACTGGACCTCGGTCTCCCGCAAGTCGGTGCTGCCGGTGGTGGAAGAGCTGAACGGCCTGCTGTTCTACCCGGTGCAGTACGAGGGTGAGGAGTCCTCCGAAAACGTGTTTTACACCGGCGCCGCGCCCAACCAGCAGGCCATTCCGGCGGTGGACTACCTGATGAACGAAATCGGCGTTGAGCGCTGGGTACTGGCGGGCACCGATTACGTCTACCCCCGCACCACCAACAAGATCCTCGAAACCTACCTCAAGGATCATGGCGTGGCCGCAGACGACATCATGATCAACTACACCCCGTTCGGTCACTCCAACTGGCAGTCCATCGTTGCCGACATCAAGCAGTTCGGTAGCGAAGGCAAGAAGACCGCAGTGGTCTCCACCATCAACGGTGACGCTAACGTGCCGTTCTACCGCGAGCTGGGCAACCAGGGCATTGCCGCCTCTGACATCCCGGTGGTGGCCTTCTCCGTGGGTGAGCAGGAACTCTCGGGCATCGACACCGCGCCGCTGGTGGGCCACCTGGCCGCCTGGAACTACTTCATGAGCGTAGATGCCGACGCCAACTACGACTTCATCGACGCCTGGGTGGACTACACCGGCAACGAGGAAGCCGTCACCAACGACCCGATGGAAGCCCACTACATCGGCTTCAACATGTGGGTGGAAGCGGTTGAGAAAGCCGGCTCTGCCGAGGTGGACGCGGTCAAGGAATCCATCATCGGCGTCACCGTGCCGAACCTGACCGGCGGCTACGCCACCATGATGCCGAACCACCACATCACCAAGCCGGTGCTGATCGGCGAGATCCAGGACAACGGCCAGTTCTCCGTGGTCTGGGAGACTCCGTCCACCGTGGCTGGCGACGCCTGGTCTGACTTCCTGCCGGGTTCCAAGGACCTGATCAGTGACTGGCGCAAGCCGCTGGAGTGCGGCAACTACAACGTGGTCACCCATAGCTGTGGTGGCGCCGCGGAAGTGGCTGCCGAATAAGTTTCAACACCTCGAGTGAAGTCGCGGGCACCTCTTCGGGGGTGCCCGTTTCACGACCGCGTTACCGCCAACAACGCACCCGATACCCAACTCACAGGAAGACACCCATGAGCATCCTCCGATCGCTCACCAGCCTGCTGCTGTTCGGTCTGCTGATCCTGGCCCCGGTGGCCCAGGCGCAAACCACCGACAGCGAAGCAACGGCGCTGTTGCAGGCACTGGCCGATTCCCCCGCTTCCCAGAAAAAAGATGTGATCGCAGACATCGCAGGCAGTGGAGACGAACGTGCCCGAGGCTGGCTGGAAGCCTTTGCCAATGGCAAACTGAGCCGCATCGAAGACAGCGGCCAGTTCGTCATCGTACTGTCCAACCGCGGCCGTAACTGGACCGTGGCCGACGCCCTCAGTGGCGAGTCCCTCGGCGAAGTCTCCCGCCGTGACCTGGACAACATCCGAATCAACAACGCCATCCGCAAAGAGCTGGATGGCATTCTCTCGGTCATCGATCTGACCGTGGCCAACGCCGACACCCGGCTGGCTGCTGCCCGTGCGCTCAAGGGCGAAGTGGACGCCGCCTTGGCCGAACAGATCGGCACCCTGCTGGCCTCCGAAACCGACAGCGATGTGCGCAGCGCCCTGCAAGAAGCCCGCGCCATCTATCGGGTGGGGCAGGGCGATATTAACGCCGTCGCCGTACTGTCCGGCAGCCTCAACGCCCAGGCCCGGGTGGCCCTCAACAACGCCGCCCAAAGCGACGACGCCGAACTGGCGGCGGCTGCTACCAAGGCTCTGGAAAGCATCGAAACCAAACTGAAGCTCAACAGCGCCGCCGAGACCCTGTACTTCGGCCTCTCCCTCGGCTCCGTACTGGTGCTGGCGGCCATCGGCCTGGCCATCACCTTCGGCGTCATGGGGGTGATCAACATGGCCCACGGCGAGCTGATCATGCTCGGCGCCTACACCACCTGGGGCATGCAGCAACTGCTGCCGGGCCAGCCCGGTCTGGCGCTGATCCTGTCGATCCCGGCCGGATTCCTGGTGGCGGCGCTGGCGGGCATCGCCATCGAACGCAGCGTGATCCAGCACCTCAAGGGCCGTCCGCTGGAGACCCTGCTGGCCACCTTCGGCGTCAGCCTGATCCTGCAACAACTGGTACGCACCGTGATCTCCCCGCTCAACCGCACCGTGGTGACCCCGGAATGGATGAGTGGCTCGCTGATGGTGAACGAAGCGCTGTCGCTGACCCTCAACCGCCTGTACGTCATCGGCTTCGCCCTGGTGGTGTTCGCCGGGCTGATGCTGATCATGCGCAAGACCCGCCTCGGTCTGGAAGTGCGCGCCGTGACCCAGAACCGTGCCATGGCCCGTTCCATGGGCATCAAGGCCACCCGGGTCGATATCCTCACCTTCGGCCTCGGTTCCGGCGTGGCCGGTCTGGCCGGGGTGGCGCTGTCGCAGATCACCAACGTCGGCCCGAACCTGGGCCAGAGCTACATCATCGATTCGTTCATGGTGGTGGTGTTCGGCGGCGTCGGCAACCTCTGGGGCACCCTGGTCGCCGGTCTCTCACTCGGCACCATCAATCAGGTGCTGGAACCCTGGGCCGGTGCGGTCCTGGCGAAGATCGTGGTGCTGGTCTTCATCATCCTGTTCATCCAGAAACGCCCGCGCGGACTGTTCCCGCAGAAGGGCCGGGCTGCCGAAGGATAAGTCATGGTTGCATCTACACTGAATACGTCCAAGCCGTGGCTGCTGCGCCCGTTCAACGAGCGCTCCACGCAACTGTTCCTCGGCATTCTGTTTGGTGCCGTCGCGCTGGTTACCCTGCTGCACCTGGTGTTCCCGGAAGGCCACGCCCTGCACGTCAGCGCCTACACCGTCACCCTGCTGGGCAAGTACCTGTGCTACGCCCTGCTGGCGGTGGCCGTTGACCTGGTCTGGGGGTTCCTCGGCATCCTCAGCCTGGGCCACGGCGCCTTCTTCGCCCTCGGCGGCTACGCCATGGGCATGTACCTGATGCGCCAGATCGGTGATCGTGGTGTCTACGGCGACCCGGTGCTGCCGGACTTCATGGTGTTCCTGAACTGGCAGGAACTGCCCTGGTTCTGGCACGGCTTCGACATGGCCTGGTTCGCCTTCGCGATGGTGCTGCTGGCGCCGGGCCTGCTGGCGCTGGTGTTCGGCTTCCTGGCGTTCCGCTCGCGGGTCACCGG
>JBFHLR010000046.1:0-17515 GCA_041594735.1 Marinobacter sp.
GCGGCCGGTGTGCCCATCATCGGTACCAGCCCGGATGCCATCGACCGTGCCGAAGACCGGGAGCGGTTCCAGCAGATGATTTCCCGTCTGGGACTGCTGCAGCCCAACAATGCTACCGTTCGCAGTCATGAAGAGGGCGTGCTGGCGGCCCGCGAAATAGGCTACCCATTGGTGGTGCGGCCATCCTACGTGCTGGGTGGCCGGGCGATGGAAATCGTCTACAACGAGGAAGAGCTGGTGCGCTACATGCGCAACGCCGTGCTGGTGTCCAATGACAGTCCGGTGTTGCTGGACCTCTTCCTCAATGCCGCCATCGAGGTGGATATCGATGCCATCTGCGACGGCAAGGATGTGGTGATCGGCGGGATCATGCAGCACATCGAGCAGGCGGGCGTGCACTCCGGTGACTCCGCGTGTTCGCTGCCGCCCTACACCCTGCCGCAGGACGTCCAGGATCAGATGCGCGATGCGGTGCGCAAGATGGCCATCGAGCTGGAAGTGGTCGGCCTGATGAACGTGCAGCTGGCCTGGCAGGACGGCGAGATCTATGTGATCGAGGTCAACCCGCGGGCTTCCCGTACGGTGCCGTTCGTGTCCAAGGCCATCGGCCAGTCGCTGGCCAAGGTCGCGGCCCGCTGCATGGCCGGCAAGTCGCTGGCTGAGCAGGGCTTCACCAAGGAAATCGTGCCGTCATACTTCGCCGTGAAGGAGTCGGTCTTCCCGTTCAACAAGTTCCCGGCGGTCGACCCGATCCTGGGGCCGGAAATGAAGTCCACCGGCGAGGTCATGGGCCTGGGCGACACCTTCGACGAAGCCTTTGCCAAGGCCGCTTTGGCTGTGGGCGAACGCTTGCCGGAGAAGGGCACCGCCTTTATTTCCGTGCGTGATGTCGACAAGGGCGGCGCCGCTGCCGTTGCCAAGGAGCTGATTGCCGCCGGCTTCAAGCTGATTGCCACCACCGGCACCGCCAAGGCGCTGCGCGAGGCAGGCGTTGAAGTGGAGCAGGTGAACAAGGTGCGGGAAGGTCGTCCCCACATTGTTGATGCCATCAAGAACGGTCAGGTGCAGTTGATCATCAATACGACCGAAGGGCGCAAGGCCATTGCCGACTCGGCCCAGATCCGTCAGTCGGCCTTGCAGTCCAAGGTGACCTACACCACGACGCTGGCAGGTGGCGATGCCCTCTGTCGCGCCATTAATTTTGGTCCGGAGCGGACGGTTCGCCGCCTGCAGGACCTGCACGCAGGAAAGTAAGTTATGACAACTCGTGTACCCATGACCAAAGCGGGTGAAATCCGCCTTCGCGAGGAACTGCAGCAGCTGAAGAGCGTCGAGCGGCCCCGGGTAATTGAAGCCATCGCCGAGGCCCGCGAGCACGGCGATCTCAAGGAGAACGCCGAATACCATGCAGCGCGGGAGCAGCAGAGCTTCATCGAGGGCCGTATCCAGGAGATCGAAGGCAAGCTGTCGTCCGCCCAGGTCATTGATGTGACTACCATGGAGAACACCGGCAAGGTAGTGTTCGGGGTGACGGTTCAGCTGCTCAACATCGATACCGAGGAGCAGGTGAAGTACCAGATCTGTGGTGAGGACGAGGCCGATATCAAGGCTGGCAAGATTTCCGTGTCCTCGCCCATTGCCCGTGCCCTGATTGGCAAGAACGAAGGCGATGTGGTGGCTGTGCGTGTGCCCTCGGGCACCGTAGAGTACGAGATCGAGGAGGTGGAGCACCTCTGAGGCGCTCTTTGCCCCGCTCGCTGCGGCGGGGCAGTTAAAAGAAAACCGGCATCAGGGTCCCCGATGCCGGTTTTTTTTTTGCCGTTGCGATCAGCTGCGATTGCGCAACAGGTTCGACAGCTTGGGGTTGGGCTTCTTGGCGCGGCGCAGGATGACCGCAATCTTGCCGATGGTCTGCACCAGCTGGGCGCCGGCCTCCTGGCACAGGGCGTCGATGGCCTCGCGGCGGGCGTCCCGGTCCGGGTGGGCCACCTTGACCTTGATCAGCTCATGGTCTTCGAGGGCGCGATCCAGCTCCTGCTGAAGACCCTCGGTCAGCCCCTTGTCGCCGATGATGATCACCGGTTTGAGGTTGTGGGCAATCGCCCGGTACTGGCGGCGCTGTTCAGGCGACAGGCTCATGATGAAATCCTTTAATCGGTATCATAAAAAAATCGTCAGCGGCACTGGGGCCGTCAAACCCTTATAATTGGGCGATTGTATCAGATCCGGTAGGTGGTGAAATCGCCGAATCCACCTACCGTCAGGTCACCCTGGGGGTGGCAGTGGGCGCATTCATAATCCAGAGGACGTTGGCTCAAGGAACATTTCGATGACGCTTGGGTCAAAAAGTCCCAGGCTGAAGGCCATCGTTCCCGGGCCAGTTACAAGCTGATTGAGCTGGACCAGCTCGAAGATCGACGGGCAGACGTTGTAATTTCCGATATGGCACCCAATATGAGTGGTATGGCCGCGGTCGCGGGAAATCTACCCGGTGTGCAAGGGATTTAACGGCTGCTTCCTGGCGGTAGGGGACGAAATGCCGATCACTCGGTCGATACGGATGGGTCGAGTGTGGTGGTTGGGCGTAAAATTGGTGTAAGGTGTCGATAAAGGCTGTTCTTCCGGTGCTGCTGGCGATCTGGTCTTTCAATTCACAGGTGACGATCCTTGAACGATATGGCAAAAAATCTGGTTCTTTGGCTGATCATAGCCGCCGTGCTGCTGATGGTGTTTCAGAATTTTTCACCAACGACCAGCGGTCAGCAGGTTAATTATTCCCAGTTTGTGCAGATGGTACAGCAGGGACAGGTACGTCAGGTCACGATCGATGGCCTGGAGATTCAGGGTACCCGGGGCGATGGCTCGCGTTTCCAGACCATTCGGCCGCAGGTGCCGGACAACAAGCTGATGGATGACCTGCTGGCGAACCAGGTGGAAGTCGTCGGTAAAGAGCCCGAGCGCCAGAGTCTCTGGACCCAGTTGCTGGTAGCGGCCTTCCCGATCCTGATTATCATCGCGTTGTTCGTGTTCTTCATGCGGCAGATGCAGGGCGGCGGCGGTGGTAAAGGGCCCATGTCGTTTGGCAAGAGCAAGGCCCGTCTGATGAGCGAAGATCAGATCAAGACCACTTTCTCGGACGTCGCCGGGGTCGATGAGGCCAAGGAAGACGTCAAGGAAATTGTCGATTTCCTCCGTGATCCAAGCAAGTTTCAGCGTCTGGGTGGCCGGATTCCCAAGGGTGTGCTGATGGTGGGCCCGCCGGGTACCGGTAAGACCCTGCTGGCCAAGGCCATTGCGGGCGAGGCCAAGGTGCCGTTCTTCTCCATCTCCGGCTCCGACTTCGTGGAAATGTTCGTGGGCGTGGGCGCGTCCCGGGTACGCGATATGTTTGAGCAGGCCAAGAAGCAGAGCCCGTGCATCATCTTCATTGACGAGATCGACGCCGTCGGTCGTCATCGTGGCGCCGGTATGGGGGGCGGTCACGACGAGCGTGAGCAGACCCTGAACCAGTTGCTGGTGGAAATGGACGGTTTCGAAGGCAATGAGGGCGTCATCGTTATTGCCGCCACCAACCGACCGGATGTGCTGGACCCGGCGCTGCTGCGTCCAGGCCGTTTTGACCGTCAGGTGGTGGTCAGCCTTCCGGACATTATCGGTCGCGAGCAGATTCTCAAGGTACACATGAAAAAAGTGCCGCTGGCGGATGGCATCGATCCGGCAGTGATTGCCCGCGGCACGCCCGGATTCTCCGGTGCCGATCTGGCCAACCTGATCAACGAGGCGGCGTTGTTTGCCGCCCGTCGCAACCAGCGTTTGGTCTCCATGGAGGAGCTGGAGCTGGCCAAGGACAAGATCATGATGGGCGCCGAGCGGAAGTCCATGGTGATGAATGAGAAGGAAAAGCGGAACACCGCCTACCATGAGGCAGGCCACGCCATCGTCGGCCGGCTGATGCCAGAGCATGATCCGGTGTACAAGGTGAGTATCATTCCCCGTGGCCGAGCGCTGGGGGTGACCATGTTCCTGCCGGAGGAAGACAAGTACAGTCATTCCAAGCGGTATCTGATCAGCTCTATCTGCAGCCTGTTCGGCGGCCGGATTGCCGAAGAGCTGACCCTCGGTTTCGAGGGGGTCACCACCGGGGCGTCGAACGATATCGAGCGGGCCACCAGCCTGGCCCGTAACATGGTGACCCGTTGGGGACTGTCCGAGAAGCTGGGGCCGCTGCAGTACGACACCGACAGCGAGGAGCCGTTCCTGGGTCGGGCTGCCAGTCAGGCCCACACCGTCTACTCGCCGGAAACGGCGCAGCGCATTGATGAAGAGGTTCGCAACATCATCGATGAGTGCTACGAAAAGGCGCGCCAGCTGTTGATCGACAACCGGGACAAGCTTGATGTGATGGCGGATGCGTTGATGAAGTATGAAACCATCGACCGTCACCAGATCGACGACATCATGGAAGGGCGTACGCCGCGTCCACCCAAGGGCTGGGGTGACAGTGGTCCCAGCGGCGGCGTAACGGTGGAGGAACCCGCCGCTGACAAGGTCGGCAGTGATGACCGCAAACCGGGTAGCGTTGGCCGTCCTGCGGGAGAGCACTGACGCCGAACACCGTGGTCAGTGACTATCCAGGCGCCGCCCCAAGGGGCGGCGTTTCTTTTTTGTTGTGCCATGAGTTGTGCCATGAATTGGGGCTTTAGGGCGAACACGCCGGGAGAGTGACGGAATGCTGATGAAATTTGCGGGTCGGGAGCTGGATATGGCGAAGTGCCATGTCATGGGAGTTCTCAACGTCACTCCGGATTCGTTCTCTGATGGTGGTCGGTTCACTTCCGTGGATGCGGCCTTGCTGCGGGCCCGGAAAATGGTGGCGCAGGGCGCTGCCTTTATCGATGTGGGGGGCGAGTCCACCCGCCCTGGTGCGGATCCGGTGTCGGTTCAGGAAGAGCTGGACCGGGTCTGCCCGGTGGTCGAGGCCATTGCCCGCGAACTGGATGTGGTGATTTCCGTGGACAGCAGTACCCCTGAGGTGTTTCGGGAAGCCGCGCGTTTGGGCGCAGGACTAATCAATGACGTGCGGGCGTTGCAGCGGGATGGCGCCGTTGAGGCGGCGCTTGAGACCGGATTGCCGGTGTGTCTGATGCATATGCAGGGGCAGCCGGAGGATATGCAGGCGCGCCCCAGTTACCAGAGTGTGTTGCGGGAGGTGAGTGGTTTTCTGATGGATCGGGTGCGGGTGGCGGAACAGGCAGGCATCCCTTCCGACCGGATTTTGCTGGACCCCGGATTCGGCTTTGGCAAGACGCTGGCCCATAACCTGAAGCTGCTGGCAGCCCTGGAGCGGTTGCAGGTACTGGGTTATCCGTTGCTGGTGGGCATGTCCCGCAAAAGCATGTTGGGCCATATCACCGGTCGGGAAGTGTCGGAAAGGTTGCCGGCGAGCCTGGCAGTCGCGACAATATCGGCATTGAAAGGAGCGTCCGTCATACGGGTGCATGATGTCGGTGAAACTGTAGATGCCGTCAAGGTAGTGGCGGCAATGGAGGAGGCGGGTCAATGACAGGCCGGAAGTATTTTGGCACGGACGGTATCCGTGGCCGGGTAGGGGAATTTCCCATTACGCCGGAATTCATGTTGCGTCTCGGCTGGGCGGCCGGTCAGACGTTCAAGCGCAAGGGTCAGCGCAACAGCGTGCTGATCGGCAAGGATACCCGGCTGTCCGGTTACATGTTCGAGTCGGCCCTGGAGGCGGGGCTGTCGGCGGCGGGCGTCGACGTGAAGCTGTTGGGTCCGATGCCGACCCCGGCCATTGCCTACCTGACCCGGACCTTTCGTGCGTCCGCGGGCATTGTCATTAGCGCCTCCCACAACCCGCATCACGACAACGGCATCAAGTTTTTCTCCGCTGCCGGCACCAAGCTGGACGACGCTCTGGAGTCGGAGATTGAGCGCTGGCTGGATTGCGCTGTTGAGGTGGCGGATTCCGGCGAGCTGGGCAAGGCCTTCCGGGTGGATGATGCGCCCGGGCGATATGTGGAGTTCTGCAAGAGCACCGTGCCCAATGAATTTACCCTGGAAGGCATGCACATCGTGTTGGATTGTGCTCACGGCGCAACCTACCACGTTGCCCCCAAGGTGTTTCGCGAGCTGGGCGCCCGGGTGACGGTGATCGGTACCGAGCCGGACGGGCTCAACATCAACCTGGGGGTCGGCTCTACCCACCTGCAGGCGTTGCAGGCGGCTGTGGTCGAGCGGAGCGCGGACCTGGGCATTGCCTTTGATGGCGATGGCGACCGGGTGCTGATGGTGGATCGTGACGGCTCCGAGGTGGATGGCGATGAGTTGCTGTACATCATCGCGGCCGAGCGTCAGGACTCGGGCAAGCTCAAAGGTGGCGTGGTCGGTACCCTGATGACCAACCTGGGGGTGGAGTTGGCGCTCCGTGAGCGGGGCATCCCATTCGAGCGGGCCAAGGTGGGCGATCGCTATGTGATGGAGCGCCTGGTCCATAACGACTGGGTATTGGGCGGAGAAGGCTCCGGCCATCTGGTGATTCGTGATCGCACCAGCACGGGCGATGGCATCGTCTCCGCGCTGCAGGTGCTGGTAGCCGGTTGGCGCGCCGGGCGAACGCTATCGGAGCTGAAGCGCGAGATGAGCAAGCTGCCCCAGACCATGATCAACGTGAAGGTGGCGCAGCGGTTTGATCCGCTGGAGCGGGCCGATATCGCCCAGGCGGTGCGCCACGCGGAGGCCGAACTCGGCGCGGCCGGGCGCGTGTTGCTGCGGGCATCGGGAACCGAGCCGCTGATTCGCGTCATGGCGGAAGGTGAGGACGGCGAGCGCATTGCTCGGGTTGCCGAGGAGCTGGCCGACGTCGTGCGCCAATCAAAGGCGTGATTTGATTGGCATTGGCGGTTGTTTGAGGTGCCGGACTGCTGTATAGTTCGGCCTCCCTGGTGTTAGGGGGCTGATATGCGCCGTACTATTGTAGCTGCCAACTGGAAAATGAATGGCTCGACCGACATGGTTGAGGTGTTGGTTGGTGGTGTTAAATCAGGTCTTTCTGGGCTTGATAAAGGTGTCGAGGTTGTTATTATTCCACCCGCACTTTACTTGCGCGATGTTCAGCGCCAGTTGGGTGAGTCCGGTCTCGCTCTGGGCTTGCAGAACGCCGCTCGTTGGCAGTCTGGCGCCTACACCGGTGAAATCTCCGCCGACATGGCCGCCGACATTGGATGTCAATACGTGTTGGTCGGACATTCTGAGCGCCGTCAGTACTTCGGTGAAAGCGACGAAGCGGTTGCTGAGAAGGTGGCGCGAGTGCTGGAGTCCGGACTGAATGTCATGCTCTGTGTCGGCGAGACCCTGGCGCAGCGTGAGGCGGGAGATGCCGAGGCGGTTGTGGCTCAGCAGATCCGGATCGCCCTGGCGAGTGTCTCAGGGACGCAGTGGGAAAAGATTGTGGTTGCCTATGAGCCGGTATGGGCCATAGGGACCGGGCAGACCGCCACAGCGGCGGATGCTCAGGGTATGCATGCTGCCATGCGTGCCCTGTTGGCAGAGCTGGGTGCTCCTGCCGAGCAGTTGCCTCTGCTTTACGGAGGCAGCGTAAAGCCAGATAATGCGGCCGAGTTGTTTGCTCAGCCGGATATCGACGGCGGACTCATAGGCGGGGCGTCCCTGAAAGTGGATGACTTTGTCCGGATTTGCGGCGCAGTGTAAGGCGCCCGGTTCCGCTGCAAACGAATACAAGGTTTACAGAGAGTCGTTATGGATTGGTTGGAAACGCTGGTTGTCGTTGTGCACGTGGTGATCGCGGTGGCGCTGGTGGGTCTGGTGCTGATCCAGCAAGGCAAGGGTGCCGATGCCGGTGCTGCCTTTGGTGGTGGCGCCTCACAAACGGTGTTTGGTAGTCAGGGTAGCGGAAGCTTTCTGACTCGGACGACCACCTTTTTGGCCATTGTGTTCTTTGTGACCAGTTTTTCTCTGGCGATTTTTGCCAAGCAGCGCGCCGATGTGGCTGGCGAAGCGGGCATTCCGGTTGTCGAGGAAGTGCCGGCGTCGGCCGAGCAGGGCCCGGCCCTTGAAGAGGGCGCTGTGAATTTGGAAGAGCCGGTGGCTGGTGACGGCCTGCCAGAGCTTGAATAACGTTTTTTGCCGAAGTGGTGGAATTGGTAGACACGCTATCTTGAGGGGGTAGTGGCGTAAGCCGTGCCGGTTCAAGTCCGGCCTTCGGCACCATTATAAGAAACGGCTTGGGTTACCAAGCCGTTTTTTTTGGTCAGTCCTTGACCAGTGGCGTCCGGGTACTTATACTCCGGCGACTGTCGTGGCGGGTTTCTGCGTAAGTGAGCTTGCGAGGGAAGCCGCCGCGAATGACAGGCCAGGTGTCTGTCTGCGGAATGCGTTGACGCGCGGCTTTCCGTAAGTTCTTGCTACAAAAGGCCCCTATGAGGCCGCGTGAAGCGCCGAGTGCGCATGGTTTCACGCAGTCTCATTGTTAGGGGCTTTTTGATTAGGGGCCTGGCGCTAGGGCCCTGGTGCGTAAAAAGGGCTGATTTACAGCCCTTTTTTTATTTCCGGTAACGGAAGACGGTAACAGAGAAGGTAATTGCCTTGTCAGCGAAGCTAAACAAACTTGAAACTATGCTCCAGCCGGTGGTTGAAGGTCTGGGGTATGAGTTCTGGGGACTGGAGTTCCAGTCACGCGGGCATCACTCCAAGCTCCGGATTTTTATCGATGCCGAAGCGGGCATCAGTGTGGATGACTGTGAGAAAGTCAGTCGTCAGGTTAGCGGGGTGCTGGATGTGGAGGACCCCATCCAGACCGAATACACCCTCGAGGTGTCTTCGCCGGGTATGGACCGGCCACTGTTTCGCCTGGAACAGTATCAGGCGTTCGCCGGCCATCAGGTGCAGCTTCGTCTGCGCATGGCGTTTGAAGGACGCCGCAAATTTCAGGGCTTGCTGAAAGGCATCGAAGGTCAGGATGTGGTGGTGATCGTCGACGATCATGAATACCTCCTGCCGTTCGACAGCATCGAGCGGGCGCATATCGTTCCGGTATTCGAGTAATTTCGTCTGACTGCGAGTTTATTTGGTAAAGGGCAGGGTAATTCAATGAGTAAAGAGATCTTGCTGGTTGTTGAAACCGTCTCTAACGAGAAGGGTGTTGAAAAGGATGTCATCTTTGAGGCAATTGAGCTGGCACTCGCAACCGCTGCTAAAAAGCGCTACGAAGATGAAGAGGCCGATATTCGTGTCGCCATCGATCGTCGTACCGGAGAGTACGAGACCTTCCGTCGTTGGTTGGTGGTCGACAACGACGCCGTTCCTGCCCTCGGCACTGAGCTGACGATGCAGGAAGCGGAAGAGATCGACACCGCGCTCCAGCCCGGAGATACCCACGAAGAAAAAGTGGAATCCGTCGCCTTTGGCCGTATCGGCGCCCAGGCCGCAAAACAGATCATTTTCCAGAAGGTGCGGGAAGCCGAGCGTTCCAAGATCGTCGACAGCTACCGTGACCGGGTTGGCGAGCTGGTGTCCGGCACCGTCAAGAAGGTGACCCGTGACAATGTCATCGTCGACCTTGGTGGCAACGCCGAGGCCCTGCTGCCCCGTGATCAGCTGATCCCGCGGGAAACCTTCCGCATGGGGGACCGGGTGCGTTCCCTGTTACAGGATATCCGTACCGATCATCGTGGACCCCAGTTGATCCTAAGTCGCACCGACTCGGCCATGCTGGTGGAGCTGTTCCGCATCGAAGTTCCGGAAATTGCCGAAGAACTGATTGAGATTCGCGGTGCCGCCCGGGATCCGGGCTCCCGGGCCAAGATCGCGGTGAAGACCAACGATCGCCGCATCGATCCCGTGGGTGCCTGTGTCGGCATGCGGGGTTCCCGGGTGCAGGCGGTGTCCAACGAACTCGGTGGCGAGCGTGTGGATATCGTACTTTGGGACGACAACCCGGCCCAGCTGGTCATCAACGCCATGGCGCCGGCGGAAGTCGCCTCCATTGTGATGGATGAAGACCGCAACACCATGGAAGTGGCGGTGGCCGAGGACAACCTGGCCCAGGCCATCGGTCGCAACGGCCAGAACGTCCGTCTCGCCAGTGAGCTGACCGGCTGGACCCTGAATGTGATGACCGAAGAAGAGGCCGGTGAGCGTCAGCAGCAGGAATACGATCGCCTGCTGGAGCACTTCACCGCCAACCTGGACGTCGATGAAGAATTTGCCGGTGTGCTGATTGAAGAAGGGTTTACCTCCATCGAGGAAGTGGCCTACGTGCCCATGGAAGAGATGCTGGCGATCGAGGGCTTCGACGAAGACACCGTGAGTGAGTTGCGTCGGCGCGCCAAGGATGTCCTGTTGAATCAGGCCCTGGCCAACGAAGAAGCCCTTGAGGGTGCCGAGCCGGCCGACGACTTGCTCGAAATGGACGGCATGGATCGTGCCCTGGCGTTCAAGCTCGCGGGCATGGGCGTCCGCACGATGGAAGATCTCGCCGAGCAGTCCGTAGACGACTTGCTCGAAATTGACGGAATGGATGAAGAGCGTGCCGGTCAGCTGATCATGACCGCACGTGCGCCCTGGTTCCAGGACCAGGCTTAATCGGGAGGAGGACCAGTATGTCAGAAGTAACGGTAAAACAACTGGCCGAGGACGTAGGCGCTCCCGTGGATCGTTTGCTGCGCCAGATCGTCGAAGCGGGCTTGCAGGCCCGTTCGGAAGATGATTCGGTGACCAGCGATGAGAAGCAGCAGCTGTTGGCCTTTTTGAGAAAGACGCACGGCGAGTCCGATGCCGAGCCGAGAAAAATTACCCTGAAGCGCAAAACCACCACCACCCTCAAGACCGGTGGTGCGGCGGGGCGTGCGAAAACGGTAAATGTCGAAGTACGTAAACGCCGTACCTATGTCAAACGGGCGGAAGTGCAGCCTGAGGTCGAAGCCGCCAAGCCGGAAGAGGCCGACGTTCAGCAGCCGGTAGCGGCCCAGGCCGAAGATGTCGTGACGCCGGTGGAATCCGCGCCGCAGGCGGCTCCAGAGGTTGCGCCTACGCCTGAAGCCGAACCGGCGGCACCGGTGGAAGAGCCCCAGGAAGCAGCCGCTGCCGAGGCGGAGCCCGTGCAGGACGAGGTGCCGGTGCCGCCAGTGGACGCCGATGCCAAAGATCGCAAGGCCAAGAAGAAAAAGGACAAGGTGCGCGAGCGCGGTGATGACAGCGAGGATGGCAAGCCGAAGAAGAAATCGGCAGGGCATCGCGGCCCGCGTAATCGTCCGGTGGATGAGCCAGTGGTCATCTCCGAGGACGAAGATGACACAACGTTGCGTAAGCCCCTGCGTGCCAAAAAGAAACCCAAAGAGAAGCGTCACGGATTCGAGAGGCCAACCAAGCCAATGGTTAGAGAAGTTGAAATTCCCGAGACCATCTCCGTAGGCGATTTGGCGCAACGCATGGCCGTCAAGGCGGCGGATGTGATTAGAACCCTGATGGGCATGGGCGTCATGGCGACCATCAACCAGTCGCTGGATCAGGAAACCGCGGTGCTGGTCACCGAAGAATTGGGCCACAAGGCGAAAACCGTTAGCGAAGACGCCTACGAAGAGGAAGTGCTGAGCTCGATCCAGTCCGAGACTGGTGAGAAGCGCAAGCGGGCCCCGGTGGTCAGTGTTATGGGACACGTTGACCACGGCAAGACCTCGCTGCTGGATTACATCCGCCGCACCAAGGTCGCCGCTGGTGAATCCGGAGGCATTACCCAGCACATCGGTGCCTACCATGTGGACACCGATCACGGCATGGTTTCCTTCCTGGACACCCCTGGCCACGCTGCGTTCACCGCCATGCGCGCCCGGGGTGCCCAGTGCACCGACATCGTTATCCTGGTAGTGGCGGCCGACGACGGCGTTATGCCGCAAACCAAAGAGGCGGTACAGCACGCGCGGTCAGCCGGTGTGCCGCTGGTGGTCGCCATCAACAAGATGGATAAGGAAGAGGCGGATCCGGATCGCATCAAGAATGAGCTGTCCGCGCTGGAAGTGATTCCGGAAGACTGGGGCGGCGACGTTCAGTTCATTCCGGTGTCCGCCCATACCGGTCTGGGCATCGACGATCTGCTGGAAGCGGTACTTCTGCAAGCGGAGATTCTCGAACTGGAGGCCTCTCCGGACATTCCGGCCAAGGGTGTGGTGGTGGAATCCAGCCTTGAGCGCGGTCGCGGTTCTGTGGCTACCGTACTGGTCCAGAACGGAACGCTGAAGCGTGGCGACATGGTGGTGGCCGGCGGCTTCTTCGGCAAGGTCCGCGCCATGATGGATGAAACCGGTTCTCAGGTGGGTGAGGCGGGTCCGTCCATCCCGGTGGAAATCCTCGGTCTGAACGGTACCCCGGACGCCGGCGACGAGTTCTATGCCGTGGCCGACGAGCGCAAGGCCAAGGAACTGGCGGAATTCCGCCAGACCCGCGAGCGCGAGCAGCGCTTGCAGCGCCAGCAGGCGGCCAAGCTTGAAAACATGTTTGAGAACATGGGCAAGGACGAGGTCAAGAACCTCAACGTGGTGCTCAAGACCGACGTCCGTGGTTCTCTGGAAGCGATCAGCAAGGCCCTGCAGGATCTGGGTAACGATGAGGTTCAGGTCAAGATCGTGTCCTCCGGTGTCGGCGGTATCGCCGAAACCGACGTCAGCCTGGCGCTGGCCACCGGTTCCGTCATTTTCGGTTTCAACGTCCGTGCCGACGGTTCCGCCAAGCGTTTGGTGGAGCAGGAAGGTCTGGATCTGCGCTACTACAGCATCATCTATAACCTGATCGATGATGTGAAAGCGGCCCTGACCGGCATGTTGGCGCCAGAGTTCCGGGAGGAGATTGTTGGTATCGCCGAGGTGCGCGACACCTTCCGCTCACCGAAGTTTGGCCAGGTGGCCGGCTGTATGGTGATCGAGGGTACCGTGTTCCGCAACAAGCCAATCCGGGTACTGCGTGACAACGTGGTGATCTTTGAGGGCGAGCTGGAGTCCCTCCGTCGCTTCAAGGACGACGTCCAGGAAGTCCGTAACGGCATGGAATGCGGTATTGGCGTTAAGGGTTACGACGTTAAAGTGGGCGACCAGATCGAGGTGTTCGACCGCGTCAAGGTTGAGCGCAAGCTGGAATCCCAGGGTTAAGGCAACCGCCGGCAACCCTGATTACCCGCAGGAAACGTCCCGGTCTCGGGACGTTTCCCGTTAATAGCTGTGTGACTGACAGGCGATACCATGCCAAGAGAATTTAGCCGTCTCGATCGCATTGGCGATCAGATTCAGCGGGAGCTGGCCCAGATGATCCAGCGGGAAATCAAAGACCCGCGGCTGGGAATGATCACGGTGAATGCGGTGAAGGTCAGCCGGGATCTCGGCTATGCCGATATTTTTGTGTCCCTGCTGACCACCGAGGAATTGACCGAGGCTTCACCGGAAGTCAAAGATTCCCTCGCGGTGCTGACCAAGGCGGCCGGTTTCCTTCGCGGCCAGCTGGGTCGGGCCATGAAGTTGCGGGTGGTACCGCAGCTCCGCTTCCATTACGACACCCTGCTCGGCAAGAGTCGTCGCATGGACGCGCTGATCAACCAGGCGGTTGGCGTCAAACCAGCGGTTTCCCGGGACAACGATTCGGAGTCAGAGGATTGAGTCGGCGACGCAAAGGCCGTAACGTCAGCGGCATACTGGTCATCGACAAGCCCCAGGGCGTCACCTCCAATGGCATCCTGCAGCGGGTCAAGGGCTTGATGGGGGCCGCCAAGGCCGGCCATACCGGTGCGCTCGATCCGCTGGCCACCGGGGTGCTGCCGCTGTGTTTCGGCGAAGCCACCAAGTTTTCCCAGGTTATGCTGGACAGTGACAAGGCCTACGTCACCACGGCCCAGTTGGGGGTGCGTACCGAAACCGGCGATAGCGAAGGTGAGGTGGTTGACCGCAGGCCGGTTCCAGCGGGGCTGACCGAAGCCGCGGTGGAGGCGGTGCTTGTGCGGTTCCGGGGCGAGATCGATCAGGTGCCATCGATGTACTCGGCGTTGAAGCACAAGGGCCGCCCGCTGTACGAGTACGCCCGCGAGGGCATTGAAATCGAACGACCGGCCCGTCCGGTGACCATTTACGAACTGACGTTGCTGGCGGTGCGCGAGGGAGAAATCGACCTGGCGGTGAAGTGCAGCAAGGGCACCTACATTCGCTCCCTCGTCGAGGATATTGGCGAAGCTCTTGGCTGTGGCGCACACGTCACCGCTCTGCGGCGGACCCTGGCAGCGGGCTTTACCCTGGCGGACGCCCGGCCGGTGGAGCAGCTGGAAGCGCTGCGCGAGCAGGGTGAGAGTCTGGACGGGCTGTTGGCGTCGCCGGACGCGGCGCTTACCATGTTCCCGGAACTGCGGTTGGATGGGCAACAGTTGGTGTCGATATTGAACGGACAACCGGTTAGAATACCGGGTCTCCCGGCATCCGGGCTGGTTCGGCTGTTTGGTCCTGACCGGTTTGTGGGGCTGGGTGAAAGCATTGCCGAAGGTGAGGGCTGCAAGATCGTGCCCCGCCGTTTGGTGCAAAACAGCTAGCGTTGTCCTCCGAGGAGATCGCTGGTTGAACTAGCCGGGCTGTAGAGATGCGCGGTTCGGCCGAATGTTATCGCATCGCAATCAAAGAGGTGAGTTATGGCACTTTCTGCCAACGAGAAGGCACAGATCGTTAAGGACTTCCAGCAAGGTGAAGGCGATACCGGTTCTCCTGAGGTTCAGGTTGCACTGCTGAGCGCCAACATCGATAAGCTGCAGGGCCACTTCAAGGCTAACAAGCAGGATCACCACTCCCGCCGTGGCCTGATTCGGATGGTTAACCAGCGTCGTAAGCTGCTGGACTACCTGAAGAACAAGAACGCTGATCGTTATCTTGACCTGATCAAGCGTCTGGGTCTGCGTCGCTAATCCCGCTGGATTGGACGATGGCCAGCTGGAGTCCTGCCGGGCTCCAGCTTGCAAGCGGCGGGCCTCCCGCCGTCTGTACTTCTCTCCTGTG
This sequence comes from Marinobacter sp., assembly GCA_041594735.1. Classification (GTDB taxonomy): domain Bacteria; phylum Pseudomonadota; class Gammaproteobacteria; order Pseudomonadales; family Oleiphilaceae; genus Marinobacter. The sequence continues at coordinate 15,051 of JBFHLR010000046.1, forward strand.
GAACCGCTCTCGGCCAGCATCGTGGTCAGTCGGCTCCGCTCTCAGTGCCGCCTCCGGTTTGTCCGGTGTTTTGGAAGGACTCCCTGTCGTAACCGAAAGCCGAAATTGATAGCAGGTTGTTGAAAGGCCCGGCGCGGTTGGTTGCAGACGGACCCTACTTGTTTCTGGCAAGTCCGTTCGTCCGGAATCGAACCAGGTCCGGGGTTTTACAACAGCCTGTTAGCTTTCAGACGGGTTTCTCCTTTCGTCATCGTGATCGACTTGTGGATCGGCAAACGCTGGCCGGATGCAGGATTCTCGGCCGCAACGAAGATGAACAGAACAATTTTATTGATAAGGAGTTACCGTGAATCCGGTAAAGAAGACATTTGAACTCGGCGGCAAGACCGTCACCCTGGAAACCGGCCGCATCGCCCGTCAAGCCACCGGCGCCGTGCTGGTTTCTATCGACGACGTTTCCGTACTGGGTACCGTGGTAGGCGCCAAAGAGCCCAAGCCGGGCCAGGGCTTTTTCCCGTTGACCGTCAACTACCAGGAAAAGACCTACGCGGTTGGTAAAATTCCTGGCGGTTTCTTCAAGCGCGAAGGCCGTCCTTCCGAGAAGGAAACCCTGACCTCCCGTCTGATCGACCGTCCGATCCGTCCGCTGTTCCCGAACGGCTACATGAACGAAGTCCAGGTTGTGCTGACGGTTATGTCCGCCAACAAGACCCAGGATCCGGACATCGCCGCCATGCTGGCCGCGTCCGCCGCCCTGGCCATCTCCGGAATACCGTTTGACGGCCCGATCGGCGCCGCTCGCGTCGGTTTCACCAATGACCGTGGCTACTTCCTCAATCCGACCTTCCAGGAGCTGGAAACCTCTCTGCTGGACATGGTCGTGGCGGGCACCGAAGACGCCGTGCTGATGGTGGAGTCCGAAGCCAAAGGCCTGACCGAAGACCAGATGCTGGGTGGTGTGCTGTTTGCGCACCAGGAAATGCAGGTTGCGGTGCAGGCCATCAAGGAATTCGCTGCTGAAAACGGCAAGCCCCGTTGGGAGTGGACTGCGGAAGCGGAAAACACCGCGCTGCTGGAAGCCATCCGTGCCGATTTCGCTGCCGGTATCGAGGAAGCCTACACCATCCGTGACAAGATGGATCGCTACGCCCGTCTGGGTGAGCTGAAGACCGCCGCCGTTGAAAAACTGGCCGGCGAGGAAGAAGGCCAGCCGTCCGAAGACGAGGTCAAGAAATACTTCGGCAAGGTGGAGAAAGCCACCGTGCGTCAGTCCGTTATCGACGGCAAGCCGCGTATCGACGGCCGTGACACCAAGACCGTGCGTCCGATCCAGATCGAAGTCGGCGTGCTGCCGAGCACCCACGGTTCAGCGCTGTTCACCCGTGGTGAGACCCAGGCCATCGTGACCACCACCCTGGGCACCGCCCGTGACGTGCAGATCATCGATGCCCTGGAAGGCGAGCGCAAGGACCCGTTCCTGTTCCACTACAACTTCCCTCCGTACTCGGTGGGTGAGGCTGGCCGTATGGGCAGCCCCGGCCGTCGCGAGATCGGCCACGGTCGTCTGGCCAAGCGTGGTGTGGCCGCGGTAATGCCGACCCTGGAAGAGTTCCCGTACACCATTCGTGCGGTGTCCGAGATCACCGAGTCCAACGGTTCCAGCTCCATGGCTTCCGTGTGTGGCTCCAGTCTGGCGTTGATGGATGCCGGTGTGCCCATCAAGGCGCCGGTGGCCGGTATTGCCATGGGTCTGGTCAAGGAAGGCGACAAGTTTGCCGTCCTGACCGATATCCTGGGTGACGAGGATCACCTTGGCGACATGGACTTCAAGGTGGCCGGTACCGCCGAGGGCGTCACCGCCCTGCAGATGGACATCAAGATCAACGGCATTACCGACGAGATCATGGAGATTGCCCTGCAGCAGGCCTACGACGCCCGTCAGCATATCCTGGGTGAAATGGCCAAGGTCATCTCCACGCCGCGTTCCGAGCTGTCTGCCCGGGCTCCGAGCATCTCCACCATGAAGATCCATCCGGACAAGATCCGTGACGTGATCGGTAAAGGCGGTTCGACCATCCGTGGTATCTGCGACGAGACCGGCGCCTCCATCGATCTGGATGACGATGGCAACGTGAAGATCTACGCCGAGGACCAGGCGTCGGCCCAGGCTGCGATGAAGCGGGTACAGGAAATCACCGCCGAGATCGAAGTGGGTGCCATCTACCAGGGCCGCGTTGAGCGGATTGTGGACTTCGGTGCCTTCGTGAACATCCTGCCGGGTAAAGACGGCCTGGTTCATATCTCCCAGATCTCCGACCGTCGCATCGAGAATGTGACCGACGAGCTGAGCGAAGGCCAGGAAGTGCTGGTCAAGGTGCTGGATGTGGACAATCGCGGTCGCGTGAAGCTGTCCATGAAGGAAGTGAAGGAAGGCGAGCAACCGACCGAGCTCTAAGTCTGCCCGA
>JBFHLR010000047.1:0-17471 GCA_041594735.1 Marinobacter sp.
CGGCATGACGGTGTGGGATGGCGATGGCACCGGCCGTATCCATTTCGATGCCCAGGAACTGCAGGTGCCCGAGCTGGGCACCATCGTTGAAAACCGGATTCTGGTGCGGGCCTTGTTCCAGGCCCTGGCCGACAGTTCGGTGGTGGTACTGGATGGCGTTCAGGTCACCGCCATGACCGCAATGCCCGGGGGCCGAACCTTGACTCTGGCTGATGGCCGCTGCCTATCCGCCTCCCTGGTGGTGGCCGCCGATGGCGCCAATTCCAGGCTGCGGCAGTGGGCGGGGCTGCCCACGCGGGAATGGGATTACGACCAGCAGGCCATTGTCTGTACCGTGCGTACCGCTCAAAAACATCAACATACTGCCTGGCAGCGATTTTCCCCAACCGGCCCTCTGGCGTTTCTGCCGCTGGCGAGCGATGAGGCCGGTGACGACCATTACTGTTCCATCGTCTGGTCTCAGGACACCCTGGAGGCGAAACGGCTACTGACCCTGAGCAATGCCGACTTTACCCTGGCGCTGGAAACGGCGATCGAATGCCAGCTGGGGGCCATCGAGGCGGTGTCCCGGCGCTCGGCGTTTCCGCTGCGTCAGCGGCACGCCAAGGATTACGTGGGCGACCACTTCGTGTTGGTGGGGGATGCCGCCCACACCATCCACCCGCTGGCGGGCCAGGGCGCCAACCTGGGGTACAGTGACGTTCGGGTGCTGCTGGAGGAGCTGGTGCAAGCCCGGCGTAGCGGCCTGTCAGCCAGCGATGCCCTGGTGCTGGCCCGCTACCAGCGTCGCCGCAAGGGCGATAACCTCACCATGATGGCTGCCATGGAGTGCTTCAAGCAGCTGTTTGCCCGGGACGAACTGCCGCTGCGCTGGCTCCGTAACACCGGCATGCGCTGGCTGGATTGGGCCGGCCCCCTGAAACAGCGAATCGCCGCCGAGGCCATGGGCCTTCATCACTGATTAAGCAACACAACTGGCAAGACAAGGAAACCACATGGCTGCAGCCAGTCTACTCGCCCTGATCGACGACATTGCCACCATCCTCGACGATGTCGCCTCCATGACCAAAGTCGCTACCCAGAAAACCGCAGGGGTGCTGGGGGACGACCTCGCACTCAACGCCCAGCAGGTAACCGGGGTGCGACCGGCCCGGGAAATTCCGGTGGTCTGGGCCGTGGCCAAGGGCTCCTTTCGGAACAAGCTGGTATTGGTGCCCGCTGCCCTGGCCATCAGTTTTTTTGTGCCCTGGCTGGTCACCCCGCTGCTGATGCTCGGTGGCGCGTTCCTGTGTTACGAAGGCTTCGAAAAGCTGGCCCACAAGTGGCTGCATTCCCAGGCCGAGGCTGAGAGTCACCGACAGGAGCTGAAGCAGGCGTTACAGGACCCAGGCCGTGATATGTTGGCGCTGGAGCAAGACAAGATCCGTGGTGCGGTGCGAACCGATTTCATCCTGTCGGCGGAAATCATTGCCATTACCCTGGGCACCGTCGCCGAGCAGCCCATCGGCATGCAGTTCCTGGTGCTTTCGGTGGTGGCGGTGCTGATTACCGTGGGGGTATATGGCCTGGTGGCAGGCATCGTAAAACTGGACGACGGCGGTCTGTACCTCAGCCGGCGTCCGGGCCTGGGCTGGTGGCCATCGTTGCAGCAGGCTACCGGACGGGGCATCCTCGGGTTGGCGCCGTACCTGATGAAGGGGTTGTCCATTCTTGGCACCGCCGCCATGTTCCTGGTGGGCGGGGGCATCATCGCCCACGGCATTCCGCCACTGTACCACCATATCCACCAGGTCACCGAATCCCTGGGTGGGATAATGGCGGTACTGGGTCCGGTGCTGGCGGATGGTGTGGTGGGCGTTCTCGTCGGTGCTGTTGTGGTGGCGCTGGTGTCCCTGCTGGGGCGTGGCTGGAAGGCGATCAAAGGCACCGCCTGAGCGGTCCCGCGGCAGGCGGGTGGCGCGGGACTCTCAGTTGGCGCAGCTGTCGTACAGGCGGCCGATCAGTACTGGCACCGCGGTTTCCACCCGCAGGATCCGGGAGCCCAGATGCACTGCCTGGCAGCCAGCCTCCACCAGCTTGTCCACTTCGTAGGGGGTAAAGCCGCCTTCCGGGCCGATGCACAGGGTGGCCGGGCGGTTGATGTGGGTGGGGCAGGGTGTGCTGGTACCGGGGTGGGCCACAATGCCTGGTCGTGCCTGCAGCAGGGCCGGCAGCTCATCTTCCACAAACGGTTTGAAGCGCTTGCGCAGGTGTACTTTGGGCATTAGGGTGTCACGGGCCTGCTCCAGGCCCAGACTCAGGTTTTCACGCAGTGCTTCGTCCGCCAGCCAGGGCGTTTGCCAGAAGCTCTTTTCCACCTTGTAGGCGTTGATCACCCAGATGTCCTTGACCCCGAGGGCAGAGACGGTCTGCAATACCCGCCGGAACATTTTCGGCCGCGGCATCGCCAGCACCAGGCTTAGCGCCAGCGGTGGCGGCGGCGGCGTGTCCAGCGACACCCGCAGCTCGGCGCTGTTGTCGCCGAGTCGCTCCAGCTGGCCAACCCCGATGTTGCCGTTGACCCGGCCCACCGGAATCCGGTCACCCAGCTCCGCCTTGAGGATGCCGGCCAAATGGGCGAAGCGTCGTCCGCTCAGGCGAACCCGATCGTGATCGACGAAATCGCTGTCGTGGAGCAGGGCCAGGTTCATTCGCCTTCGCGACCCGGCTCGGCGGGGGGTGACGGCTGGCGTTGGGCCAGGCGACCGAACAGGATGCCCAGTTCGAACAGCAGCCACATGGGCAGCGCCAGCAGTGTCTGGGAGATGACATCCGGGGGCGTCAACAGCATACCGATGATGAAGCAGCCGACCACGATGTAGGGACGCTTGGCCGCCAGGTCGGCCGGGGTGGTGGCGCCGGACAGGATCAGCAAGATGGTGGCGATCGGAATTTCAAAGGCGACACCGAACGCGAAGAACATCTTCAGCACAAAGTTGAGGTAGCTGCTGATGTCTGGCAACTCGACGATGCCTTCCGGGCCAATGGCGGTGAAGAAGCCAAACACCAGCGGAAACACCACGAAGTAAGCAAAGGCTGCCCCCAGGTAGAACAGCACCACCGAGGTGGCCAGCAGTGGAAACGCCAGCCGCTTTTCATGGGCGTACAGGCCCGGGGCGATAAAACTCCAGAGCTGGTAGAGGATCACCGGGATGGCGGCAAACACCGCCAGCACCAGCGCCAGCTTGAGGGGCGCGAAAAACGGCGAGGTGATGTCGGTGGCGATCATGGTCTGGCCCACCGGCAACAGATCCCGCAACGGCTGGGAAAGCAGCAGGTAGAGGTCGTTGGCGAACGGGTACAGCACCAGGAAACAAAGCAGTACCGCCAGCACCATCTTCAGCAGCCGGTTTCGCAGTTCGAGCAGATGCTCGATCAGCGTCATTTCCTGGGGCGCGTCGGCGCCGTCCGCCGGTGTCTGGCCGGGTTGTGTGGAGCTCATGAACGGGGTTCCGTGGCGCTGTCCTGGGAGGGTGCTGGCGGCTGTGGGTCGCGGTCGGTGGAATCATCGGAGGGCTGCTGCGGTCCCGCCGTGGAGGCTGGGGATTTCCCTGGCGTCGCTGGCGCTGGCCGCGGGCTGGCCGGGTCTTTCACCACCAGGTGTTCGAATTTCTTGGCCTCGTTCAGCGCGTCTCGAACTGTCTGCTCGACATCGTCGAGGCCGACATCACCGGCTTTTTTCAGTTGCTCGCGCAGTTCCTCGGCCTTGAGCTGGCGGTCCAGTTCGGTGGAAAACTGGTTGGCCAGTCGGCGGGCATTGCCCACCCAGCGCCCGGCCGTGCGGGCGGCCGTCGGCAGGCGTTCGGGGCCCAGCACCAGCAGCGCGATCACGCCGCAAATGAGGAGTTCAAGGAAGCCAATATCAAACATTCAGCCCAGACTCAGCCGTGATTCTTCTCATTGGCCTTATCGTTGGAGCGGGCCTGGTATGCGGAGCGGTCGGACTGGTCGTCGACCGGCTTGGGGGCTTCCTTGTGGTCGGCGTCGTCATCATTCATGGACTTCTTGAAGCCGCGAATGGCACCGCCCAGGTCGCTGCCAATATTGCGCAGTTTCTTGGTTCCGAACAGCAATACCACGATGCCGAGTACGATAAGTAACTGCCAAATACTGATGCCCATGCTGGGAATCCTCGCTCAGAATGCTGATTGTTTGCCCATTGTACGCCACTCGGTTACCGTTTCGGAAACCGGGTAGGATGGGCGTCGATTCACTCGCCTCGAGAGGCCTTTTCATCCAGACCGGACAGGTCGAAGCGGCGCGCCAGTTCCTTGAGCACGTCGTCCGGTCCTAGACCCAGCCGCGACAGCATCACCAGACTGTGAAACCACAGGTCGGCGGTCTCATACACCAGCTTGCTGGTGTCACCGGAGTGCTCGGCGTCCTTGGCCGCCAGCAGGGTCTCGGTGCATTCCTCACCCACCTTCTCCAGGATCTTGTTCAGGCCCTTGGCGTGCAGGCTGGCAACGTAGGAGCTGTCCGGGTCGGCCTGTTTGCGTGCTTCCAGCACCTGTGCCAACTGTGCCAATACTTCGCTCATGCATCAATCTCCCTGTTTGGAACCGTAGATCCGGTCTGGGTCCTGCAACACCGGATCGACGGTGATCCAGCGGCCGTTTTCCAGTTTCCGGTAGAAGCAGCTGCGACGACCGGTGTGGCAGGCGATACCGCCCCGCTGTTCCACCTTCAGCAGAATGACATCGGCGTCGCAGTCGAAGCGGATCTCGGACACCAGCTGTTCATGGCCGGAGGATTCGCCCTTGCGCCACAGCTTGCCCCGCGAGCGGGACCAGTACACGGCCTTGCCTTCGCTGGCGGTGAGCGCCAGTGACTCCGGGTTCATCCAGGCCATCATCAGGATATCGCCATTGGCGGCGTCCTGGGCGATGGCCGGTACCAGGCCGTCGGCATTGAAGGTGACTTCGTTCAACCACTCCGGCTGGTCGACATTAGGTGAGGAATTTTGCATTTCTATGAACCCCGTTAGATGAATTGCAGCGGCTCAGCGGCCCCCACGGGCCACCAGCCAGCCTGCGGCCGCCAGCAGGCCCCAACCGTAGAGCGGCACGCTGGCGGCCAGCTCGGTCAGATTGTGCTCCATGCTGAGCCAGGCACCGCCCGCCAGCACCACGGCCGCCAGGGTGCGGCGCCAGCGGCGGTCGTGGCTGGCCTGTTGGGCCTTGATCTGTTCCAGTGTATCGCTATTGGGCTGGGCGGTGGCGCCACTGTTGCGGATTTGCAGCAGGGCATCGTGGACCAGTTGCGGCATGTCCGGGGACTGCTCGATCCACGCCGGCAGGTGCGATTGCAGGGCCTTGATCATGCCGCTGGGGCCGATGCGTTGGCGCATCCAGTGCTCAAGGAACGGCTGCGCGGTGCTCCACAGGTCCAGGTCCGGGTAGAGCTGGCGACCGAGCCCCTCCACATTGAGCAGGGTTTTCTGCAGCAGAACCAGCTGTGGCTGCACCTCCATGTTGAAGCGGCGAGCGGTCTGGAACAGCCGCAGCAGGAAGTGGCCGAAGGAAATGTCCTTCAGCGGCTTCTCGAAGATCGGCTCGCACACGGTGCGGATGGCGGCCTCGAACTCGTTGACCCGAGTGTGGGGCGGAACCCAGCCCGACTGGATATGCAGTTCGGCCACCTGGCGGTAGTCGCGGCGGAAGAACGCCAGCAGGTTGCGGGCCAGATAGCTTTGATCGTCTGGCGCCAGCGTGCCGACGATGCCGAAATCGATGGCAATGTACTTCGGCTGCTGGGGATTGCTGGCGTCCACAAAGATGTTGCCCGGGTGCATGTCGGCGTGGAAAAAACTGTCGCGGAACACCTGGGTGAAGAAAATCTCCACACCTTTTTCCGCCAGCACCTTCATGTTGACGCCAGCGGCATTGAGGGCCTCGACATCCGCCACCGGTATGCCGTGGATGCGCTCCATCACCAGCACCTCGTTGCGGGTGTAATCCCAGTCGATGGCCGGGATGTAGATGAGGTCGGAGCCCTCGAAGTTGCGCCGCAGCTGGCTGGCGTTGGCGGCCTCCCGCTGCAGGTCGAGTTCGTCGTGAATGGTGGCATCGTAGTCGGCAACCACCTCCAGCGGGTGCAGGCGCTGGCCTTCGGACCAGTAGCGCTCCAGCAGTCCGGCCATCAGGTACATCAACGCCAGATCCTGGCGGATCACCTTCTCGATGCCGGGCCGGATTACCTTGACCACCACCCGCTGGCCGTTGGGCAGGGTGGCGGCGTGAACCTGGGCCACCGACGCCGACGCCATCGGCTGCTGGCTGAATTCCGCGAAGCAGTCGGCCACCGGCGCGCCCAGGGAGCGTTGGATGATGGCCTGGGCCTGGGCGCCGGGGAAGGGGGGGACCCGGTCCTGCAGGTGGCGCAGGGACTCGGCCATGTCGTCAGGCAGCAGGTCGCGGCGGGTGGAGAGGATCTGGCCGAACTTGACGAACACCGGTCCGAGCTCCTCCAGTGCCAGCCGCAGCCGGTCGCCCCGACTCAGCTTGGGCTGGGGGAACAGGTGCCAGGGCGCCAGGATAAAGAAAACCTTGAGGGGGGCGGGCAGTTCTGCCAGGGGCAGAAAGGTGTCCAGCCGATAGCGGCAGAAAACCCAGGCAATGCGAATCAGGCGTTGCAGGCGCGTCACTGTTACTCCGGTGTGTGGTGGCGGGTGGGCTCCAGCCGTGCTTCCAGTTGTTCCAAGCGGGCAGTCAATCGCTCGGTTTGCAGGTTGAGGTCGTCGATGTCGGCGAAGGTGGCCTCCAGCTCCCGCTTGCCGGGCAGGGCGCCGCTTTCCTCGTGGACATATTCTTCAATATTGGCGTGGAGGGTGGCCGAGGCCTGGTGGCTCCATTTGACCGCACTGCGCAGACGGCGCCCGAGGAAGTGGGCCGGTACATCTCCCAGGTGGCGGGCGAGGGCGGCTTCCCAGTCGGGATTGAGTTGCGCCAGCGCACGCTGGAACTGGTGGGCCTGGGCCATGTCGCCGCTGACGCTCAGCCGGCCTTGCTGGAAGACCTGGTCGTCACCGAGGGCGAGAGCAACAAACGCCAGCGGTCGGCCGCTGATGTCCAGGGCCGGGCAATCGAGGGGCTCGCTGCCGACCCGGATCTGCTCCCCCACGCGGTGGACATGAAGGGCTAAAGCCAGGGGCGCGGTGATGCGAAACTGGATCGGCCCCGGCAGCGCGGCCAGCAGCGCTCGCTGACCGGCCGGGTCCAGCGCCAGCGCCTGGTTCAGGGCGTTCTCGATCACGCCCGAGACCGCCGCCCGCAGGGTAGGGCCGGGGAACATCAGGGCTTGATTCCCACATGCAGGGCGACGATGCCGCCGGTCATGTTGTGGTACTTGGTGTTCACCAGGCCGGCGGCATCCATCATGCCCTTCAGGGTGTCCTGGTCCGGGTGCATGCGAATCGATTCGGCGAGGTACTGATAGCTGGCGGAATCGCCGGCAATCAGCTGGCCCATCAGCGGCAGCGCGTTGAACGAATAGTTGTCGTAGACCTTGCTCAGCAGCGGGTTGGTGGGCTTGGAAAACTCCAGCACCATCAACTTGCCGCCGGGCTTGAGCACCCGGGCCATGTCCCGCAGCGCCTGGTCTTTGTCGGTGACGTTGCGCAGGCCGAAGGCAATGCTGACGGCATTGAAGTGGTTGTCCGGGAACGGCAGGTGCTCGGCGTCGGCCTGGACGTACTCGATGTTGCCGGCATAGCCGCGGTCGGTCAGCCGGCTGCGGCCGACCTCCAGCATGGAGGCGTTGATGTCGGCCAGCACCACCTGGCCGGCGGGGCCCACCAGATCCGAGAACTTCATGGTCAGGTCGCCGGTACCGCCGGCGATGTCCAGCACCCGATGACCCGGGCGCACGCCGCTGAGCTCAATGGTGAACCGTTTCCAGAGGCGATGAATGCCCATGGACATCAGGTCGTTCATCAGGTCGTACTTGCCGGCCACGGAGTGGAACACCTCGGCCACCTGTCCGGCCTTCTGCCCCTTGGCCACGGTGCTGTAACCGAAATGGGTGGTGTCGTCCTGGGCGGGGGCGCTGCTTGCCTGATCGGGAGACGGCGATTGTTGGGTCATGGCGCAAGTCCTGTCAAAATCTGAACCCCGTATTCTAACGGTTAGGGGGGTGGCTACAAGCGAATTGGCCCCTTAAACTATCAAAATACTGAAATTGCAAAATACTGAAATTGCAAAATTCCAAATTTACAGAGACTGACTACTTCATGGCTGTCATTGACGTACACCGTTCCCATTCCCTTGATCATGAGCATGCGCGCCAGGCCGCCGAAACCCTGGCCCAGGATCTGTCCAAGCAATTTGATGTCCATTACCAGTGGGATGGCGATGTGATGCGTTTCAAGCGCAGCGGCGTCAAGGGCCGGCTCGATATTACGCCCCAGGACATTCACGTCCATCTCGAGCTCAGCCTGTTGCTGCGGCCGTTCAAGAACCGCATCGAGCAGGAAATCCACAGTCAGCTGGATCAGCTGATTCAGGGTTGAGAAGGCTCTGCCGTCAGCAGGAACGGGGCGGGGTGGGCATCGAGGATGCGGGCCAGGACCCGGCTCTCCCGGTGCACCAGCTGCTCAATCAGGGTGTCGACGTCGTCCATCGCCCGGAACGCCCGGTAACCCCGGTGCAGAAAGTCGTGCAGGTCGGCCAGATCGGCCATTTCGGCGGCACCACGGGTCATGCTCAGTAACCACCCCAGGGTACGGTTGCGAACGTAACGCTCCAGCTGGCGCCCCACCGACGACACCAGCTCGATCTGGCGTTGCCGTTCGCCGGGGCTGGCGGCGTCGCGGTAGGCCTCGCAGTACTGGGCCTCGGTCAGTGACGTCAGCGGGTGATCGAGTCGCGCCAGGGTCTCGGCCAGAGCCAGGTCCAGCTGTTGGGTGACCCGATTCAGCTCCACCAGTCCGGCGAAAGTCGCCAGCACCGGGTCGGGCAACCATTTCACCATCTTGGGAAAAATGCGGTCGATGTTGTCGTCCCGGCGGGTCAGGCCGGCCGGGGCATACAGGTCGGTGAGCAGGAAATTGAGGCCGTCGTGATAGCCAGGATGACGGTACAGATCCTGGTGGGTGAGCTTCAGGCGCTCGGCCTGCCAATGGCTGAGGGGTTCAAGCTGGGCGGCCAGCGGATGGTCTGCCTTGTAACACCGGAAATCGTGGTAGGCCAGCAGTTGTTGCTGGAGCTGCCGGGCGTTGTCGCTGGAAACGGTGGTGTTGACGAGGCGGTCTCGGTACATGGCGGGGCAAGCCGGAGTCCGGCGCTGGCGGTTGTTGGTGGCGCCAGTCTACCGGAGTCCGCTGGGCAATGGCAGGCCGATTTACTGTTGCACGGCCGCCGGCATGGTCTCAAGGCCCGGTACCCACTCGTCACTGTCCAGGGTGATGAAGTGGCTGGGAGCGTTGGTTTCGACAATGCGCATGGTGGTGGGGCTCTGACGGGCGCTGTTGAGCATGGCGCCCCGGTCCAGGATTCGATCCACCTGTGAGATCAGGAAGGTGCCGTGGCGCACGTGCTGGTAGACGGCGGTATCGGTACGCTCCATCCAGTCCATGATGTTCTCGATGTTACGCACCAGGGTCAGGTGATCCTTGGTGGCGGTGAACAATCGGCTCAGCAGCACCTTCTTACGTGGATTCATCTTGCCGAAGAAGGTCTGGCCGTAAGCGGAGGACGGCGCACTGTCGATCAGGCGAATCAGCCAGGGCCACATGCCATGACTGACCGGCTCCAGCAGGGTAGTGACCAGGGCGTGCAGTTTGCCCTGGGGCAGTACGGGCGCTTCCAGCACCACTTCGACGTTTTCGAACAGTTCCGGGCGCTGCCTGACGGCCTCCAAAATGACCGCGCCGCCACGGGAGTGACCGTGGACTCGGATGTTGTCGGTCGACGGCAGGTTGGTTAGTGCCTGGATCAGGATGCAGGCATCGTACTCAATGGTGGCCTCCAGATGCTTGATCGGTACCTCCCAGTCGGGGGATTCCGGGGTCACACCGTTGACCGGGATATGGTAGTTGCAGCAAGTGAGCAGGATCAGTTCGGTTGTGGGCGCCTCATAGGCCTGGGTGAAGTAGCAGTGGTTTTCCAGGAAGCCGTGGACGCCAATGACGGTTTGCTCCGCCTTGCCACTGTGGTTACGGACCGACACCGCACCCTTGCCGACCCGGTAGACCCGACCGGAAAACATCTCGGAATAGGTGCCTTCAATCGGTTTGATCAGTTTGCGAACGTGGCTCGCTTTCATAACCGTTCTCCTACCTGCAGTTGTTCTGCGCTTTATTAGAGTTTATTTCAGCAAGTGAGCCTTTTTTATCTTGTTAGCCCACCTGGGGTATTGGCGCAGATTACAGAATTTCTGTTATGCCAGAGCCAATCAATTATCCCTTACACCTTTAAGTATCCGTTGTTACGAGTATAGGGGGAAAATGTAAATATTTGTAAATCCATGACGGACGCGAGGCTGTGGAGCCGGCCCGGGTTGTCTGGCACAATGCCGGGCTGTTTGATTTTCTCTACCACTATCCTGGGGTCGTCAGTCGTTGAGTCACGAGGAATCGCATCTCTTACTGCCGGTGGATTCGGCCTGGCTGGCGCTCGAGCAGCCGGACAATCCCATGACCATTACCGTCATGCTGCGGGTGGAGGAGTTGACCGAGAGCCGATTGCGGGAGTTCCTGCAGCACTACTGGCTGGCTTGGGACCGGTTCCGCTACCTACCGGTGGCGCGGGCGCCGGGGTGGTGGTGGGAGCCCGATCCTACATTCGAACTCAGCCATCACTTGAGTGTGGTGGAGGAGCAACTCTCCGCGCCGGCGTTGCGGCAATGGGTTTCCGCCAGGCTTAACGAGCCGCTCCCGGACTATCGGCCACGCTGGAAGTTCTGGTTGGTGCCCGCCGCCGAGGGGGGCGCGGCGTTGTTGTTGCGGATCCACCACTGCTACGCCGACGGCCTGTCGCTGCTGGGGGTGTTCGAGCGGGTGTGTCCGCCGTCACCACGGCAGGCGCCAGTGATCTATGGCGCACGGGAACAGGCCGATCTCGGACGCTGGCGTCGCGCCGCCGGGGCCTGGCTGCAGGCGATTGGCAGTGACGAGCTGGATGACCGGGACCTGACCCATACGGATAGCGCACCCCGTCACCCGGTCGAGCGCCTGGCGCTGCAGGGTGCCCGACTGGTCAATGAAATCAGTCAGTTCCTGGTGGAGCCGGAGGATACGCCATCGCCCCTGAAACAACCGTTGCTGGGTCGACGTGGCTGTAGCTGGACTGAGCCGGTCGCCCTGGATCGATTCCGTTCTGCCGCCGAGCGCACCGGCTGCACCGTCAATGATGTGCTGCTGAGCTGCGTGGCTTCGGCGGTGAGGCTACGGCTGTGCGACGGTGCCACCGATCTCGACGACGCCATCCTGCATGCCGCGGTCCCGGTCAATATCCGGGAACGGTTACCGGAGGATCTGCGACCGCAGCCGGGAGAGCTGGGCAACTATTTCGGGACGGTGTTCGTGCCGTTGCCGGTGGATGGCGACAGTTCCCTGGAGCGGCTCTACCGGGTCAAGCATGAAACCCGTCGCCTGAAACGAAGCTGGCAGCCGGGAATTTCCTGGGGGCTGACAGGCACCGCCTCCCTGCTGCCGGCACGTTGGCGTCAATCCATCGCCGAACTGATGTACCGCAAGGCCAGCGCCGTGGTGTCCAATGTGCCCGGCACCCAGGAGCCGCGCTATCTGGCCGGTTGCCGCATTCGCCAGCAGATGTTCTGGGTGCCCCAGGCAGGTAACATCGGGCTGGGTATCAGCGTGGTCAGCTACGCCGGGCAGGTGCAGTTCGGAGTGGTGGCGGACGAGGCTATTCTCTCCGAGCCGGAAACCTTCCTTCAGGACTGCCTGACCGAGCTGGACACCTTGCTGGACTGACTCGCCGCGCCAGCCCGCCTGAATGCCTTATGGCCGCGGCCGGCAGCGCTGTCCGGTTAGGGTCGTAATTCCAAAGTCCTGATTCCCGCGCCTCCTAAATAACCATAAAACCACCCCTCTCGACGAATGTTCCCCGCTCCGGGACTGTTTGATGATGACCCCCAGGCAACCAGGGAAATCTGTGGACGATTCCCGGACTTCCTGGGCCTCAGCGAATCACGGGCGGGGCGCGGCAGCCCCCGCCGTAACCGGTGAATCCTGTATCCCAGACAAAACCAATCGGGGGAAGCATGAACAACAACTTCAGAAAGTCAGGGCTGGCGTTGGCACTTGCCGCAGCGGCTGGCTTTAGCGCATCGGCTAACGCAGCAGTGGAAGTCTACAGTGATGAAGGCACCTCAGTGTCCGTGGATGGCTACTTCAACGCCTTCTACGTCAACCGGGATGATAAGCTGGCGGACACCCAGAATTCCCGTGTCAAAATGGGCTTCCTGCCCAATACCATCGGCTTTAACTTCAGTAAGGAAGTCGGTGATCTGACCCTGGGCGGGCGCTCGTCGTTCTGGACCACCATCAATGACAGCCTGGACTCGCCCACCGATACCGCCATCGACGTGCGTCAGTTCTATGCCACGGTGGACGGTGGCTTCGGTCAGGTGCTGATCGGTAAGGACTTCGGCCTGTACGGCCGCTCCAACATCTTCCTCGACGAAATCCTGCTGGGCTTCGGTTCGCCGGGCGCTCCGGGCGGGGTGTCTTTCGGCAACATTCGCACCGGCTATCCGTACCCGACGCCGAGCGCCCAGATGACCTACCGTACGCCGGACCTGGGTGGCCTGAACCTGGCGGTGGCCATTCTGGATCCAGCGAACACCGCCACCGGCTCCGGGGACGAACAGTCAGCACCGCGCTTTGAGGCCGAGGCCACCTACAGTGCCGATCTCGGTGGTGTGGCGCTGACCGGCTGGGTCAATGGTCGTCACCAGAAATCCGAAGATGTGACCACCGGCAATGATGTCACCAGCACCGGCCTGGGTTACGGTTTGCGTGCCTCCGTGGCGGGACTGACGCTGTCAGCCTCCGGCTTCACCTCGGAAGGGGATAACCCGGTGTTGATCGTCAACGGCCCGGTGACCGAGGACGATGCCGACGGCTACCTGGTGCAGGGTTCCTACGCCTTCGGTGCCAACAAGCTGGTGTTGTCCTACGGTGAAACCGACGCCGAAATTCTGGATCTGGAAACCGAAAACACCACCATCGGCTTCTTCCATGACGTCAACAGCAACCTCAAGCTGGTGGCCGAGTACAACATGTACGAAGACAACAGCCGTAGCACCGGCGCCGCGGTCTCCGAGACGGACACGATCGCGCTGGGTGCGGTGGTGATGTTCTAAGCCTTCGGGCGCCGTTCGCCGGAGTGATCGGCGGATTGTTCCTGCTCCAGACCGGCCCGTCTCCGGGCCGGTCTGCGACTAAAGTGCTGACTTGCCGCAGAGCCGGCCGTGCGTGCCCACACAGCTTTCATTCCGGAGGCTTATCAATCAATGACCTACGATAGATTTGGTGCGCCGATAAAAAGTACTGAAGTCGAATTGGCGTCGTCGCGGGGTGCCGTAAAATCGGTGGAGAGCCAGTTAACGCCGGAGCCTGCCCCGATGACGTCCGTCCCATCTCCCGCTGCGGTCACCGTGGCCAGTACCCATGAGCGCGACGCGGTAACGGCCGCGCAGCAGCTGGGTCAGAGTCTGAATCAGGATCACCTCGGCTGTGTGCTGTTTTTCTGTTCCGCGGAATACGACCTGGCGCGTCTGGGACCGGCGCTGGAGCAGGTGTTTCCCCAGGTGGTGGTCTGCGGCTGCACCTCCGCCGGCGAAATTACCCCGGACGGCTACGGCCGCGGCTGTATCACCGCCATCGGCTTCGATCGCCGCTACTTTGCCATTGACTGCGCCCTGATCCAGGAGCTGGAACAGTTCAGCCTCGAAGACGCCCAGCGCTGCATCGATCAGCTGTTGGCCACCTGCCGCGACGCCCGGCTGGCGCCGGTAAAAGGCAACACCTTTGCGATCACCCTGCTGGACGGCCTGTCCAGCCGCGAGGAGCTGGTGCTGGCGACCCTGAACGCAGCCCTGGGCACCATTCCCCAATTTGGGGGCTCCGCCGGCGACGACGAGCGGCTGAGCAACACCCACGTTTACTACAAGGGCCAGTTTTACAGCCGGGCCGCTATCGTGATGCTGGTCAATACGCCGCTGGATTTCCGGGTCTTCTCCACCCACCACATGGCGGCCCGGGATGAAAAGCTGGTGGTGACCGCCGCCGACAGCGACAGCCGCACGGTCTACGAACTCAATGCCGAACCGGCGGCCGACGCTTACGCCCGCATTGCCGGGGTGACGGTGGAGGAGCTGGATCGGCGCACCTTCGCCCTGCGGCCGATGGCGGTTCGCATCGGCGGCCACTATTTCATTCGCTCGGTGCAGCGGGTCAATCCGGACCGCAGCCTGACGTTCTATTGCGCGGTGGAAACCGGCATTGTCATGACCGCCATGAAACCGGAATCGCTGCAACACAGCCTGGAGGTGCAACTCCAGACCGCCGAGGCGGTGGTGGGGCCGCCCCTGGTCACCATTGGATGCGATTGTTTTCTGCGTCGGCTGGAGGCGGAGCTGGCGGGCATCGACCAGGAGGTGTCGCAATTCCTGCAGCGACACCGGGTGATCGGCTTCAATTCCTACGGCGAACAGTTCGACGGTATGCACATCAATCAGACTTTCACGGGGGTAGTCATTGGCCAGCCTGAATGCGTCCCACAGCCCCGCTGACACTATGCATGTGTCGGAAAGGGATCAGCGCATCGTCGCGCTGGAGGCGGAAAACGAGCGCCTGCGCAAGGTTCGCGACGCCCTGATTCAGCGGGTGGAGTCGGGGGTTGCCCATAAGCCGGACCCCTACGCTGCCTTCGAGCATTCGGTGATCCTGGCGGAGCAGGTGCGGGAGCGGACCGAGGCGCTGAATCGGGCCATGGAAGAGCTGAAAGCGAGCAATAAGGCGCTGAACCGGGCCCGGGAAGAGGCGGAAACCACCCGCCAGCGGCTGGTGGATGCCATTGAGAGCATCGCCGACGGCTTCGTGCTGTTTGACCAGGACCATCGGCTGATCCTCAGCAACAGCCGCTTCAACAGTTACTGGCGCACCACCGACGCCGATGCCCGTCCCGGCGACACCATCGAGCAGGTGCGCGCCAAGGCCCTGACCTCCGGACTCATCGTCGAGGAACACACCGACCCGGACGCGGAGGGCTCGGTGTTTCTGTTGTCCAACCAGCGCTGGGTGCAGATGACGGAGCGAGCCACCCGCGAGGGCGGGCTGGTGGTGCTGTACTCCGACATCACCGACGTCAAGAATACCGAGACCGCCCGGCGGGAGCAGGCGCTGGCGGAGAAATCCCGCCTGCTGCAGGCCACCGTCGACAACCTGTCCCAGGGCGTAGTGCTGGTGAATCCCGATGGCAGGCCGGAAATCTGGAACGATCCGTTCCTGCGGCTCACCGGTCTGCCGCCGGGGCAGGTGTCTACCGAGCGCTGCCTGATGGAGTTGATGGCGGGTTCCGATCTGCCGCTGCTGCATCCAGACACCGGCGCCCGCGACCGGCTGCAATTTGTCGAGCAGGTACACCGCCGCACCGACGGCACCGTCATCGAGATCAAGACCCACCTGATGCCTGACGGCGGCTTCGTCAACACCTACACCGACATCACCGAGCGCTATCGCTACGCCGAAACCCTGGAGCAGAGCGAGCGCTGGATCCGGGTGGTGACCGATCATGTGCCCGCGCTGATCGCCTACGTCGGCGCCGATCTCACCGTCCAGTTCTGCAACAAGGTGTATGAAGCCTGGTACGGCAACGGCCGTGAGTCGTTGCTGGGGCTGTCGCTGGCGGAGGTGCACGAACCGGCGCTGTACGACCGGCTGATGCCCCAGGTGCGCCAGGCCCTGGCCGGCGAGAGCGTCAACTTCGAGCTGGAGGAAGCCGACCGGCAAGGCTCGCTGCATTACATGCTGCGCTCCTACGTACCCAACCGGGACGGTCGTGGCGAGGTGGTGGGTTTCTTCGTGCTGATTCGCGACATCACCGACCGCCGGCGCACCGCCCTGGCCCTGGAACAGGCCTACGACAACCTGGAGCGGCGGGTGAAGGAGCGCACCGCCGCGCTGACCGGGCTCAACAACAAGCTGCGGCTGGAAATCAGCGAACGGGCGGCGGTGGAGGCGCGGCTGCGGGACGCCAAGCTGGAGGCGGAGCGGGCCAACCTGTCCAAGACCAAGTTCCTGGCGGCGGTCAGCCACGACCTGTTGCAGCCGCTGAATGCCGCACGCCTGTTTACCAGCGCGCTGCTGGAACAGTCGTTCGGGCTAAAGGCGGAGAACCTGGTGCGCTCGGTGAGTCACTCCCTGGATGATGTCGAGAACCTGCTGGGCACCCTGGTGGATATCTCCAAGCTGGACGCCGGGGTGATACAACCGGACGTCACCGCCTTCGATTTGCGCGATCTGCTCAATAACATTGCCCGGGAGTTCCGCCAGATGGCGATGTCGGAAGGTTTGCAGCTGGATTTTGTGGCGTCCTCGGCGGTGGTGCGTTCCGATTCCCAGCTGCTGGCGCGCATCCTGCGCAATTTCCTCACCAACGCCATCCGCTACACCGGCCGGGGCCGGATCTTGCTGGGGTGCCGCCGCCAGCGCAACCACGTGCTGTTGCAAGTGTGGGATACCGGGCCCGGCATTCCGCACGACAAACTCACGGAAATCTTCCAGGAGTTCAAGCGGATACAGCCTGTCGGCAGGCAGGCGGACAAGGGCCTGGGGTTGGGCTTGGCGATTGTGGACAAGATTGCCCGTATCTTGGGGCACGACATCACCGTGGATTCGGTGGAGGGGCAGGGCTCGGTGTTTAGCGTCCGGGTGCCATTGGGTACCCTGCCGGCCCGTGTGGACAAGGAGGACAGTGCCCACCTGCCGCCGGTCCACGGTCTCGAGGGCGCCCGGGTCTGGGTGATCGATAACGACCAGGCCATTTGCCACGGCATGAGAATCCTGCTGGAAGGGTGGGGCTGCCGGGTGCTCACCGCGGTATCGCTGGCGGATCTGCAAGCCCAGGTGGATCTGGTGTCGGCTCCGGTGGACCTGGTCCTGGCGGATTACCACCTCGACAACGACGAGACCGGTGTGGACGCGGTGGCCGCCATCAACCAGGTGCGACCGCACACGGTGCCGGTGGTGATGATCACCGCCAATTACACCAGTGAGCTCAAGAAGGATATCCGCGACCGCGGCTACCTGCTGATGAACAAGCCGGTCAAACCGCTCAAATTGCGATCCGCCCTCCATCACCTGCTGGCGCCCCTGTGAGGGGGACGGCTGCAAGGAGAAGGGCTGTAACGGGGGGCGGGGCGTGGGCTGGAGTCGAGGGGTGGACTGGCGGGCGGCTGGTTGCTGC
>JBFHLR010000048.1:0-17110 GCA_041594735.1 Marinobacter sp.
CACTGGCAGTGTAACCGCCGCACCGTGACTTCAATATAGCCGCTCGGGCCGGCGCTGGCCTGGTTTGAAGGCGACGGCCAAGGAACAGCGAGGCACCAGGGCTCGAGGGGTTAATCAGAGGCTCCCTAATCGTTCCAAAAGCACCAAAGACAAAGTATTGGTTTGGAAACAAGCCTATATTGGGGTCAGATCCACATTCACGATTGATCGAACCCAGGCCATCAATTTCAAGGAGGAAATATGGCGCGTCAACGACGTTTTTGCCCGGTGGGGCTACCGCAGCATGTGGTGCAGCGGGGGAATAATCGACAGGTGTGTTTTGGTGGTGAGGAAGACCTGGCAGCTTATGCGAATTGGTTGAAGGAGTATGCGGATAAGTTTGGTGTAAGCGTGCATGCCTGGGTGTTTATGACCAACCATGTGCATTTGTTAGTGACACCGAATGAAGCGGATGGCGTATCCGGAATGATGCAATCCGTGGGGAGGCGGTATGTGCAGTATTTCAACCGCTCCTATGGGCGTAGCGGCACGTTATGGGAGGGGCGTTTCAAGTCGAATGTTGTGCAATCGGAAACGTACCTGTTGCAGTGCTATCGCTACATCGAACTGAATCCTGTGAGGGCCGGTATGGTGGACGACCCGGCGAATTATTCGTGGTCCAGCTACCGAATCAATGCACTGGGTCTGCGGTCGGAGCTTTGCACGCCCCATGAAGAGTATTTGAACCTGGGGCGTGGTGAAGCCGAACGACAGGAGGCTTATCGAGGGTTGTTCAGAACCCATGTGGGGACTGAGATGACGAATTTGATAAACCAGGCGGTGGATAGGGGCATGGCGTTGGGAAGTGAGCGGTTTAAAGATGAATTGGAAGCGTTGTTTGCGCGGCGGGTAAGGCCGGGGGTGCCAGGGCGGCCCAGGGTGAGGGGTTGAGGTGAGTGGGGAAATATGTATCTGAAAATCATGTAGCCAGCCTCCCATAGCCCGTCATCCGGAGTAGGCTGGTAGTCGGCCAACACACCGCCGCTACAGGAGGCTGACATGAGTCTATTCTGCGCCATCGACCTGCACTCCAACAACAGTGTGGTGGTCGTTCTCGACGAGAACGACACCGTGCTGTTCCAGCAACGCCTACCCAACGAACTGCCCGTTATCGAGCGGGCACTGCAGCCCTTCCGGGACGAACTCTACGCCGTCGCCGTGGAATCCACCTTCAACTGGTACTGGCTGGTGGACGGCCTGCAAGCCGCCGGCTACCGGCTGATGCTGGTCAACACCCACGCGGTGCAGCAGTACCAAGGTTTGAAGTACACGGACGACCACTCCGACGCCCGCTGGCTGGCGCACCTGATGCGCCTGGGCATCCTGCCTACCGGTTACATCTACCCGTATGAGCAACGGACCTTGCGAGACCTGTTGCGCAAGCGCTTGTTCCTCAATCGCGAGCGGGTGATGCACCTGCTCAGCGCTCAATGCCAAATCCGACGGTGCACCGGCCAGCAGGTAGACTGCGCCCAGATCAAACGGGGGTTGCCGGAGTTGCTCCTGGTGCACCAGCACCCGAACCTGCGCTTTGCGCTGCGCTGCCACCTGGTGATGCTGCAAGCCCTCAACGAACAGATCCAACTGATCGAACGTCAGGTAGCCCAGCAGACCCGGGACAACCCGTATCTCCAGCCACTGCTCACAGTGGACGGCATCGGCCCGATCCTCGGCCAGACCATCGCCCTGGAGACCGGGGACATCGGCCGTTTCGCCACCGTGGGCCAATTCGCGTCTTACTGCCGATGCGTCGACAGTCGCCGACTGAGTAACGGCAAGGCCAAGGGCCACAACAACACCCGCAACGGCAATAAGTACCTGAGCTGGGCCTTTGTCGAGGCGGCCCATAGCATCATCCGCCACAATAAGGTGGCGCACCGGTTCTACCAGCGCAAACGCGCCCAGAAGAACGGCGCCCTGGCCACCAAAGCGCTGGCCCACAAGCTGGCCAGGGCCTGTTACTACGTAATGCGCGATGGAGTGGCGTTTGATGAGACGCGGCTGTTCGCCTGACGGTTTTGATTTGAATGCGCGGGGGAGCTCCGAAATGGGGTTGGTGAAACCAGCAATCTGAATGAGTCCCCGCGCATTCTCCCGAGCACCCATGGTGCACTGATGCGCCCTGGTCGTGAACCACCAAGAGACTGGCGCCAGATAGTGGCGACCCACTGAATCTGTACCCACCTGGACACGATCAGGCACCGACGGTTTTCTGGGGCTTTGGCCAGGGGCTGCCCGAAGGGGTGGCCTTGATCCTGATGGGTGACTGGTGCGGATCAGTCCGCAACCACCACTGAGAACACCGGGTGCGTATTAGCAGGGAGGGACCACCACAACCGACGGTTGCGATGGGTTGGTGTTGCCTATTGACTACGGCTGGCTAATGGGTGGGTGACCCCAATTATTCCCAATTATTAGTTGGTGGAGCGTTCATTATGGCCGGACTGTTCCTGGCAACCCGCCCAGGTAGACAGTGTTAATCAGCCCATTACCACTGCATGTCAGGCAGCTCCAGGAAAAGCTGGCGGATGCCCTGTGACCAGGCTTCCCCAAGCAGTCGGAAGCCTTCGTGTTTTGCGTCAAGGTTGAAGTGTTGGCGGTCGTCCATGGTTTCATTCCGATAAATCAATACGTCGAGTGGAAGACCCACGGACAGGTTGGAGCGTAGGGTTGAGTCCAGGCTGATCAGTGCACATTTGGCGGCATCCTCAAGGGGAGTGTGATAGCTAATGACCCGGTCGAGGATAGGTTTGCCGTATTTGGTTTCCCCAATCTGGAAGTAGGGCGTATCAGGCGTACATTCTATAAAGTTGCCTTCCGGGTACACCAGAAACAATCTGGAGTGTTCACCCAGGATCTGACCGCCGACAATGAAACTGCTGCCGAAGTTGATGTTGCCCTGGCCATGTCCTGCATCCCGGCTGACCACTTCCCGGATGGTGCTGCCGACAATCGTGGCGACTTCGTACATTGAACTGACCCCATACAGGTTGGGGCGGTCACTGTGGAGGCGCATGGTCAACAAACTGATCACGCTTTGGGTGGTGGCCAGATTACCCGCAGTCATCATCACCAGCACCCGCTCGCCATCCACCGTAAAACGATGCAACTTTCGAACGGTGGCAATCTGATCAACTCCGGCATTGGTACGGGAGTCCGCGGCAAACACCAGCCCGTCCTCAAGGGCCATGGCTACGCAGTAGGTCATGGTTTGTCAGCTCCGTCAGTCTACTGTTCCACTCGGCGTGCGGTCTGGCGGACATGGGCGATGGCCTGTAGCGACTCAACGCCGCCGCCGTATCTCACGCCTCGCACCGGGCAGGCATCCATGTAGTCAAGACCGACCGCCAGTTTCAGGTGGTGGCCCGGGCTGCGGGTCTGGTTGGTGACATCAAAGGTATGCCAGCTGCCGTCCTGCCAGACCTCGGCCCAGGCGTGGCTGGCGACATGTTCGGTATGGTCTGTGAACAGGTACCCACTGACATATCGGGCGGGAAGGCCCAGTGCCCGACAACAGGCCAGGAATACGTGGGTGTGGTCCTGGCATACCCCCTTGCCACCATGGAGCGCCTCAATGGCGCTGCTGGCGACGTCGGTTGCGCCCGGTGTGAATGGCATGAGATCGAGGATGTCCCTGCTGAGCCGTTCGAGGCCGGCCAACAGCGGTGTCGTATAGTGGCGTTGGGCCAGTTCGGTGATGGCGTCGTCTGCTTGGGTCAGGTCCGAACATCGCCCGAACACCAAGGGGGATAGCCGGTCATCGCTGTCTTCGGCGTTGTCCTCGGTAATGTCCACCTGGCCCTGAACAGTCAGTCGGATTTCCTGATGGGGCCGGTCCAGGGTCAGCACATGGAGGATGTTGCCGTAACCATCTGAAGCTCGTGAAGCCTGTTCCGGAAGATCCATGGTCCAGTTAAGGATTTTCTGGCGGTGGGACGGTCGCGGCGTCAGGCGCAGGTACTGGGTACTGTGCTGGACCTGCTCGGAATAACGGTATTCGGTGCTGTGTCGGATTGAGAGTTTCATGCCACCTCCAGGTATTCCAGACGGATGGTGTCCGCCAGTTCGTTGATGCGACGCAGGAAATCGGTGAGGTATTCATGCAGGCCGAGTTCGATGATGTGCTGAGTGCTGCCGTATTGCAGGCGCGCCATCTGGACCGCGGCCAGGCGTTTGGAGGTCAGGCCCGCATCGCCTTTAATGGCAGGCAGCAGCTCACAAAGCACCCGCATACAGGACATCAGTGAGCGGGGGATTTCCGGGCGAAGGATCAGCAATTCCGCAACCCGGTCCGCGTTGATGGCCTCGCTGTACATTTCACGGTAGGCCTCATAGGCACCGACAGAACGCAGTACCGCGTGCCAACGGTAGAAGTCCACTGCCGTGCCGGTATCGGGGTTGCCGATCTGGTGTTTGACGTCGAGGATGCGCGCGGTGTTGTCGGCCCTTTCGATAAAGGTACCCAGACGCAGGAAGCGGAAGGTGTCGCTTCGCATGATGGTGCCGTAAGTGGCGCCCCGAAACAGGTGGGAGCGATTCTTGACCCAGTCGAAGAATGCGGTCTCACCGTATTGGCTCAGGCCCAGTTGGCGGATTTCCTTGAGTTCCAGCCAGGTACTGTTGACGCTTTCCCACATTTCCGAAGTGATCTTGCCGCGAACCGCGTGGGCGCAGGTGCGGGCCTGGCGCAAGCAGTGGAAAATACTGCCGGGGTTGTCTTCGTCGAGGGTGAAAAAGTACATCACGTTTTGCACGCTGATGTTGCCGTAGCGCTGCTGGTATTGCTCCCAACTGCCACTGATCATCAAGGGGGCGGTGATTTCATCGAGGGGGTTGACCGCAAACCGAATCAGGGAGAGGTTCCAGGCCACATCCAGCATTCGCACCGTGTTCTCCGCCCGCTCGAAATAACGGGACAACCAATACAGGTCCGCCGCAGTACGACTCAGCATAGGCTTTCCTCCAATACCCAGGTGTCCTTGGTGCCACCGCCCTGGGACGAATTAACGACCAGTGACCCTTCAGTCATCGCCACCCGGGTCAATCCGCCGGGCACCAGTCGGGTATCGTGGCCCGTCAGTACGAACGGGCGCAGGTCGATGTGGCGGGGGGCAATGCCCTCATTGACGAAAATGGGGCAGGTGGACAGGGACAATGTAGGCTGGGCAATGTAATTGTCGGGATTGGCCTTCAGCCGTTGCCGGAAATGTTCAATCTGGGATTTGCAGGCGGCGGGGCCGACCAGCATACCGTAACCGCCGGCGCCATGGACTTCCTTGACCACCAGGTCAGGCAGGTTTGCCAGTACATGGTTCAGCTCATTGGGGCGGCGGCACTGCCAGGTTGGCACGTTGGCGAGAATGGGCTCTTCATCCAAATAGTAGCGAATCATGTCCGGCACATAGGGATAGATGGATTTGTCGTCACCGACCCCAGTGCCCAACGCATTGGCCAGAATCACATTGCCTTCCCGATAAACCGACAACAGGCCAGGTACGCCCAGCATGGAATCGGGTCGGAAGGCCAGTGGGTCCAGGTAGTCGTCGTCGATGCGGCGGTAGATGACATCCACCTTCTGGGGGCCCGCGGTGGTACGCATGTAGACGAAACCGTTTTTGACGAACAGGTCGGCCCCTTCCACCAGTTCGATGCCCATTTGTTGAGCCAGGAAAGCGTGTTCGAAGTAGGCGCTGTTGACCTGGCCAGGCGTCAATAGCACTACGGTTGGCGCGCTGACAGGCGAACTCTGCTGCAGGGTTCCCAGTAACAGTGATGGGTAATGTTCAACCGGTGCCACAGTCTGGCTGGCAAACAGTTCCGGAAACAGCCGCATCATCATGCGTCGGTTCTCGATCATGTAACTGACGCCGGAAGGGGTACGGAGGTTGTCTTCAAGGACGTACCAGGTACCTTCGCCATCGCGAATCAGGTCGACGCCGCTGATCTGGGAATACACCTGATTGGGGAGGGTCACATCCTGCATGCAGGGCTGGTATTGAGCGTTGCCGAATATCTGGTCGGCGGGAATGCGGCCGTCGCGGATGATCGTGTGATCGTGATAGATGTCGTGGAGGAACAGGTTGAGGGCTTTGACCCTTTGAATGGCGCCCTTTTCCAGCAGCCGCCATTCGTCACCGGGAATGACCCGGGGCAGGGTATCAAAGGGGATCAGCCGTTCGGTACCGCTATCCTCTCCATAGACATTGAACGTAATGCCCACCCGGTGGAACTGGAGTTCGGCTTCTTTCTGTTTGCGTTGCAACTGCTGCCGGTCCTGATGCAGCAACCAGTCATGGTAGCCCTGATAGTGGGGGCGAACGGCCTGCTCAGGGCCAATCATCTCATCGAAACCGGAAGCACTCGGTAACGCCAGTGATCGCATAGTGCTGGTCCTTCTGTCCAGGGCGTCGTCGCCCTCATATCCCGGATCAGCAAGCTCTGTGCCACAGCTGGGAAACGACCGCAAATACCGGAACTGGACCAGTCAGAGGTGAGGACTGTTTGTGCGTGACCGTGCTTAATTGGCCATCATCTGCACTGCAATAGTGCGGTTGGGCCTGCTAGGGGAGCCGCGGGGCTGTCCTGCCATTGGCGTGCGTGGAAGTAGCCAGCCATGCGGATTGTAGGGATTCGGAGAGGAGACGAGCTTCGCAATTGAGGAACGATGTTTTGAAAACCAGGCTCTAATTCCAATCCTGATTTCAGAGAATAACCGCAGCACCTTGAGATAACGAGGTGGAAGCAGGAGGGCCGTTGCTTGCCGGTCCGGCCAGCTGCAGCTCCGGTGCTGTGAGGCTTCCGGTTGCACCGGGATTTCTGGCTATTGCGGCACAGCTCTGTTAAGGTGCCCACCATCCTGCCTCGAAGGACGGTGCAGTTCACGGCCCACGCCGGTTTGCCCACCCATCCGTTACGACCTGTCTGAGGACGGCCCCCTGAATACCAGGCGCGTGGCCGTAGTCGTCTTTTTTCGCCATGCCCAGATCATGGCCGCTCCCGCTCAAGCCGGGAGTTATTACTGAGTTGATTCTTTATGAGTTTTTCTTCCCTCGGTTTGTCCGAGTCGTTGGTCCGTGCGACCGCCGATCAGGGGTATGACACCCCATCTCCCATCCAGTCCCAGGCTATTCCCGCGGTGTTGTCCGGCAAGGACGTGATGGCCGCTGCCCAGACTGGCACCGGTAAGACCGCCGGCTTTACCCTGCCGTTGCTGCAGCGCCTGGGGGAAATGCCCCGTCGTGGCCGCGGCGTGCGGGCGCTGATTCTGACGCCGACCCGGGAGCTGGCGGCGCAGGTGGGTGACAGTGTTGCCCTGTACAGCAAGTACCAGTCCACCTCGTCGGCGGTGGTGTTCGGCGGCGTCAAGATCAACCCGCAGATGCGCAAGCTGCAGAAGGGTGTCGATGTGCTGGTGGCGACGCCGGGCCGGCTGCTGGACCTGTACCAGCAGAACGCGGTGAGCTTCGAGGCCCTGGACATCCTGGTGCTGGATGAGGCCGACCGCATGCTGGACATGGGCTTTATCCGCGATATCCGCAAGATTCTCGCGCTGCTGCCGGAGCAGCGGCAGAACCTGCTGTTCTCCGCCACCTTCTCCGGCGAGATCCGCAAGCTGGCCCAGGGCCTGCTGGATGCGCCGGTGCAGGTGGAAGTGGCGGCCCGCAACACCACCGCCAAGACCATCAAGCAGACCGTCTACCCGGTGGACCAGAAGCAGAAATCCGCGCTGCTGAGCAAGCTGGTGCACCAGCACGACTGGCAGCAGGTGCTGGTGTTCACCCGTACCAAGCACGGCGCCAACCGGCTGACCCAGAAGCTGGAAAAAGACGGCATCACCGCCGCCGCCATCCACGGCAACAAGTCCCAGGGTGCCCGTACCCGGGCGCTGAGCAATTTCAAGGATGGCGACATCCGGGTGCTGGTGGCCACCGACATTGCCGCCCGTGGACTGGACATCAAGCAGCTGCCCCAGGTGGTCAACTTCGAGCTGCCCAACGTGCCGGAAGACTACGTGCATCGTATCGGTCGTACCGGCCGGGCGGGGGAGAGGGGCCATGCGTTGTCACTGGTGAGTGCCGATGAAGGCAAGTTGCTGGCGGGCATCGAGCGACTGATCAACCAGCAGATTCCCCGCAAGACGGTGGAAGGTTTTGAGCCGATCAACAACCTGCCGCTCAAGCCCAAGGCCAAGGCGGACCCCAGCCGGGCTCGCAAGCCAGGGGGGCAGGGCGCTGGCCGCGGCCAGTCGGCACGCAGTGGTGGCGGTGAGCCGGGAAAAGGGGGTAATCCGGGGCGGCGTCGGTCACGGCCGGCGTCCGGCAACCAGGGTCAGGGGCGTCGGTCGACCAGCCGCTGAGTTGACGATGCGCTGCCAGCGTTCCTGATACGGAGGCTGGCAGTGCCCATCCCCGGCCATGCCGGTCCCGCTTTTATTGCGCTTCAGCCGGCGTCGTCGGCTGGCTCCGGCATGAACACATCGCGAACCGTCAACGGCTTGCCGTCGGCGTCGCTGACGTGCATCTGGCCGATGGGGCGGCCGGTGGCGCGGTCGCGGAGGTCGAGGGCAGAGCCGTCCGGCGCCGGGTTCCACTTGTCACCCCACTGACGCAACGCGATCACCACCGGAAACAGATCCCGGCCCTTGTCGGTGAGGCGGTACTCGTACCGAGCGCCGTGTTCGCCGACGTTCACCTTGGCCAACACCTCATTGTCCACCAACCGGCTTAGCCGGTCGCACAGAATGTTCTTGGCAATGCCCAGTTCCTGCTGAAAGTCCACGTACCGGCGAGTGCCGTACATCGCCTGCAGCACAATCAGCAGCGACCACCAGTCCCCCACTTCATTGAGTGCGCGGGCCACCGAGCAATTGGAATCATCGAAACGTTTTCTTGCCATGTCCGTAAGTCTACCTAAAAGGGTTGCATTTTAAAACCAGATTAAATAGGGTTGCGTTACGAAACCGAATTGGAGTGACCGATCATGACCATGAATCTGGGGCCGATGTTTGAGCCGTTTGCGCTGAACAACCTGCAACTCGCCAACCGGGTGGCCATGGCGCCCATGACCCGCAACTTTTCCCCCGGCGGTGTACCGGGGCAGAACGTGGTGGATTACTACCGTCGCCGCGCCGAGGGTGGGGTGGGCCTGCTGATCACCGAGGGCACCTTCGTCAATCATGTCGCCGCCAACGGCTACCCCAACGTGCCGGCGTTCCACGGCACCGAGGCGCTGGCGGGCTGGCAGCAGGTGGTGGACGCGGTTCACGCCGCCGGTGGCAAGATTTTCCCCCAGCTGTGGCACGTGGGCGCGGTGCGCAAGGAAGGCGTCGAGCCTGACGCCAGCGTGCCGGGCTACAGTCCCTCCGGTCTGTTTGCTCCCGGCAAGCCCAACGGCAAGGCCATGAGCAAGGGCGACATCGAGGATGTGATCACCGCCTTCGCCGACGCCGCCCAGGATGCCAAGGCCATCGGTTTTGACGGCGTCGAGATCCACGGTGCCCACGGTTACCTGCTCGACCAGTTCTTCTGGGAAGGCACCAACCAGCGGGACGACGAATACGGTGGCTCCATGGCCAACCGTCAGCGCTTCGTGGTCGAACTGATCGAGGCGGTGCGTCACCGGGTGGGCCCGGACTATCCCATCATGCTGCGCTTCTCCCAGTGGAAACAACAGGACTACGACGCCCGCCTGGTGGACACCCCGGAGCAGCTGGAGGCCTTCCTGAGGCCGTTGGCGGATGCCGGCGTCGACATCTTCCACGCCTCCACCCGCCGCTTCTGGGAGCCGGAATTCGAGGGCTCCAACCTCAACCTGGCCGGCTGGACCCAGAAGCTCACCGGCAAGCCCACCATGTCCGTGGGCAGCGTGGGCCTGACCGAGGACTTCATCAGCGGCACCTTCGCCAGCAAGCAGGAAGCGGTGGAGCAGTCCGGCATCGACGAGCTGGTGGAGCGGATGAACAACCACGAGTTTGAACTGATCGCCGTCGGCCGCGCCCTGCTGCAGGACCCGGACTGGCTGGTGAAGGTGAAGGAAGGCCGGCTGGACGATGTGGAGGCGTTCGCCAGGAAGTCCCTGGCCAAGCTGTACTGAACCTGTCCCGAGTAGACCTGATCGAGTAGTGACGATCCTCTTTGCCCCCGCCTGGTGCGGGGGCTTTTTTGGTTCCGTAGGCTGTGATGAGCAGCGCGAATCGCATCAACTCTGTCCCGGAACCGACGCGATTGATGCGGTTCGGCTACGCCTCTCCACATCCTACGAGTAACCGGGCGTCGCTGGTCGGGAATGGCAAGAATGCTCTAATTCGAAGTCTTGACAGCCTTCCCCCAATCCCGGCATGCTGCAGATTCGTTAGTTGTTGATTCAGAACCCTTGAAAGGATTGTTCCTGGTGTCTCACTGTTCCGTTGCCCCGAAAGCGATGCGCCGACTGGCCCTGGTGGCCAAGTGGATTCGTGTGCCTGTGGCTGCGGCAGAGGGAACGGACAACTGACGTTTTAACCGAATTCCCCAAAGGCCGCAGCGCAATCGCCCTGCGGCCTTTTTTTTGCGTGGGGCGGTGGTCTCCGGGGAGACCCACTCAGGAGAAGGAGTCTCATGCACATCCCTGCCGCGTACCTCACCGTGGTCGTCGTCTGGACGACCACCCCTTTGGGCATTGCCTTTAGCGGTGCCACCCTGCACCCCATCCTGGCCGCCGGCGTGCGAATGCTGATTGCCGCCGTGCTGGGCCTGGTGCTGATTCGGGTGCTGGGCATTCCCCTGCGCTGGCGTGGGGCGGCGCTGAAGAGCTACAGCTGGGCGTTGCTGGGGGTCTACGCGGCCCTAAGCCTGAGTTACGGTGCCGCCCAGTTCGTGCCGTCTGGGCTGATTTCGGTGTTGTACGGACTGTCGCCGATGTTGTCGGCGGTGCTGGGCCAGTGGCTGCTCAACGAGCCGGCAATGCCCCGCCACAAGTGGCTGGGCTGTGGCGTGGCGCTGACCGGTTTGGTGCTGCTGTTCCAGGACGACCTGACGGTGGCCGGGGAGCGCCTGATCGGGTTGCTGATGCTGCTGGCGGCGGTGTTGCTGTTCAGCCTCAGTGCGGTGATGGTGAAGAAGACCGACGCCCAGTGCCATCCGCTGGCCCAGACAGTGGGCACCCTGGTGCTCAGCCTGCCGCTGTTTGCGCTGAGCTGGTGGCTGCTGGACGGTACCGTGCCAACGGTGGACTGGGCCAGCCCGTCGCCCTGGGCGGTACTGTACCTGGCGGTATTCGGTTCGTTGCTGGGCTTTGTCAGCTACTACCACGTGCTGCGGCACCTGTCTGCCACCACCGTGGCGCTGGTGACCCTGATCACCCCGGTGTTCGCCCTGTATCTGGGGTTCTGGTTTAACGGCGAAGCGCTGACGGTGGCGATGCTGCAGGGTAGCGGCCTGATCCTGCTGGGGTTGGGGTTGTTCTTCTTCGGTGCCCGGCTCAGGCCGGTGCCGAAGGTTGCGGCATCGTAATCGTCGCCAGGCTGGCCATCGGTATCATAGAGTTGATCACTCACTGAAGGAGCATTCCATGACTGTGACCACCCGGATGAAAGCGCTGCTGATGGCCGCCCTGCTGGCAACGCTGGTG
Organism: Marinobacter sp.; assembly: GCA_041594735.1. Lineage (GTDB taxonomy): Bacteria > Pseudomonadota > Gammaproteobacteria > Pseudomonadales > Oleiphilaceae > Marinobacter. Next base: position 11,647 of record JBFHLR010000048.1, read on the forward strand.
GGCTGTGCCACCGTGGGCCAGGACTTTGCCACCCACAACGTGGATCAGATCCGCCTGGGGGAAACCACTCGTGAAGATGTCCAGCGCATGTTTGGCGAGCCCTGGCGCACCGGTATCAAGGACGGCCAGCGCACCTGGACTTACGGCAAGTACCGCTGGTCGGCGTTCAATGACGCCGAGACCACGGATCTGGTCATCACCTTCGACGCCAGCGGCGTGGTGACTTCTTACGTCTACAACACCACTCAGTAAACCACGGCGCCACTGGCTGCTCCGCTTCAGTTGGTGGTCGTGGCCAGTGTGGACGTCAGGGCGTTGACGTCGTCGCTGGAAAGGTGATCCAGCAGGGCGCCGCGGAACTGACGGTTGATGAAGCGTTCGGTCTCCTGCCGGATGGCCTGGCGTTGCTCCGGTTTCTCGATGTAGTCCATGGCCCGGAACAGGATGTAGCGAATGGTCATGTGGGAGATTTCCAGCACCGTCGCCTCGTCCAGGTTCTTGGGGATCAGGCCGCGCGCCAGGATGTCCTCCGCCATCTCCCGGGCGCTGGCATTGAGCTGTTGTTCCAGCGCCCGACGCAGGATCGGGGAGGGGCCGTACAGTTCCCGCACCGCCACCGTGGTGGCGGCCTTGTTCTCCAGAAAGTAGTTGTACACGAAGGCCACCGTGCTGGCGGCGGCCTGCTCCGAGGTTTCCGCCACCATGCGCAGCTCCCGCACCCCGGTCTTCATCTCACCGGCAATGTAACCCAGCACCTGCAGCCCCAGCTCGTCGAGACTCTTGAAGTGGCGGTAGAAGGTATTGGGGTTCAGTCCCGCCTCCCGCGCCAGTTCCCGCAGCCCCAAGGAGGTCAGGTTGCAGCGCTCGGTGGCCAGTCGCAGGGCCGCCTGTACCAGTTTCAGTTTTCCGCCAGTCATCACGCTCATGGGGACGCCTTTGTGTCATTGGGGGCCAATGGGCCGATGTTCGATGAATTGAAGTATACAGTCGTCTACCTGAGGGTGTATACATTTGTCTACCGACTGACTCAGCCAGTCCCCGACGGTCCCGCCGCCGGTCACAATAATGATTCGAACCCACCGCTCACCGTGGGTCCTGCAGACAACGAGGTTGGATTATGAACAACAGCACCAAGATTGCCATCATCGGCACCGGCTTTTCCGGCCTGGGTATGGCCATCAAGCTGAAAGAGGCCGGCTATGACGATTTTGTGATTCTGGAGCAGAGCGACGACATCGGCGGCACCTGGCACGAAAACCACTACCCTGGCTGTGCCTGCGATGTGCAATCGGCGCTGTATTCGTTCTCGTTTGAGCAGAACCCGAACTGGTCGCGGATGTTTGCCCAGCAGCCAGAGATCAAGGCCTACCTCAAGCACTGCGCGCAGAAGTATGGCCTGACCGATCACATCCGCCTCAATACCCACCTGGCCGGTGCCCACTACAACGAACGCAGCCAGAGCTGGACCCTGGAAACCTGTGACAGCCCGGCCCTGTGGCAATACCTGCAGGACAAAGGGCTGAAGCCCGGCGACGCGCTGGACCGCAGCGACGAGGCCTTACCGGCCTTTGAGCGCTTCGAGGCCCAGGTGGTGGTGTCCGGCATGGGCGGCCTGAGTACGCCGGCCTATCCCGATATCAAGGGCATCGAGACCTTCACCGGCAAGGCCTTCCATTCCCAGGACTGGGACCACGATTACGACTTCAGCGGCAAGCGGGTGGCAGTCATCGGCACCGGCGCCAGCGCTATCCAGTTCGTGCCGGAAGTGGCCAAGGACGCCGCCCAGCTGGACCTGTACCAGCGCACGCCGCCGTGGATCATGCCCAAACCGGACCGGGAATTTACTGCGGTGGAGCGGGTGATGTTCCGCAAGGTACCGCAGACCCTGAACGCCCTGCGCAACAGCATCTACTGGTTCCTGGAGGCAAGGGTGCTGGGCTTCGTCGGTAACCCGCGCATCCTCAAGCTGGGTGAGCTCCAGGCCCGGCGTCACATTCGCAGCCAGATCAAGGACAAGTCGCTGCGCCAGAAGGTGACCCCGGATTTCCATTTCGGCTGCAAGCGGGTGCTGATCTCCAACAACTACTATCCGGCGCTGGATCAGGACCACGTGGATGTGCTCACCGATGGCATCCGCGAGGTACGCGGTAACGTCATCGTCGACAACAACGGCGTCGAGCGGGAAGTGGACTGCATTATCTACGGCACCGGCTTCAAGGCCCAGGACCCGATTCCCAGGGGCATGATCTTCGGCCGCGGCGGTCAGGACCTGCTGGCTGCCTGGCAGGACGGCGCCGAGGCGTACAAGGGCACCACCGTGGCGGGCTTCCCCAACCTGTTCCTGTTGATGGGGCCGAACACCGGCCTGGGCCACAGTTCCATGGTGTACATGATCGAATCCCAGGTTCAGTACGTGCTGGATGCGGTGAAGAAAATGGACCGCAAGGGCTGGGCCACGGTGGAGGTCAAGGCCGGAAGCCAGAGCCAGTACAACGCCTCGCTGCAGGCCAAGCTGGGGGACTCGGTGTGGCAGACCGGCTGCAAGAGCTGGTACGTCAACGAGAATGGCAAGAACACCACGCTGTGGGCGGGCTTCACCTGGCAGTTCCGCCAACAGACCCGGCGCTTCGACGCCGAGCAGTACCTGTGTGAGTCCGCCGAGGTGGCGATGGAGGTTACCGACGCGGTGCCCGCCTGAGGCGCCTTAACGCATTGCAATGACGAGTGCTGACTTGCCGGGGCTTGCCCCGGCTTTTTTTGACTGGATCAAACCCAGTCTGCAAAGGAAGAAGGCCAGAACCGCCTCTGAATAACTCCAGATCCTCTCTGGCATTCAGAGCCACTCACAATCAATGCACGATTCTGCAGGAATGTCTGGACCTTGAATTCGCAACGCGAAGTCCATGATGGAGGCTTTGGTCATCGGAATATCGAAGCCTTTGTCCGGTTTGATGTCCGCTTTTGAGGTCAAGCAGTGAGACCTGAAATGAACAGCGCCTGGTGAAAGCCATTGGCAGCCCCGTGCTTAGGCATCTATCATCAGACTTTGTGATTTTGCCTGGTTCACCCCCCATGTCCTTTGACACCACAGAGCACAACCGCCAGCGTTTCTGCTTCGACGGCATCGAGTCGGTGTGGCTGTTTGGCTACGGCTCGCTGATCTACAAGGTGGATTTTCCCTTTCTGGAACAGCGCCCGGCGACGATCGAGGGCTGGGTGCGGCGGTTCTGGCAGGGCTCCCACGACCATCGTGGTACCCCGGAAGCGCCGGGCCGGGTGGTGACGCTGGTGGAACAGCCGGGGGCCCGCTGCAAGGGCATGGCCTACCGCATCGCGCCGGCGGTGTTCGAGCAGCTGGATGTGCGGGAGAAGAACGGCTACCTGCGCTTCGCCACCGACCTGATCTTCGACGACGAGTCGCGGGCTGAGGGGCTGGTGTACATCGCCACCGAGGACAACGCCGCCTTCCTCGGACCGGCCCACGAATCCGACATTGCCCGCCAGATCGCCGTTTCCTGCGGCCCCAGCGGCCGCAACGACGAGTACCTGCTGAAGCTGGCTCAGGCCCTGCGTCACCTGGGCGACGACGATCCCCACGTCTTTGCCATCGAAAGTGCTATCGAAAGTGCAATCGAAAGCGCCATCAAGGGTGCCATCGAAGGCTTCCAGAGCTGAGAATTACTTTTTCGCATCTGCCCGAAAGGCCGAGGGCGCAATCCCGAACCGTTTGCGGAAGGCCCGGCTGAACTGGCTGGGGTCGTTGAAGCCGCAGGTCAGCGCCACCGCGATGATCTTGCTACCGGGTTGGCGCAACAGGTCGCGGGCGCGGGTCAGCCGTTGTTCCTGGACGTACTGGTAGGGCGCACAGCCGAAGGTGGCGCGGAACAGGCGGGCGAAGTGGTAGGGACTGAGGTTCACCCAGCCGGCCATTTCGGCCAGGGTCAGCGGCTGCGCCAGTTCGGCCTCGATGCGTTCCTGCAACAACCGGCGGTAGCGCCGGGACAGCTGGCCGGTGACCTCCGGTGCCACCTTCTGCAAGGTGGCGTGACGGGAGACAATCTGCAGCAACAGCCATTGCGCCAGGTGGTCCATGGCCATGGCCTGACCGGGGGCCTGCCAGTCGCTCAGCGCCAGCAGTTGACCAGCCTGGGCCAGCACCGGGTCGTTGGCGTGGTACAGCTCGGCGAGCTGCACCGAACCCGGCTCGCAATCCCAGGTCTGTTCGGTGCAACGCGCCAGGTCCAGGTCGTTGAAATAGAGGTGGAAGAACTCGAACTGCCCGCCAATGTGCCAGGTCGACTGGCTGCCGGCGGGAAACAGGCACACCGCTCCGGGAAAACCGGTGCTCACGGCACGGCCATTGACCATCCGGCGGGCCTTGTCGCCCTCGCGGGTGTAGATGCTAAGGGCATGGTGCCGGGGTCGTTCGTAGCGCACCTCGCCCCGGCGATTCTGCCACAGCGCCAGGGCCCGGCCTTGGTCCAGTTCCAGCAGCCGCTGCGGCGCCACGCCGACGGCCTGCAGTGCATCGATGATGTCGCGGCGTTCGGGGGGCGGGTTCGTTGGGGAATGCGGTTCAGTCTGCATAGCGAGCCTCCGCAAGAATCATCCACCGATGCGCAGGATCTGACAAGTTTTGTCGGTGCGGTCTTCGTATCCTGCTAGCCTGTCTAACCTGCCTCTGGAAAATCCCACTATGCCCATTTCCGTGCACTATGGCCTGACCGTGTTGATCTGGGGCCTGACCTGGACCGCCATCCGCCTGCAGGTGGAGTCGGCGCCGGTGGATATCTCGGTGTTCTATCGCTTCGTCATGGCCTCCGCCGTGGCCCTGGGCCTGCTGGCGCTGCTGCGACGGTTGCCGAAGCTGAGCCTGAGCCAGCATGGCTGGCTGGTGCTGCAGGGCGCCACCCTGTACAGCATCAATTTCCTGCTGATCTACCGCGCCGCCGAGTCCATGACCAGCGGCCTGCTGGCGGTGGTGTTCTCGCTGGCGGCGCTGTTCAACGCCTTTAACGGCTGGTTATGGTTGCGGCGGAAACCGTCGGCGCGACTGTACCCGGCGGTGGCACTGGGCATCACCGGAGTGGCGCTGCTGTTCTGGCACGACCTGCAGCTGGGCAATGCCAGCGCGGCCAGCATCCTGTTTGCGGCCGCGGGCACCTTCTGGTTCTCCATGGGCAACCTGATCAGCATCAAGGTGCGCCAGGCCGGCATCCCCTTGCTGGCGGCCAATGCCTGGGCCATGGTCTATGGTGCGGCGATTCTGGGGATCTGGTGTCTGATCCAGGGCGTGGACTGGCTGTTGCCGACGGCGACCAGTTTCTGGGGTGCGACGGTGTTCCTGGCCATTCCCGGCTCTATCGTCGCCTTCTATTGCTACCTTACCGTTATCCAGACCCTGGGCGCGGACAAGGCCGGTTACGCCACGGTGTTGTTTCCGGTGGTGGCGCTGAGCGTCTCC
>JBFHLR010000049.1:0-17105 GCA_041594735.1 Marinobacter sp.
ACCACCTCGGCACGGATGAAGCCGCGCTCGAAGTCGGTGTGGATCACGCCTGCGGCCTGGGGCGCGGAGGCGCCGATGCGGACGGTCCAGGCGCGCACTTCCTTCACGCCGGCGGTAAAGTAGGTTTGCAGTCCGAGCAGGTTGTAACCGGCGCGGATGACGCGGTCGAGGCCGGGTTCTTCCATGCCCATCTCTTCCAGGAACATGATTTTCTCGTCGTCTTCGAGCTCGGATATTTCGGCCTCGATCTTGTTGCAGATCGGAACCACCACGGCATTCTCCGCCTCGGCAATGGCCCGCACCTGATCCAGGTAAGGGTTGTTGTCGAAGCCATCTTCGCTGACGTTGGCGATGTACATGGTGGGCTTGACGGTGAGCAGGCACAGCTCGCGAATCAAGACCTGCTCTTCAGCGCTCAGTTCCATGCCCCGTACGGGTTTGCCTTCGTTGAGCACCGGCAGCAGCTTCTCGAACACCTCCAGCTGGGCCTTGGCGGTCTTGTCGCCGCTCTTGGCGACGCGCTGAACCCGCTTGATGGCTTTTTCCACGGTGTCCATGTCGGCCAGCGCCAGCTCGGTGTTGATCACCTCGATGTCTGCGGCAGGGTGCACCTGGTTGGCCACGTGGATGACGTTGTCGTCTTCGAAGCAGCGTACCACGTGGGCAATGGCATCGGTCTGGCGAATGTTGGCAAGGAACTGGTTACCCAGGCCTTCGCCCTTGGAGGCACCGGCCACCAGGCCGGCGATATCGACAAACTCCATGGAGGTGGGAATGACCCGCTCCGGTTTGACCATCTCCGCCAGTTTGGTGAGGCGAGGGTCCGGCATCGGCACCACGCCGGCATTGGGCTCGATGGTGCAGAACGGGAAGTTTTCTGCGCCAATGCCGGCCTTGGTCAGTGCATTGAACAGGGTGGATTTGCCGACGTTGGGTAGGCCGACGATGCCGCAGTTAAAGCCCATGGATTGCCTCTGCTGATGCTGAAAATAGTGGCCGGATTATACCGGTGAAGCGGGCGGCGCGCGAGTGGGGCTTGGTGGCCGGGAAGGTCGCGCTCAGGCGTCGGGTTTGTAACTGTGCAGCCGGTTCATGGCGGCGGCCAGTTTGCCGGTGGCGGCGTCTGGGAGTACCCGGATGATTTCGTCGATCACCGCATCCAGTTGCTCACTTTCCTGCTTGCCGAAGCGGCCGAGCACGTAGCCGGTCACTTTTTTGGCGTCCCCGGGGTGACCAATGCCCAGGCGCAGGCGGTGGAATTCTTTGCTGCCGAGCTGATTGATGGTGTCCCGCAGCCCGTTATGACCGCCGTGACCGCCGCCTTGCTTGAGTTTGGCGGTGCCGGGAGGCAGGTCCAGTTCATCGTGGGCAATGAGGATCTGTTCGGGCTTGAGTTTGTAGAAATCCGCCAGGGCCTTGATGGCCAGTCCGCTTCGATTCATGAAGGTGGTCGGATTCAGGAGGTGCAGGTCGAGACCCTGCCAGTGAATGCGGCTGTAGAAGCCGTGGAACTTCTTTTCCGGACGGAGCGTCTGGCCCGCATGGCGGGCCAGCGCTTCAACGAAGAGGGCGCCGGCGTTGTGGCGAGTGTTCTCATAGTCGGAACCGGGATTGCCCAGTCCCACCACCATGACAATCTGTTGCGCCATGAGCCGTTACCCCGGGAGGAATTACTCCTCGCCGCTCTCGCCTTCGGCCTCGGCTTCGTCAGCCTTGGCGCCTTTCGGCTTGTGGATGGCCAGAACCGGCAGGTTGTGGTCTTCGCCCTGCTGCAGAGCGGCAACGCGAACGCCTTCCGGCAGTTTCAGATCGCTCAGGTGAACCACCTGATCCATGGCCACGTCAGTGAGGTCCACTTCGATGAACTCAGGCAGGTTCTGCGGCAGACAGATCACTTCCACTTCGGTCAGCTGGTGAGACACCTTGCCGCCTTCCAGTTTAACGGCCGGTGCGGTTTCTTCGTTGATGAAGTGCAGCGGTACGTTAACGTGGATCTCGCGGTTTTTGTCGACACGCTGGAAGTCGGCGTGAATCAGGGTCGGCTTGTACGGGTGACGCTGCAGATCCTTGAGGATGGCGCTCTCGGCCTTGCCGTCTACGTTGATGGTGAGGATGTGAGAGAAAAATGCCTCGTTTTCGAGGGCTTTCTTCAGCTCGTTATGGGAAACGGAGATAGCAGTCGCTTCCTTTTCACCGCCGTAGATAACGGCTGGAACCTTACCTTCATCGCGACGCAGGCGGCGGCTCGCACCCTTCCCCTGGTCGTCACGAAGGCTTGCTTCGATCACAAATTCCTGAGACATGATAATTACCTCAATCTACACCCGAGGGGCCCGCGACCAGGCCGGATGTCGGGTGGGTCTGTTATGAAGCCGGAAGCAGATGTTTTCCGGCCAGTTAAACAAGCCGGGAGTCCATAAGGACTCCCGGCTCGGATTCGTTGGCCTGGCTGGGGCCGATTACTCAAACATCTGGCTGATGGATTCTTCGTTGCTGACGCGTCGAATCGATTCTGCCAGCAGTCCCGCCATGCTGAGGGGGCGAATTCTACCACAGCTCAGGGCGTCGTCGTCCAGCGGGATGGTGTCGCACACCACCAGTTCGTCCAGGGTGGAATTGCGGATGTTTTCGATGGCCGGGCCGGATAGCACCGGGTGGGTGATGTAAGCCACCACCTTGGCTGCGCCATGCTCTTTCAGGGCATCGGCGGCTTTGCACAGGGTGCCGGCGGTATCGACGATGTCGTCCACCAGGATGCAGGTCTTGTCCTTGACGTCACCAATAATGTGCATCACCTGGGAGACGTTGGCCTTGGGGCGGCGCTTGTCGATGATCGCCAGGTCGGCGTCGTCCAGGCGCTTGGCCACGGCGCGGGCGCGAACAACGCCGCCCACGTCCGGGGAGACCACGACGAAGTTCTCGAAGTTCTGCTTTTCAATGTCTTCCATCATCACCGGGGTGGCGTAGATGTTGTCCACCGGGATGTCGAAGAAGCCCTGAATCTGGTCGGCGTGAAGGTCGACGGTCAGTACCCGGTCGACGCCGATGCTGGAGATCATGTCCGCCACGACTTTCGCGCTGATTGCGACCCGGGTGGAGCGCACGCGGCGGTCCTGGCGGGCGTAGCCGTAGTAAGGGATAACCGCGGTGATGCGGGTGGCTGAAGCCCTGCGCAGTGCATCCGCCATCACGATCAACTCCATCAGGTTGTCGTTGGTGGGGTTGCAGGTGGGCTGAATGATGAAGACATCGTGCCCGCGAACATTTTCGTTGATCTCAACGGTGGTCTCACCGTCGCTGAATTTGCCCACAGTGGCCTGTCCCATGGGAATGGCCAGTTTTTTGGCGATGCTCTGGGCCAGTTCTGGGTGAGCGTTGCCAGCAAAAATCATCAGTTTGGACACGACGGTATCCTTCAGAGTTTCAGCGTTGGATTCAGAGTCAGGCGATGAGGGAGAAAGGTGGCTGGGGTGGTAGGACTCGAACCTACGCATGACGGGATCAAAACCCGTTGCCTTACCACTTGGCGACACCCCAGTATCGAACTTCTTTGGCATCATTTCAGCTCTGCTAGCTTTGTGTGAAGCGGTGAGTGATTCACCCCTTGAGCTACGAACCCCGTGATGCCGGAGGGTTTGCTTTCCCAGATATTCCGGGCTGCGGATTCTGTCGGGAAACGTCCAAAAATGCAAGCCCCGGTTCCGGTTAATCTTGCAGGTCCGAATTGTCCAAGCCAGTCCAGGCTCTGTCTAACCTCAGGATACAGTCTGCAAACTACATCCTCACAGTCGTTTCGGTACCTCGAGGCGTCTCCCTCAAAAGCGGGCGCTATTGTGATTCTCGGGGTGTCTCTTGTCAACCCTTGCGCGGAAAAAATCTTTCCGGTGTTGATGTTGCACGCCGGCTTAAGTACCACGAACCAGTCTTCCGGCGGTGACGCGGGGGTCAGGATCTCGCCCACGCCTTCGGCGAAGGCGGCAAGGCCGCGCACAAACACCGGCACATCGGCGCCCAGGGCCAGCCCCAGGCGAGCGAGTTCATCCAGCGACAGCTGGAGCCGCCACAAATGGTTCAGCGCCAGCAGGGTGGTGGCGGCGTTGGAACTGCCGCCGCCCAGGCCGCCGCCCATGGGCAGGACTTTGTGCAGGTCGATGTCCACGCCCTGGACCGGGCCGTGGCTCTGTTCCGCCAGCAGGCGGGCGGCCCGAACGATCAAATTGTCCTTGTCGGGGACACCGGCGATGGCGGGTGACAGGCAGATGCGATCGTCCTGTCTGAGCCGGAAGCCCAGTTCGTCACCATAATCGAGGAACTGGAACAGGGTCTGCAGCTCGTGGTAGCCGTCGGGGCGGCGGCCATTGATGTGCAGGAACAGGTTCAGCTTGGCGGGAGCGGGGAGTCTCAGGGTCACAGCGCCGGTTCCGGTGTGGTGAGTTGCCATTGGGTGACCGCCAGGCGGACACGCTTTTCGCCTTTGACGGCGGTGATGCGGGCCGGCAGTTCCGGTTTGCTGTCGATGAATTGCTGCCAGCGATCGTAGCGGATCTCCCAGCCGCTTTGGCGCAGCAGCGCGAGCTTGGCGCTGAAATCAAAATACAGGCGGTAATCGCTGCCGGGGCTGGGCAGGCCGCGAATCCACCAGCTCAGGTTGTTGATGGGCAGCTGCCAGCCGGTGGCCGCCGCAACCAGCTCTTCCGGCTCGGTGGAGCGGTAGATGGCGCCGTCGGGCAAGCTCAGCTCAATGTAGCCGGGCACCCCCTTGATTTCGGTGCGGCCCAGGCCAAGGAATGCGGACGACAGGGAAATCTCGTAGGCGTCGTTATGCTGGTTCCAGTGATTGATCACCGCGCTGCCGCTGTCGGAGGGCTGTCGCACCGCGAGCTTGCCTTGCAGTTGCCAGTGTTGCAGAGCCTGCACTGCTTGCTGACGCAAATGCCAGCCCGCCGGGGGCTGGTTGGTCAGGCCTTCCGGCAGTGGTTCCAGCGGCACCGTGGTGCAGGCGGCGAGGGTCAGGCTTAACAGAAGGGCCGGCCAGAGGCGGCGGTCGGCGGTCATAGGTCCTGGTCTCCGGTCAGCCGTTGGACGGTTTCCAGGAGGATGGGGTGGTCCGGATTGTCATCCAGGGCGTCCCGCCAGACGATGCGCGCCTGGCCCCGCTCCCCGATGCGCCACAGAAGCTCGCCGAAGTGGGCGGCCACCTCCGGGTCCGGGAAGCTCTCGTACGCCTGTTTCAGGTAGCTGAGCGCGGATTCGAACTGGTCCTTGCGGAACAGCACCCAGCCCATGCTGTCGAGGATCGCCGGGTTGTCCGGGTCGATGGTCAGCGCCCGCTCGATCAGTGCCTGGGCTTCGTCGAGGCGGTCGGTGCGGGTGGCCAGGATGTAGCCCAGGGCATTGAGCGCCACCGAGTTGTCGGGGTCGGCGTCCAGTACCAGGCGCAGATCGGCCTCGGCCTCTTCGGTGCGTTCCATGCCGTCCAGCAGCATGGCGCGGGCATAGCGGATGCGCACACTGTCGGGAAGCTCCGTCAGTCCCTGGTTGGCGGACTCAAAGGCGGCGTCGGCCAGTTCCTGTTCCAGCAGCAGGTTGATTTCCAGCAGCCAGAAATTTTCCGCCTGCTGGGGGTTGGCTTCGCGCATCTGCCGAAGGTTGGTCAGTGCGCCATCGACATCCCCGGCTTCGGCCCGCAACACGCTGGCTCGGGACAGGGCGGGGAAGTACTGCGGGCCCTTTTCTACCTGCTCGTAGTAGCCAATCGCCTGTTGCGGATCATCTTCCATGTCGGCGATCTTGCCCAGATAGAAATGGGCCTCGTGGGTGTGGTGGCCCTGCTCAATCAGGCTGATCAGGTCCTGGCGGGCGACGTCCAGTTCGCCGTTTTCCACCGCCACCAGGGCGTGGGACAGGCGCAGGCCCGGCACGGTGGGGAACTGTGTCATCAGCCGGGCGAACTCGTCCTGGGCCGCCTGCATTTCGCCCTCACCCACCAGCATGCGGCCATAGAGAGTGCCCATCTGGCGGTTGTCCGGGAATTTGCGGGTGTTCAGCAGCAGGTGATCCAGAGCGGCGTTCGGCAGGCCGGTCTGGTACAGCAGATCGCCTTTGAGGATGAGGGCTGGCTGGAAATTGGGGTGTGCCGCCAACAATGGCTCCAGGCGCTCCAGGGCGGTGGCTGGTTGGTCGTTGATCTTCAGCAGCAGGGCGATGCTGTATTCGATCTCGATGTTGTCCGGGTGGCGTTCCGCCAGTTGCCGGTAAAGTTCCAGCAGCTCCTGCTGCTTGTCTGGGGACAGTTGGGACGCCATGCCCGCGAGGCTGTCAAAATCGGCGTCGCCCCCCAAATCCAGAATCTGCTCCATGTGTCCCAGGGCGGTATCCAGCTGGCTGCGTTTGACCGCCTGGATGGCCAGCACCCGGTGAGCCTCCAGGTTGTCCGGTTCCACTTCCAGCCACAGCGTGGCCATCTGGTACTGGGCGTTGTCGCCGTTGAGAGACTGCGCAATACGCAAGGCCCGGCGAATGACGCCCTTGTCCCGGGAACGCTGGGCGGCTTTGAGGTAGTTCAGCAGGGTGACATCGTAGCGGCCGCGCTGGCCGGCAATCTCAGCGCTGGTCAGCAGGTAGAGCACTTCCGGGTCGAAATCGGCGTAGCGAATTTCCTCGGTCTTGGCGGTGTTCGCCGGGGAAAGCGGTTTGACAGGTTTGGCAGGCTCGCTGGTGTCCATCAGGTTTGCACAGCCGGCAAGTGTCGCGCCAATCAGGCTGGCAAGGAACAACAAGACAGGTTTTTGCATGCGGTATCCCGTACTGGTTGGTTCGACGCCTCGGGGTGGTGGCAGCCCGGCCCGGGAAACGGGCGTCGATATCGAATCTCTATGATGGCATAAGCGTTTGATCTTGCCCAACCTGTCCGCATTTCCCCGGATTGGCGAGGGTGGGGCCGTGTTTTGGGTGGCAGGGGGCAAAGTCCGTCTGTAAAATGAGGCCATTATTCGTCAGTCTGCAGCATTCACGGTGCTCTTAGTACTCTCTGTGCTTTTAGTGCTCTCGGTGCTTTTAGTACTCTCGGTGCTCTCGGCACTCTCAATAAAGAGATGCGGGGGTTGCAGGCGTAATTATTGGCGCAGAGGCAGTCGCACTTCGACATGGCATTACTTACGCTGGGCATCAACCACCGCACCGCGCCGCTGGAGCTTCGGGAACGCATTGCGTTTACTCCGGAGCGGATGGCGGAGGCGTTTGCCGAGCTGCGCGCGGCGTCCGGTGCCAGTGAGGCGGCGATCCTTTCCACCTGCAATCGGACGGAACTCTACCTGGCCGGTGATGACGATTGCGCCGCCCTGGTGCTGCGGTGGCTGGCCGGCTTTCATGGCCTTGCACCCGGCGAGCTGGAAGACGCCATCTACGTGCATCGGGACAGCGAGGCGGTGCGCCACATGATGCGGGTGGCCTCTGGGCTGGATTCGATGGTGCTGGGCGAGCCCCAGATCCTCGGCCAGTTGAAAGACGCTTACGCCCTGGCGCGGGAACACGATGCCAGCGGTTCGTTCCTGTCCCGCCTGTTCGAGCAGACCTTCTCGGTGGCCAAGCGGGTGCGCACCCAGACCGCCATCGGCGAGAACCCGGTGTCGGTGGCCTATGCGGCGGTCAGCATGGCCAGCCACATTTTCGCCGATATGGCGCGGAACAAGGCGCTGCTGATTGGGGCGGGCAAAACCATCGAACTGGTGGCCCGGCATCTGTCGGAAGCCGGCGTGAAGGATTTCCTGGTGGCCAACCGGACCCTGGATCGGGCCCAGAACCTGGCCGAGGTTCACGGCGGTCGCGGCATCGTGCTGTCGGACATTCCCGACTACCTGCCGGAAGTGGACATCGTCATCGCCTCCACCGCCAGTCCGCTACCGATCCTCGGCAAAGGCGCGGTGGAGCGAGGGCTGAAACGGCGCAAGCACCGGCCTTATTTTATGGTCGACATTGCCGTACCGCGGGATATCGAGCCGGAGGTGGCCTCGCTGGATGATGTCTACCTTTATACCGTAGACGACCTGCGCCAGGTGATCGAAGAGAATGTGCGGTCGCGGGAAGGCGCGGCGCGGGAAGCGGAAAACATGATCCTGGCCGGCGCCCAGGAGTTTCTCAGCCAGTTGCGGGCGCTGGATGCGGTGGCCACCCTCAAGCAGTTCCGTCAACAGGCTGAACGCCAGCGCGACCAGGAAACTGAAAAAGCCCTGCGGGCGCTGCGCAATGGCGGCGACCCGGAGACGGTCATCCGCAGCCTCGGCCGGGGCCTGACCAACAAGCTGCTGCACGAACCTTCGGTTCAGGTCCGTAAGGCCACCGCGGAGGGGCGTGTGGAAGTCACCCATTGGCTCAGAGAACTGCACCAGCTGGAAACCCAGGATAACGAGGTTTCCGTCACATCGGAAAAACTATGAAACCATCGATTCAGTCCCGACTCGAGCGGTTGGTCGACCGCTACGAGGAAGTCAGTGCGTTGCTCAGTGACCAGAGCGTTATCAGCGATCAGGACAAGTTTCGCACCCTGTCCCGGGAATTCGCCGAGATTGAACCGGTGGTGCAGTGCTTCCGGGCCTACCAGCAGGCCCTCGACGACATCGAAACTGCGGCCGAACTGGCGCGGGATGGCGATGCCGACATGCGCGCCATGGCGGAAGAAGAGCAGGCCCTGGCCCGAAACAAGAGTGAGGAGCTGGACGAAGAGCTGCAGCGCCTGATGTTGCCGAAAGATCCGAACGACACCAAGAGCGTGTTCCTGGAAATTCGCGCCGGAACCGGGGGTGACGAGGCCGCGATCTTTGCCGGCGACCTGTTCCGCATGTACTCCCGTTTCGCCGAAGGGCGGCGCTGGAAGGTGGAACTGGTCAGCGAGAGCCCCGGCGAGCACGGCGGCTATAAGGAAGTGATCAGCCGGGTGGTGGGGGATGGCGTGTACGGTGCGCTGAAGTTTGAATCCGGCGCGCATCGGGTACAGCGGGTACCGGAGACCGAATCCCAGGGCCGTATCCACACCTCGGCCTGCACCGTGGCGGTGATGCCGGAAGCCGACGAAGCCGAGGCCGTCGAGATCAACAAGGCGGACCTGCGGGTGGACACCTTTCGCGCCTCGGGCGCCGGCGGTCAGCACGTTAACAAGACCGATTCCGCCATCCGCCTGACCCACTTGCCCACCGGCATCGTGGTGGAGTGTCAGGATGAGCGTTCCCAGCACAAGAACCGGGCCAAGGCCATGAGCCTGCTGGCAACCCGCCTGCAGAACGCCGAGCGGGAACGTCAACAGCAGTCCCAGGCCGAGACCCGCAAGAGCCTGGTGGGCAGTGGCGACCGCTCCGAGCGGATTCGCACCTACAACTTCCCCCAGGGTCGGGTCACCGACCACCGCATCAACCTGACGCTGTACAAACTGGACGAAGTCATCGCCGGTGACCTGTCGCCGGTGATTGGTCCGTTGCAGCAGGAACACCAGGCCGAACTGCTGGCCAGCATGTCGGATGAGTGAGTCGTCACTGACTTGTGAGGTTTTGGTGCGCGAGGCGGTGGCTCGAATCGACAGCGAGACACCGCGACTCGACGCCGAGTTGCTGTTGAGCCATGTCACCGGCTGGTCCCGCACCAGCTTGCGGGCCTGGCCGGAACGTGAACTCACCGCTGCGCAATCGGCGCAGTTCCAGACTTTATTGGCCCGTCGCATCGACGGCGAGCCCATCGCCCATCTGCTGGGATCGCAGGATTTCTGGTCCCTGACCCTGGCGGTCACCCCCGACACCCTTATTCCCCGTCCCGATACCGAGTGCCTGGTGGAGGCGGCGTTGGCGTTGCCGCTGCCGCCAAACGCCCGGGTGGTGGATCTGGGCACCGGCACCGGAGCCATCGCCCTGGCCCTGGCCAGTGAGCGACCGCAGTGGCAGGTGCGTGCCTGCGATGCCGTCGCCGATGCGGTGGCATTGGCACGCCGCAACGCCGAGCAATTGGGCTTGCCGGTGTCGGTGGTGGCGAGCCACTGGTTCGACGATCTGTCGCCCCAGCGTTTTGACCTGATCGTGTCCAATCCCCCGTACATCGCCGCCGACGACCATCACCTGAGCCAGGGCGATGTGCGCTTCGAGCCGGCCACCGCGTTGGTTGCCGGAGCCGACGGTCTGAACGATCTGCGCCAGATTGTGGCCCAGGCGCCCGACTGGCTGGCGGACGGCGGCTGGCTGGTGGTGGAGCATGGCTACGACCAGGCCGATGCGGTCCAGGCCCTGTTTCGTCAGGCTGGCTTTGTGGCGGTGGCGTCCCGCAAGGATTATGGTGGTCAGGACCGTTTAACCCTGGGCCAATTCACCCGCTGAGACCGGAGAGACATTCCATGCTGACCGATGACGAGTTGATGCGTTACAGCCGGCAATTGCTGTTACCCGCATTCGATGTGGCCGGCCAGGTTCGTCTCAAGCAGGCTCGGGCACTGATTGTCGGTGCGGGCGGACTGGGTTGTCCGGTGGCCCTGTATCTGGGTGCCGCCGGCGTAGGTCAGGTCATCGTGGTGGATGACGACACGGTGGAAGTGGCCAACCTGCAACGGCAGATCGCCTTCGACCAATCTGATCTGGGCCAGTCCAAGGCCGAGGCATTGGCCCAGCGGGTGCGTCAGATCAACCCGGCAGTGACCGTAACGCCATTGTCCCAGCGGCTGGATGGCGCGGCGCTGGAGCAGGAGGTAAGAGAGGCCACCGTGGTGGTGGACTGCACCGATAATTTCACCACCCGCTTCGCCCTCAACCGGGCCTGCGTTCAGGCCAGAGTGCCATTGGTCTCCGGCGCGGCGATTCGCGGTGAAGGGCAGTTGTCGGTGTTTGACGTGCGCCAGCCGGACAGCCCCTGTTACCACTGCCTGTATTCGGAAGAGGGTAACGAAGACCTGACCTGTTCCGAGGCCGGCGTGATCGGCCCACTGGTGGGCATGGTCGGCAGCAGCCAGGCCATGGAAGCCATCAAGCTCATCAGTGGTGTGGGCTCGCCGCTGATTGGCCGGTTGCTGATTCTGGATGCCTGGCAGATGGAATGGCGGCAGATGACCCTGGCCAGGGACCCCGAGTGCCCGGTGTGCGGCTCCGGGGTCGAGCACTGAGTCCGGTCCCCGGCGTCTGAGTTCCATCCGCAGAGTCTATCCACGAAGTCTATCCGGGGACGGATTTCAGCCCCGTCTCCTACCCAGTTTTACCCGATGTCGCCTCCTTCAGTGACCGAAAGCGGGCGATGGCCTCCTGCCGGCTCGTCTTCAGGTCCACCAGCGGCTGCGGGTAATCCTTCGGCGTTGCTCCCCCCAGCCAGGGTTGATGGATCCGTTTGGCGTCGAGGCCGGCCAGTTCCGGCACGTAGCGACGGATAAATTCTCCCTGCGGATCAAACCGCTCACTCTGGCTCACCGGGTTGAACACCCGGAAATAAGGGGCCGCGTCCGTTCCCGTGGAGGCACTCCATTGCCAGCCGCCGTTGTTTGCGGCCAGAAAGCCATCCACCAGCTTACCCATGAAGTAGGCCTCGCCGAGCCGCCAGTCCAGGAACAGGTTTTTGGTCAGGTACATGGCGGTCACCATCCGCAGCCGGTTGTGCATCCAGCCGGTCTGGTTGAGTTGGCGCATGGCGGCATCCACGATGGGCACGCCGGTCTGGCCGGCTTTCCAGGCCTCGAAGGCCGAGCCCGGACGGTTCCACGCCAGCGCTTCGGTTTCCGGTTTGAAGGCCCGGTTCATGCTGACCCTGGGAAAGTGGTAGAGAATGTGAATGTAGAAATCCCGCCAGGCCAGTTCGTTGATCCAGCAGGCGCCGCCGTCTTCCGCCTCTGCGGCCAATGTTTGCGCTGCGACCAGGCATTGCCGGCCCGACAACACGCCATTTGCCAGGTAAGGGGAAATCAGGCTGGTGCCATCCAGGGCTGGAAAGTCTCGTGTCTGTGCGTAGTCAGCCACCCGTTCCGTCAGAAACAGCTCCAGCTGGTGGTGGGCGGCAGTCTCGCCAGTGTCCACCAGCGCTGGCGGCGCGGTGCCCCAGTCCGCGAGCTGGGGTTGGGGTGGCGCAGGCGGCAGCGGTGCCGCCACCGGGGCCGGAATGGGGTAGAGCTGGGGCGGGTTTTCGGTCAGCCATTGTCGCCAGCGCCGGGCAAAGGGCGTGAAGACGCAGTAGGGCCTGGATTGGCCGTTGAGTATCTGGCCCACGGGAACAACGCATTGGTCCCGGTATTTGTGCACCGCGATGCCGGCTTGGGCCATTTCAGCCGCCACTTGCTTGTCCCGACGTCGTTCGTTGACCCCGTATTCTTCATTGAAATGGAGCTGTTGAACCCGTTGTTCGTGACAAAATTTCTTTAGGGGGGCGAACGAATCGTCGAAGCGGGCTGCCGAAAGAATCACCAGTTCGATGCCTAGCGCCGCCAACTCCCGGCTCAGGCTATTGAGGTGATCGATCACAAAATGGACCCGCGCCGGCGACCAGTGGTGACTGCGCCATTGCTCGGGCGTCAGCAGATAGCAGGCCCTGACTGGCAGGCCAGACTGGCAGGCGACGGTGAGTGCGGGGTTGTCGGCGGTGCGTAGATCATTGCGGAACCAGACCAGTGCAGTCATGGGGGAGCCCGTTACAGTTCAAAAGGAATCAATAAAATCACAGACTTGGGTATTCGCTGATGGCTCGGATTTGGATTATAGTTGAATCAACACTTTGCATTATTAATCGCCCAGGACGCAATGACCGACCCCACGGACGAATCACTTGACAGTCAGCCTGCCGCACCAGAGGTGGGAGCGTGGAACCGGGATTACGTCCTGGAATCCGGCCAGACCCAGCTGCATGAGCTGGGGCACCTGCGCCTGTGGTTGACCCTGCTCGATAAGGAGTGGCAGGTACGCTCCCAATACCACTACGAGCAGATCGACCCGGCGGGTTGGCTGACCTCCACCAGCCATAGGTTGCCAGGGGCCGACGTGCCGTTACAACGGTTTGTGCGACCGGGTGCGGGCACGCGGGTGCGAATGCTGCCCGCGCTGGCCACCAAACCCACGGTGATCCGCCCTTACCAGCCGCTGACCCTTCCCGCCGATAGTGAATGCACCATCTACGTGGGAACCCAGGTGTGGCTACAGCTGCGGGCCGGTGAGCGCAATGCCCTGCTGACCGAGTTGGCACTCACTGAGCCGTCTCTCACCTGGGTGGGGCCGTCCACCATGGAGGGAGACCTGTGTTACAGCGCCGCCAGTTATGGTCGAATGGTGCTGGACGCGGTGCCGAAGCGGCCTTGGCGGGCGATCACCCCGGTACGCATTCTGAATCGCCGTCCTGAGCCGCTGTTGCTGGAACGGTTCAGCCTGCCGACGCCGTTGCTGCCGCTGTTCCAGAATGAGGACAGCCAGCTATGGACGCCCCAGGTGACGGTGGTGTGCGAAACGGACATGAACTCGGCGCGTTTGAAAATATCGCCCACCCTGATTCCCGAGGCGGGGCAGTGCCATTTGCTGACCCCGGCCCGGGAGTCCAGCGAGCGCGGCGGTTTGATTCGGGCCTTCGATCGGATGTTTGGTTAAGTGGGAGTATGAACGGTGCTCGAGGAGATTGAGCGGAGCCTGATGGCGGTGATCGCCGATATTGCCTGGAGTCAGTGGCTGGCGGCCCTGTTCCTGCTGGTGATGGGGGTGGTGCTGGCGTCACTGGCTGGCCGTGGCATTGCCCGGATGGTGCAGGCGCGCACCTCCCGCCACCATTCGGTGATGCTGCGCCGGCTGGTGTTCTATGTGGTGCTGGTCATCTTTGTGATGGCGGCCATGCGGGAAGCGGGGTTCTCCATGGACGTGTTGCTGGGGGCGGCGGGGATCCTGACCGTCGCCATCGGCTTTGCCTCCCAGACCTCGGCGTCCAACATGATCAGCGGCTTGTTTCTGCTGGTGGAGCGCCCGTTTGAACTGGGGGACTATATTGAAGTAGAGGGTACCATCGGCGAGGTGGTGGGTATTGATATGCTCAGCGTGAAGTTGCGGACGCCGGATAACCTGTATGTGCGTATCCCCAATGAAACCCTGATCAAGGCCCGGGTGGTCAACCGCTCCCGCTTTCCCATCCGCCGCATCGACCTCACCGTCGGCATTGCCTACGCCGAGGATGTGGAGCGGGTCGAGGCGCTGCTGCTGGAACTGGCCAAGCGGGAGATTTGTGTTTTGGAGGAGCCGAAGCCCTTTGTGCTGGTCACCGCCTTCGCGGCGTCGTCGGTGGATTTGCAGTTCTCCTTCTGGGTCGCCAGGGAGCAGGTGCTGGAGGGCCGCAGCAGTATGATGGTGGCCATCAAACGCGAACTGGACAAGTCCGGGATCGAAATACCGTTCCCCCACACCAGTATCTATGCCGGCAGCCATTCCGAACCTTTCCGGATCGAGCTGATTCGAAATAAAAGCAACCAGCAGCAGGATGAAATCCATGTCAGTGAAACCGACTGAGAATGCCGCCACACAGCCCGAGGCCGGTGATAACCAGCGCCTTTGCCTGGGGTGGCGGGAATGGGTGGGGTTGCCCGATCTGGACATCCCCCGAATCAAGGCCAAGGTGGATACTGGCGCCCGTACCTCCTGCCTGCACACCTACCGGACCGAGCCGTACACCGTGGATGGCGAGCGGCGGGTGCGCTTCTGGGTGCACCCGGAGCAGAACAACCTGCACGCCAGCGTGGAATGCGACGCCGCCGTGATCGACGAACGCTCAGTGACCGATTCCGGAGGCCACACCGAGCTAAGGTTGGTGATTGCGACTACGCTATTGATTGGCCAGGAAACCTGGCCGGTCGAAATGACATTGACCAATCGGGACTCCATGCGCTTTCGCATGCTGATCGGTCGCACGGCGATGACCGGGCGCTGTATCGTGTCCCCCGAATCCTCTTATCTGGCCGGTGAGCCGGTGCTAAGGACTCCATCATGAAAATCGCGATTCTGTCGCGCAATCGCAACCTGTATTCCACCCGTCGCCTGATCGAGGAAGGCATCAATCGGGGCCATGAAGTGCGGGTAATCGACTGCCTGCACTGCTACATGAACATCACCTCCGCCAGCCCCCGAATCCATTACCATGGCGAGACGCTGGAAGGCTTCGACGTGGTGATTCCCCGCATCGGGGCCTCGGTGACCTTCTATGGTACCGCCGTGTTGCGGCAGTTCGAGATGATGGGGGTGTTCCCGGTCAACGAATCGGTGGCCATCACCCGGGCCCGGGACAAGCTGCGGTCATTGCAGCTGTTGGCGCGCAAGGGCGTTGGCATGCCGGTGACCGGGTTTGCCAACAAACCGGACAACGTGCCGGAGCTGATCAAGATGGTGGGTGGATCACCGGTGGTGATCAAGCTGCTGCAGGGCACCCAGGGCATCGGCGTGGTGTTGGCGGAGACCCGCAAGGCGGCGGAAAGCGTGATCGAAGCCTTCATGGGGCTGAAGGCGGACATCCTGGTGCAGGAATACATCAAAGAGGCCGGGGGCTCGGACATCCGCTGTTTCGTCATTGGCGACAAGGTGATTGCCGCCATGAAGCGCCAGGCGCCGGAAGGTGAGTTCCGCTCCAACCTGCACCGGGGCGGGACCGCGTCGCTGGTACGCATTACCCCGGAAGAGCGCCGTACCGCCGTCACCGCCGCCAAGGCCATGGGGCTGAACGTGGCAGGTGTCGATCTGCTGCGTTCCAGCCGCGGACCGTTGGTGATGGAAGTGAATTCCTCACCTGGACTGGAGGGAATCGAGAATGCCACTGGCAAGAACGTGGCGGGTATGATCATCAACTGGACCGAGAAAAACCAGAAACTCGGTAAGACCCGAACCAAGGGACAGGGGTAGAGCATGGCGCGGGCACCGTTTGTGATAGCTGGCACCGAGATCCGTCCGGGCGGCAGGGCCACGGTGGAAATTCCGGTGGCCAAACTCTACACCCACACTCCGCTGCACCTGCCGGTGGAAGTAATTCATGGCCGCCGGGAAGGCCCGGTACTGATGGTGTGTGCCGCCATTCATGGTGATGAAATCAACGGGGTGGAAATCATCCGGCGGGTGCTGCGCAGTTCCGCCTTGCGCCACCTGCGGGGAACCCTGGTGGCGGTGCCCATCGTCAACATCTTCGGCTTTATCCAGCGCACCCGCTACCTGCCGGACCGGCGTGACCTGAACCGCTGTTTCCCCGGTTCCGAAACCGGCTCGCTGGGCGGGCGCATCGCCTATCTGTTGCGCTCCCAGGTGATGGAGCACGTCACCCACATCATCGACCTGCACACCGGCGCCATCCACCGCTTCAACCTGCCGCAGATCCGCGCCGAGCTGAAAAACGAAGAAACCATCCGCATGGCCGAAGCCTTCGGTGCCCCCATCATTCTCAATGCCAATCTGCGGGACGGCAGCCTGCGGGCCTACGCCGATTCCCTGAATATTCCGGTGGTCACCTACGAGGGTGGCGAGGCGCTACGGTTCGATCCGGTGGTGATCGGCAGCGGGGTCAAAGGCGTGCTGCGGGTGATGCGCGCCCTGGAAATGGTGCCGGCCAAGAAAGGCCCCAAAGCGCCGAAGAAACGTTCCGAAACCGCCGCCACCTCCAACTGGGTGCGGGCGGGTATGGACGGCATCATGCGTCCGGTGGCCCGCCTTGGTCAGCGGGTGCGCCAGGGCCAGATGTTGGCAATGATCGCCGACCCCTTCGGCGAAACCGAAACCGCCATCCTCGCGCCCTGTTCGGGCATCGTCATCTGCGTCAACAACCTGCCGCTGGTCAACGAAGGCGAGGCCATCTACCACGTCGCCCGGTTCGAAGAGCTGGCGGAGGCGGAGAAGGCGATGAACTACTTCCGCAGTAGTTTCGAATCCGACGTGGCCGAAGACGTGCTGCCGGCCCATCCCTGGGACGAGACCCAGAGATAGCCTAACCCTTCGGAGAGCGTGCGATGATCTGGGACCAAACCTTCATTCAACTGCCCGCCTTGCCCCGCGGCTTCCACCTCATCACCAACGACATCGTGTCCCAGGGCCCGGACCTCACCAACTGCCAGGTGGGCCTGCTGCACCTGTTTATCCAACACACCTCGGCCTCCCTGGCCA
>JBFHLR010000050.1:0-17072 GCA_041594735.1 Marinobacter sp.
GACAGCCTGTAAAAGCGGCTCAGTCATCAGGGCCTCAAAACATCGGCAAGACCTTGCCTCGGCAGCTTACCGGGCAAGCTTTAGGAAATCCCACACTTCCAGCGCGCGGTATTATAACCAAAGTGGGTTCAGATTGCCCTTGTCCAGTCTCAAATCGGTTTCGGTGCTTTGAAGGCGTCTGGCAGTTCCGAATCCATGGCCTGAAAACGGCGAGGGATCACGGCAAGATCTGGATTAAGCACGGCCTTAGAGTGGCTCCAAGCGGCTCTGTAGTGAGCCAATCAGCCACGGGATGCAGATTTCCATTTTTAGCAGGCCCGCCTGCGCGCTTCTCAGGGCGGGCCAACAACCATCATTCCGGCAACTCAATCCCGCCCAATTGAGCAAAGAGCCCAAGCGTATCCAGGCTGTCCCGCTCCCGAACAATCTTGTCCTCATTGAAAGCCCACATACAAACGGTCAAGACGGCTTGATGTTGTGGTTCAGGTGAAAGACATTACCCGGATCGTACTGGGTCTTCACCCGGCCCAGCCTGGCATAGTTGTCCTTTCCGAAACCGGCGACGACACGAGCCTCCCCCTCATCTCCGATAAAGTTGAGGTAGACCGCTCCACTGGACCAGGACTTGAGATCAGTGCGGATATCATGAGCCCAGCGTTTCGCCCGCTCGTCATCGCCCGGATCCTCCCACAAACCAAACGGATGCACGACCCAGGGCGCGTGCCGCCAGGGCAGCGGGAATTCAACGGGGCCCAGCTCAACCGCTCCACCCTGGGGAAAAATCACATGCTGCGACGGAGATGGCACGACCATGTCCCTGGCACGTGCGCAGAACAGGTCGACTGCCTCGTCCGGAAACGCATCCAGGTATTCCGCCGACCAATAATTCCGGTAGCCTGGGGGGTCATCGAGCATGCACTGGAAATCTGCGTAGGGCATTTCGTCGATCAACTCGCCCTGGTGCCCGAGCCGGAGCATGGGCGCAATTACCTGGCGCGCTTCCGATTCCGACCCGGCATAGACAAGCAGCACCACGCACGCCAGCTTGTCGACCAGATTTTCAGGGACAAACTCCTCGGCAGGTGCCGTCAGGAACAGCGCGCCCCCACCGACTTCGTCAGGAGCGGACAACATGAAATCACGATAGGCGCACAGAACCTCCGGGCCAGCGTCGGGGGGCCACATGAGCAGAGCGACCGTTACCGAGGGCAGCGGGTGCAGGCGCAGCGTAAAGGACGTGGCCACACCGAAGTTACCGCCCCCACCATGGAGCGCCCAGAACAGCTCCGGGTTCTCGTCGTCACTGGCACGGACCACCTCCCCGGCCGCCGTGACCAGCTCCACCGACAGCAGGTTGTCGCAGGCAAAGCCGTACTTTCGCTCCAGCCAGCCGCTCCCACCACCCAGGATGAAACCACCCACGCCGGTGGTGGACACGCGTCCGCCGGTTGTCATCAAACCATAGGGCTGAGTGCCGCGGTCGAGATGGCTCATGGTGGCACCACCGGCAATGGTCACCGTTTGCGCCTCGGCGTCTACTGAGACGGCGTTCATTCGTCGCAGGTCGACCACCAGCCCACCTTCCGTGAGGGCCTTGCCGGCAACGCCGTGGCCGCCACCGCGAACGGCAATCTCGAGGCCGAGGTCGCATCCAAAACGGACCGCACGGACGACATCATCCACATTGGCGCACTGGGCAATGACGCTGGGCCGACGATTGATCATGGCGTTGTAGATCGTTCGGGCTTCGTCGTAGTGAGGGTTGTCGGGGAGGATTATCTCTCCGGCGAATTGCCTTCGAAACTCGTCGAGTCGGGACTGATTGATTGGGTTGATCATGTGCATTCCCCTGATCGGACGGCCCGTCGAGTGAATGGGCCATGATGAGCGTACCCGCACGCCTCAGATGGAGATCAACACATTGTTCAAGGAGTTTAGTACACAGCTGATCGACTGTCGCTCGGACGCGGCGAGGGCGGCTCACCGCACCAGTGCCAATCCCATGACAGCAACCAGCTCGATGCGGCTCCGCCCCACCTTGTCATATCGGTGTTATCCGTCGCCAATCATCACGATGTCTTCATTCGGGGATCAGACCAACTGCGACCGTTACCCGCGTGCGGACTTCACTTCGCGGACCCACTCACAGCGGATGCCGGCTTTGGCATGATGGTTGTGAATGGCTTCCTCGTTTGGGGCATCCAGCACACAATAAATTTTGTCGTCCTTTTCGTTGAACAGGATATCGTGGTGGGTGACCCCAAACTCGTCCGGGGGGGCGTTCTGCAATTTCTTCAATTCTTCCGCTGTAAACGGCTTCATAGCGTGGACGTCAATGAACATCGGCATAGTCGTTACCTCCTGGGCTGGACATTGATGCAATCGAGCACCTCGCGGCGAAACGTGTAACGCGATTCGATTAACATCGACCTCTCGCTACCATTTCAGTATAGAGCGGATGGAAAAATCGGGTACTGAACTGAGCCAGCGATTCAGAGGCTGCCTAACCATTGGCAGGATAGATCCGTACATCTCGCTGCGGAAAGGGAATCTCAATCCCATTCGCCTGTAACGTTTCCAGGATGATCAGCAGCAAATCACCACCGACACGATTTTTGCCGTCATCAATACCTATCATCCAAAACTCCACAAACATATTGATGCCGGAATCTCCAAAGCTGTCAATTTCGCAATCCGGCCGCTCCTCAAAAGGAAGCTCTGGGCCGCTGAGCACCTGAGGGTGTGTCGCCACAGCCGCCTTGATCAATTCCACCATGCTGCGCACATCGGTTTTATAGGACACCGAGAAATCGACTCGATACCGCTGCTTTTCATTCTTGTGAGTCCAGTTGGTAAACGAGCTGGTAATGAATTTCTCGTTTGGCACGACCACATCTTTGCCATCGTAGGTTTCCAGCGTGGTGGATCTCATATTCAGCTGGGTCACCATTCCGGTTAGACCATCTTCCAGCTCAATATAGTCACCAACCGACAGTGACCGATCAAAAATGATGATCACCCCGGATATAAAATTGGATGCAATGGACTGCAACCCAAACCCAAGCCCAACCCCGAGTGCCCCACCGAACACCGCCAATGCAGTCAGATTTATCCCCATGAGCTGGAACAGCAACAATATAAAGACCAGGAACAAGGCTATTTCAAACAACTTGGCAAAGATTTCCCGGGTGCGGAAGTCCAGCGTTTCCTGCTTCCTGATAATGGTTTTTCCTGTGCTGTTGGAAATCCTCCCCAACCAGAAAAGCAATGAACCGAATATGACCGTCCTTAAAACGCCATAAGCGGAAAGGTCGATGTTGCCTAGCTGGACAGATATGGATTCGAGTACAGCAACAACCTCATCAAGGATGCCGATAACATGCATAACGACGATCGGCGTACCAACCCACCGAAACGCACTCGAAACCAATTTATTGGTAATGACCAGGTTCACAAAGGAGTAGAACAGTAGAAGCATTGCGATGGCAAAGGCTGCCTGGATAATCCAGCCGTCCTCGGTGATCAGCTCGCTGAACCCAATAGCTATGCGTAACAGTACGATCGCAAGCACTGGAAAAAGCAGCTTTCCGAGCCGATAGACCAGCGTCTTTATTGGGGATTGTTCTTCTGAATCAGGGGGGCACTTGAGAAGGGGGATGTACTTTCG
Organism: Marinobacter sp.; assembly: GCA_041594735.1. GTDB lineage: Bacteria > Pseudomonadota > Gammaproteobacteria > Pseudomonadales > Oleiphilaceae > Marinobacter. Next base: position 3,668 of record JBFHLR010000050.1, read on the forward strand.
TATGCGAACGGATACCACATAAGCGACTAAATAAACCAACAGGATGATACCAACCTGACTGTACGTACTTGGCTCGACCAGTTCGCTCAGAAAAGACTGAAACCTAAGATCTAAGTCAACAACATAATCGCTAATATCCATTATTCAGCCAGGACCTCATGCGCCAGGTTTCTAGGGAGCCTCTACCCAATCCGCTCCCCAAGATCAGCGATACCACGACCCTCCCCCATCCCGCAGGATTCTTGGCCCCGTGGATCAGACCACCTGCTTCGAATCCCACAGCCAGCCCGCCACTGCCAGATCTTTCCCCATAGAACGGACTGCCTGATTCCATGGAAGCCATTGAAATAAAAGATAGACCGTTATACCCAAAACGGCGAGAAGGGCCGGCTTTAAGAGGCATGCGGCGAGAACATTGCCCCACACCTTACGAATAGGCGGCACGCCTTCACCCGTACCAGATTCCCTGTATGCTATACCTATGAAGCTACCTAACGGCACCGTCCCCTCGCCACCCCGGCAACCCGACCCGGGGGGCATCACCCCATCGCGCGCCCGGAGCTCGGCTGTGCCAGGTTCCCAGGCGCAGGGCTCCCAGCTTCAGGGCGCCAGCGTTCAGGTCGGCGCGCAGGTGCAGTTGGACCAGCTGCAGCTGGCGAACCGGGCCAGTGCCCTGGCGCGGGTGTCGGAGGTGGTGCGGCAGAGCCAGGATAAGGCGGAGCAGTTGGTGCTGGAGATTCGCGGCAGAACCCTGTCGGTGAACAGTGCCATCGGCGAGACCCGGCTACAGGCCGGTGATTGGGTCAAGGTGATGCGGGCGGGGAATGAGCTGCAGTTACTCGGCAAGCTGGCGCCTGCCCCCCAGGCCCAGCTTGCGTTGGCGCTGGCCCAGCGCCTGCCCTGGCAGCACCGGCTCGACACCGGGCTGAATCAGTTGATGGCCGCCCTCACGCCAGCGGTCGGGCAAGCCACCGCACTGGCCAAGGGCCCGGAGCTGACGCCAGCCGCGCAGCAGGCCATTGCCAAGCTTATGGCCGGCCTGCCCACCCAGGGCAACCTGGCCGGTGGCGGCGACGCGGCGGCGGGCATTAAGCAATGGCTGGCGGAGAGCGGCCTGTTCTCCGAAACCCGGCTGGCCCGTGGGGGCGATCCGCTGCAATCGGACTTCAAGTTGGCCTTGGGCCGTGTCGTCTCTGCGTTGCTGGCCAGCCAGGGCGACGACAGCCTCGCTCAGCTGAACCGGCTGACGCCCCTGACCAGCCCGGAACTGGTGCAGGCACCGCTGCAGTTTCCCACGGTGCAACAGGCGCCGGCCCAGAAGGCCGAGATGATGAGCGTGGGCCAAATGCTGCGCATGCTAGCCGGCATGTTGAACCGGGTCTCGGTGAACCAGCTCCACAGCCAGGCGCTGTCCAGCCGGGCACCCACGGACGGGGCTGCTCCGGCCACCTGGGTGATGGAACTGCCCTGGCTCAATACCGAGGCCGAACCCCGCCTGGCGCAGCTGCGGCTTGAGCACTACGAGAAGGACGCAGGCCCGGAACGCGCCGGTGCCCGCAAACGGGTAGCGGAATGGCGCCTGACCCTGGCCATCGACCTGGACGAGATGGGGCCATTGTACTTCGAGGTCGCCCTTCGCCAACATCAGCTCTCGGCCCAGGTCTGGGCCGAACGGCAGAGCACCCTCGACCGGGTGGCGTCCGAGCTCGGCCATCTGCGTCAGGGGCTGAACGAACTGGGCCTGGAGGTGGTCGATCTGGAATGCCACAAAGGTCAGCCGGAGGCGGCCAGAACCCAGCTGGAGCACCGATTGGTGGACATCAAGGCATGACTTGCGACACTGACTCAGCCAACCAGGATCGCCCCGCGAATGCCGCGGTTGCGTTAAAGTATGACGGCACCAGGGCCCCAACCATCTCCGCCAGCGGAACCGACGAATTGGCGGAAGAGATCGTCCGTATCGCCCGGGAGCATGGTGTGCCGTTGTATGAAAACGCGGAGCTGGCCGGCATTCTCAGCCGGCTGGAACTGAATGACGAAATTCCGGAAACCCTCTACCGGATCATTGCGGAAATTCTGGCGTTTGCCTTCAACTTGCAGGGCAAGACCCCGGACGACGCGCGCCCGGGAACGTGATGACGGCGCCGATCAAGCCGCGCCTTTCTTGCGCAGGGCCGTCACCAGCTCCGCTTCCGGCCGGGAGATGCCGCAGGTGTTCATGAGGTCTTCAACGTCGGCCCCCAGCTCCACCAGCCGGGCCGCCTCGTCGTAGGAAATTCGCAGGGGATCGTTCTGCCGCATTTCGTCGAGCATGGCCCGCATCTCATGCAGCTGGCGCTCGCAGTTGACCACCCGGTGGCCAACGCCCAGGCTGCCGCTGCCGGTGGCGTGGAGTTCGCGGCCCAGGGTATCGCACCGGGACTTGAGTTGCGCCCGAAGATCGCGCAGCTGGCGCTGGTTCAACACCGATTGAACCAGCAGCACTGCCATCACGGCAGCGGTCAGGAGCCAGGGTGCCAGGGTGGTCCAGGTGGCCGACATAAGGTTGATCCTCCAGTTTAGTGGTAACCCCGAGCCGACCGCCCTGCCCCCTAGCGCCCAAACGGGCTAGAGCGTTGCGATTTCAGCCCACTCGTGGTCTGACAGCATCTTCTCGAACTCCACCAGGATGATGAGTTCGCCATTCTTGTTGCAGACACCCTGGATAAACTTGGCGCTTTCGTCGTTACCCACGTTAGGTGCCGTCTCGATTTCACTGGCTTTCAGGTACACCACTTCCGCCACCGAATCCACCAGAATGCCCATCACCTGGTTGGCGGACTCCATCACCACGATACGGGTGGCGTCGGTGACATCCGCCTCGGACAAGCCGAATCGCCGGCGGGTGTCGATGACCGTGACCACATTGCCCCGCAGGTTGATGATCCCCAGCACGTAATCCGGGGCACCGGGAACCGGGGCAATCTCGGTGTAGCGCAGCACTTCCTGGATCTGCATTACGTCAATTCCGTAGGTCTCATCGTCCAGACGGAACGTGACGTACTGGAGTACCTGATCGTCCTGGGCCTGATTCTGATGTCCGCTGTGGGAAGCCATGCTTTCGTCTCCTCGGCAGGCCACCCCCCACGGGCAACCTGATCGTCAAAAATCCATCGTCAATGCCCAATACTATCGTTAAGGGCACAAACCGTGCCAGCATTGCACGGTGTCATTCGGTAAACGCCCCGGGCGGGCAGCCTTCACTCCAGGCGCAGATGATGCTCCCGCTCGGCCCGGGCCAGCAGCTGGGCCATGGTTCCCACGTCGATTAACGCGCACATGTGGCTGACGACGGTGCCCGCCAGCCAGGGGCGCTTGCTGCGGGAGGTACGCCAGCGGACCTCGCTGGGGTTCAGCGTGAAGGACTGGGCGACGTCATCACAGGCCAGCGCCCATTCGCTGTTGTCGAGCCGGATGACGAATCGATAGTTATCGCGCGCACCTGCAGGTACCCGGCCCGCCATAATCCACTCGGCGCTGTCCACCACCCGAAGGTTCTGACTGGGATTCGGCAGGATGCCCATGTACCAGCGGGGGCTGCCGGGCAAGGGCTTTACCTCCTGCTCCAGACGATGAATGGCGCCAAGGAGAATCAGCGGCACCGCTAGCTGCAGCCCCGCCACCCGGAATATCAGGCACTCAAACGGCTGCTCTGACCAGTCAGGCCGGGCCGCCGGCTCACCGTCACCCGGGCTCTTGGAGGGTGGCTCCGGGGCCGGCGTAGGCATCTCCGTTGGCCTGGCCACCGGCATCGGTGCGGGTTCAACGGGCGCAGACACCGGCAGCATCACTTTTGGCCGTTCAGGGCTGGCTACAGGGCGTGCACTGCCCACCGGTGCCGATGGGCTGGGACGAGCTGCCGGGGCGGGAGGCTGACGGCCTGCGGTCTCAGTCTCGGCCTCATCCGTTCTCGCGGCATCCGTGGCGATATGCAGGAGGTCGTCCAGGTAGCTGGCGAGGGCGGAAGCGGGATCGGCCAGGTCGGTCTTTCGGCTCGAGGTCATGTCACCGCTTCTCCGGGACACGGACTCGGCCTGTCAAAATTCCGACGATCATGCCTGGGCTCCCCGGGAGCCGGTCTGCAGCAGCAAATCGTCAAGCAAATGACGGTACGCCCGCACGCCGTGGGTTTCGCTGTCCAGCGCCGATGGCACCAGGCCGCCCTGGCTGGCGTCGCGGAATTTGGTGTCAACCGGTATGGCATAGCGCCACAACTGATCGGTGTAGGTCTTGCGCAACAGGTTCAGACTCTTGACCGAGGCCTGGGTTCGGCGATCAAACAGTGTGGGCACGATGGTGTAGCCAAGCTGGTTCTTCTGCGAACGCATGACCATCTGCAGCGTATGCAGCATCCGCTCCAGGCCCTTGATGGCGAGAAACTCGGTCTGCACCGGGATCACCAGATGCTGGGATGCCGCCAGGGCATTGACCATCAGCACCCCCAGTGTGGGCGTGTTGTCCAGCAGGACAAAATCGAAATCATCCCAGAGCTGGGCCAGCGCCCGCGACACGATCAGCCCCATGCCCTCAACACCAACCATGCGACGCTCCAGCGTCGCCAACGCGGTGCTCGCCGGCAACAGCGACAGCTCGGGCTGGCTGGTTTCGACAATCAGCTGGGCCGGCAGGCCATCCGGTACCTTGCCCTGATGCTGAAACAGATCGAAGACACTGTGGGCCAGCCGGTCCGGATCATAGCCAAACCAGCTGGTGAGCGAACCGTGAGGGTCCAGATCCACCACCAGCACCCGCTTGCCACGCTCGGCCAGCAGTCCCGCCAGCGCAACCACTGACGTTGTCTTTCCTACACCACCTTTTTGGTTGGCTACCGCCCAAATTCGCACTATGGAAGCTCCAGAAACAGTACGGATGCTATCGGCCAGGCGGGATAATTCTTGAATCGGTTCGCCGCCGGGCAGGCCCTTACCGGCAAGCCATTGCCGATCGTAGCCGTCCCGGGCATAAAATACAGAAATCGTGCCAATCCCCCTCGGCACTGATGCTGATGTAAAGAGCACAGCAGCCAGGGGCTCGAAATGGTCTAGTGTCCCGTCTGGTTAATTCGTTGACCTACTGCTCGCCGCTGAGGCTTCTGGCCAAGACGCCAGTCCGCCGGTGTGGTGGTTCCACATCAAGGGCTGGCAACACCGGCCAGAAGCCTCAGCAGCGCGCCCTTCGGGAGCCCTTGAGGGCTCAGTAGATCAGCGAATTAACCAGACGGGACACTAGCGCATGGCGCCACGGATACTGGCGTCCCGGGAAATCAGCAGGACCACGCGGCGATTGCGTTTGCGTCCCTCCTCCGTGTCATTGCGGGCGACCGGCTGAAACTCGCCATAGCCCACCGCAGCCATGCGCTCGGGGGCAATGCCTTCCATGGCGAGCATGCGCACCACCGCCGACGCCCGCGCGGTGGAGAGTTCCCAGTTGGACGGGAAGCTGCCGGAGCGGATCGGCAGGTTGTCGGTAAAGCCCTCAACGCGCACCGCGTTATCCCGGCTTGCCAACACCCCGGCTATCTTCTCGATCACGGCAAACGCATCGTAGTGGGGTTCGGCATCGCCACTACTGAACAGCAGGCTGTCCCGCAGACTCAGTTCCAGCCACTCGTCGCTGGTTTCCATGGTGACCACGCCCTGCTGGATCAGCTCGTCAAATTCAATGGCCAGCTGCTCGGACATGGCTCGCAGCGACGCCCGCCGGCGTTCGCCGTCTTCGGTTCGATGACGGGGACTCTCGGTGACCGGGGGCGGTATCACCGCATCGGTATCCACCGGCACAACAGCCAGGGTCGCTTCGCCCACGGTGATGGGATCCAGCGACTGCTGCGGCGCGTTGAAGACGCCGATCAGGGTATCCGACAGCACCTTGTACTTGCCCTCGTTGACGGAGGACACGGAATACATCACCACAAAAAAGCCGAACAGCAGGGTGATAAAGTCGGCGTAGGACACCAGCCAGCGTTCTTTGTTGTGGAGATCATCTTCCGAGTGTCGAAGCCGTTTCATAGCGAGTCAGCCTTATTACGCCCTATATGCCAAGGAGCGGCCGTCAGGACAGAAATCCGCGCAGGCGCAGTTCGATGGAGCGGGGATTCTCACCCTCGGCGATGGCCACGATGCCGTCAATCATCATGTCTTCATAACGGGAACGTTCACGGGCGATGCCCCGAAGTTTGTTGGCTACCGGAAAAAACAGCAAATTGGCCAGGGCAACGCCATAGATGGTGGCGACAAAGGCGGTGGCGATGCCGCTGCCGAGCGAGGCCGGATCCTCCAGGTTGGTCATCACCTGGATCAGGCCCATCACCGCACCAATAATCCCGATGGTGGGCGCATAGCCGCCCATGGCCTCATACACCTTGGCGGAATCCAGGTCCCGTTGCTCCCGGGACTCCAGCTCGACCTCCAGAATGCTGCGAATGGCTTCGGTTTCAGAACCGTCCACCAGCAGTTGCAGGCCCTTGCGGGCAAATCGCTCCGGCTCCCGTTCCGCCAGCCCTTCCAGACCCAGCAGGCCCTGTTTGCGGGCCTTCACGCTCCAGTCGATCACCTTGCCGATGCCATCTTCCATGCCGATGTAGGGTGGCAGGAAGACCCAACGGGATTGGCCAACCGCCCGTTTCAGTATGGGCCAGGAGGTTTGCAGGATGGTGGCCGCCAAGGTGCCGCCGATCACAATCAGCGCGGCGGGCCCATTGAACAGCGAGCTCAGCGCGCCCCCTTCCAGCAGGTTCCCTCCCAGAATCGCCGCAAACGCGAGGATGATGCCCAGCAGACTGAGGATATCCATCAGCGCACACCCTCTATCAGTCGTGGCCCGACTTCATCCAGCGACAGCACCTCGTCACTCAGCCCGGCCTTGGCAACCGCCATGGGCATGCCATAGATCACGGACGAGCATTCGTCCTGGGACCACACCACAGAGTCGGTCTGCTTCATCATCCGGCAGCCCTCTTTGCCGTCGGCCCCCATCCCCGTGAGGATGATGCCCAGGGTGTTGCCGGGAAAGCTGCGGGCCAGGGAGCCGAAGGTCACGTCGACACAGGGCTTGTAGTTGAGCCGATCGTCACCGGGCAGGATGCGCACCCGCCCCTGCCCACCGCGATGTTCAATCATCATCTGCTTGCCGCCGGGTGCCAGCAACGCCAGTCCCGGCTTGAGCACATCGCCGTCCTCGGCCTGGCGCACTTCAATTCGGCACTGTTTGTTGAGCCGATCGGCGAAGGCCGGGGTGAAACTGGCAGGCATGTGCTGAACCAGCAGGATCGGCGCCTTGAAATCCGCCGGCAAGGTAGTCAAGACCCGCTGCAAGGCAATCGGACCACCGGTGGAGGTGCCAATGGCCACCACGCTGTAGCTGCGAGGGGGCGTGCGCTTGCCCGTTACCGGTCTGGCGGGCGTGGGCTGAGGCGATGCAGCTCTGGGTGCTGGCGTCGGTCGTAGCGCCTGTTTGGGACGCACTGGTGCGGGTTCCGTTCGAGCCGGTACCGCCCTGGGGCTGGCACCGGGCCGACTGCGGGCCACGTCCAGAATGCGCTGTTTGAGGATCTGCTGCAGCTGGCTGGTATCCCTGGCGATCTCTTCAAAATTCTTGGGCAGGAAATCCACCGCGCCAGCGTCGAGGGCATCCAGGGTAACCCGGGCGCCCTCGTAGGTCAGGGAGGAGAACATCAATACCGGCGTGGGTCGATGCTTCATGATTTCGCGCACGGCGCTGATACCATCCATTACCGGCATTTCGTAATCCATGGTGATTACGTCAGGCCTGAGCTTTTGGGCCAGCTCGACGCCTTCGCGGCCGTTGCTGGCGGCACCCACCACCCGGATATTGCCGGAGGCATTGAGGATTTCGGTCAGCCGCTTGCGGAAAAAGCCCGAATCATCCACCACCAGGACTGAAACCGTCATTCACGCCTCCCGCACAGCCATTCGGTTCCCCGCTTCATCATAATGATTCCATTATCTATTCTGCACCATCATCCATAGTGCTGGAGCAGGCTGGGCACGTCGATGATCAACGCAATGCGACCGTCGCCCGTGATGGTGGCCCCGGCCATGCCCGGCGTACCCTGTAGCGCCCGACCCAGAGGCTTGATCACCACCTCTTCCTGACCGATGAGTTGATCGACCACGAAGCCCACTCGCTTGGTGCCCATGGCCACGATGACGACGTGAGCGTTTGCGGGCGCCGACTCCGAAGCCCCACCCCGGACCAACCAGCGCTTGATGTGGAACAGCGGAAACACCTTGTCCCTCACCACGATGCACTCGCGTCCGTCCACCACGTTGGTCTTGCTCAAGTCGAGATGAAAGATTTCCACCACGTTGACCAGGGGCAGAGCGAAGGACTGGTCCCCCAGCATGATCATCAACGTCGGCATGATGGCCAGGGTCAGTGGCACCTTGATCACGATGCGAGAGCCCTTGCCCAATTCCGATTCCACATTGATCATGCCGTTGAGCTGACCGATCTTGGTCTTGACCACATCCATCCCGACGCCACGGCCAGACACATCGGAGATCTGGTCCTTGGTGGAGAATCCGGCGGCGAAGATGAGGTTGTAGCACTCGGTGTCGGTGAGCCGGTCCGCGGCGTCCTGATCGTAAAGTCCTTTCTCGACGGCTTTCTGACGAAGTTTTTCGGGATCCATGCCCGCGCCGTCGTCCTCAATCGCCAGCAGAATGTGGTCGCCTTCCTGCTCGGCGGACAGTGTGACCCGGCCAACCCTGGGTTTGCCGGCCTGTTCACGCGCTTCCGGTGACTCGATGCCGTGATCGACCGAGTTGCGCACCAGGTGAACCAGCGGGTCCGACAACGCTTCGACCAGGTTCTTGTCCAGGTCGGTGTCTTCCCCGTACATCACCAGGTTGATTTCTTTTTTGAGGTTGCGGGCCAAGTCCCGAACCACCCGGGGAAACCGGCCAAAGACTTTCTTGATGGGTTGCATCCGGGTCTGCATCACCGCCGCCTGAAGGTCGGTGGTGACCACATCGAGGTTGGAGACGGCTTTCTGCATCCGCTCGTCTTCACTCTCCACCCCAAGGCGCTGCAACCGGTTTCGCACCAACACCAGCTCCCCCACCATGTTCATGATGTCATCAAGTCGCTTGGTGTCGACCCGCACCGTGGTTTCTGCCGCCGGAGCACTGGCGGACTGCGCGGGTTCGGATTTGGCAGACGCCGGTTTTGTGGCGGGCGCGGAGGGCTCAGGAGCCGCGGCTTCGGCAGGTTTTTGCGCTGATTCGCCAGAGGCTGGCGCAGGTTCGGCCTTGATCGGCTCGCTCATAACGGAGCCAACAGAAGTAGGACCACTGCCCTTGCCATGCAATTCATCCAGCAACGCTTCGAACTCGTCGTCGCCGATCAGGTCATCGCCGGCCACGGGCGCCTCCGGCGTGTCGGCGCTTGTCGCCGATCCGGTGGCCGCTTCCGGTGCGCCGGAAAATTGGCCCTTACCATGTAGCTGGTCCAGCAGCGCTTCGAACTCATCATCGGTGATATCCTCAGCGGCAACCGAGTCCCCGTCCTGACCGACCGTGGCGGAATCGTCTGCGGTCGCAGCGGGCTGGCCGCCATCCAGGGCGTCCAACAACTGCTCAAACTCTTCATCGGTGATGTCGCCCCCGGCCTCGGCCGTGGCGGCAGCGTCCGAGGTGGCCGCTAACGGCGCTTGCCCGGCAGACACCGACTCGACTGCTTCGGTGGCCGGCTCGGCAAACTGGTCGAGCGCTTCGATCAGCTCGGCGGGGGCGGGGGTAGGCTCTTCGCGATTGCGGACCTGATCAAACATGGCGTTGACGTAGTCCAGCGCCCGCAGAACGACATCCATCAGCTCCGCATCGACCCGACGCTTGTGGTTACGCAGCGTATCGAACACGTTTTCGGCGGAATGGCAGCAGTTGACCAGGGCCTCTAGCTGGAGAAAGCCTGCCCCGCCTTTGACGGTGTGGAATCCCCGGAAAATGGCATTGAGCAGATTGCTGTCATCCGGATTCTGCTCAAGATCCACCAGCTGCTCGGAGAGCTGTTCCAGGATCTCCCCCGCTTCAACCAGAAAATCCTGAAGGATCTCTTCGTCGGCATCAAAGGCCATGCGCTTCCCTCATCTAGAACCCGAGACTGGACAACAGGTCGTCAACATCGTCCTGTCCCGATACAACATCCGACCGTTCCGCCGCCTTGATCTGCGGTCCCACCCCTTGTTCGGGCGATTCCTTCGTTTCCGCCAGGTCATGGACCGTACCGGTAATCTGGTCGACGTGGCTGGCCATGACCACCAGGTTGAGCAGGTGTTCCTCAACCTCCTTCACCAATTGCGTCACCTTCTGAATGACCTGGCCAGTGAGATCCTGGTAATCCTGGGCCAGCAATATTTCCGACAAACCGGCATGGATGGTATCGGACTCTTCGGTCAGGTTGACCAAAAAGCGGTCAATACGGCCATACAGCTCACGGAACTCCGCCGGCTCCATTTCCCGGCGTCTCAGGCGCTGCCAATCATCCCGCAGCCCCCTCGCCTCGTCCTTCAACGCCTGAGTCCGCGGCATGGTGTCTTCCACCAGATCCATGGTGCGATTGGCCGCCTTACCGGTCATCTCCACCACGTACTCCAGGCGATCGGAAGCGTCGGTCATCTTCGACAGCGCCTCTTGCTGCTCAGGATTACGAGGATCGATCTGAAAGTTCCGAATCGCCTCGTGCAGGCTGCGGGTAAGCCGGCCCACTTCCCGGTACAGGCTCTGGTCCCGAACGTCCTTGAGGTCGTTGATCACGCTCATCGCGCGAGCGTAGTTCCCGGAGGAGACCTGATTCATTAATTCGGTTGCCTGGGACCGCAGTTTATCGATTGCTTCCGGGTCGAGGCCTTGCTGGTCATCATTGTTATTGCTCATGGGAGCTCTTCCGACCCGTTGTCACTGAATTCGTTCGAAAATTTTCTCGATCTTTTCCTTGAGTACCGCTGCGGTAAACGGCTTGACCACGTAACCGTTGACGCCAGCCTGGGCAGCGGCAATGATCTGCTCGCGCTTCGCTTCCGCCGTCACCATCAGTACCGGCAACGACTTCAGGTTGTCATCGGCACGGACTTCCTTGAGCAGGTCCATGCCGCTCATACCCGGCATATTCCAGTCAGTGACCAAAAAATCGTACTTGCCACTCTTCAGCATCGGCAGGGCCGTATTACCGTCATCGGCCTCGTCCGTGTTGGTAAACCCGAGATCTCGCAACAGGTTTTTGATGATCCTGCGCATGGTGGAAAAATCATCCACAATCAGGATTTTCATGTTCTTGTCCAAAGGGACCTCCAGTTAATCGCACGCGGCATTCTTGCATTCGGGGCCGCTGGCCCCGACCTGGTTTCCGGCAAACCCGGCCTATTGTGTTGGCTTTCATCGGCTTGTAAAGCGCCGGTTACCAAATACTACACAGTTCTTCCAACAGCACCGGCTACAGGCCGCTGTCTGCCGACTGCCAGTCGGACAGCCGCGCCCTCAGTCGCATGGCGGCCTGGCTGTGAATCTGGCTTACCCGGCTCTCGCTGACTTCCAGCACGGCGCCAATCTCTTTCAGGTTCAACTCTTCCTGGTAGTAGAGGCTGAGCACCAGTTTCTCCCGTTCGGGCAACTCTTCAATGGCGCCCGCCAAACTGCGTCGAAACGCCTGGGAGGTGATGCCTGCGAGCGGGTTATCCGAATCGTCTGTATCGGCTATCGGCACCTCGCCCGATTCATTGAGTTCGTCGAGACTGAACAGTCGGCCGCCGTTGGCATCGTTCAGGCAGGCGTGATATTCCTCGAGGGACATATCCAGTTCCCGTGCCACCTCAGAGTCCTGCGCTTCCCGCCCCTGGCGGGACTCCACTGCCTTGATGGCCTGCGCCACCCGTCTGGCGTTGCGGTGTACCGAGCGCGGCACCCAATCACCCTTGCGAATTTCATCCACGATGGCGCCGCGGATGCGGATTCCGGCGTAGGTTTCAAAGGAGGCGCCCTTGGTGGACTCGTATTTGTTCGCGGCTTCCAGCAGGCCGATCATGCCGGCCTGCATCAGATCATCCAGCTGCACCGAATCCGGCAGGCGCGCCATCAGGTGCAACGCTATCTTCTTGACCAGGGGGGCGTGGGTTTCCACCAGTTGATGGGCCGTTCCGGCCCCGGTCCGTTGGTATATCCCGAGCTTATTCGCCAATGTCATGTATCCAGCTTATCGTTGACGGGATGGAATTCAGACCTCAACCAGCCGTTCGACAAAGAACTCAAGATGCCCTCGTGGCGAGGACGGCAATGGCCAGCTATCGACTTGCTCCGCCAATGCTTTGATGGCCAGGGAGGCCTTGGCACGAGGGTAGGCTTCCAGAACCGCACGCTGGCGTTGCACCGCCTTTTTGACGGCTTCATCGAATGGCACCATACCCACATATTGTAGCGCCACATCCAGGAAGCGTTCAGTCACCCGACTGAGTTTATTGAACAGATGACGGCCGTCCTGTTCGGTACGCACCTGGTTGGCAAGAATGCGGAACCGGTTGGTGCCGTAATCCCGGTTCATCAGTTTGATCAGAGCGTAAGCGTCAGTGATGGAAGTCGGTTCGTCGCAGACCACCAGCAACAGCTCCTGGGACGCCCGCAGGAAGCTGACCACCGATTCCGAGATGCCAGCGGCGGTATCGACGATCAGCACATCGATCTGATCGCCCAGTTCACTAAAGGCATTGATCAGTCCGGCATGTTCCATGGAAGACAGCTGGGTCATCTTCTGGGTTCCGGACGAGGCGGGAACGATCTTGATGCCGCCAGGACCGTCCACCAGCACCTCCCGCAGATCGCATTCGCCGTTGAGCACATCAGACAGGTTGCGGTTGGCGGTAATGCCCAGCAACACATCGATATTGGCGAGGCCCAGATCCGCATCGAGCAGCACCACCCGGCGCCCCTTCTGCGCCAGGGCGATGGCGAGGTTAACCGAAACGTTGCTTTTGCCAACTCCGCCCTTACCGCCGGTTATCGCAATGACCTGAACCGGATGTGCTCTACTCATAGTGACTATTGTCTCTTGCCGTTATTGCCAACGCGGACCGGGGCCCGGGTAAGCGATTTTTGTTAGTAATCAGCGCCTGGGGCAGGCATCGGAGCAGCCTCAGGCGCCCTCTGCAATCAGTGTCGCCTGCTGCCGCTTCAGTCGTTCGACTCCCTGGCGAACCAGCTGCACCGCATCGGCATGATGCAGGTCGTCAGGAATCTTCTGGCCATCGGTATAATAGGCCACGGCCAGCCCGGTCTCCATGGCGAAGCCCAGGCTTTCCCCCAGCGTCAAGGCTTCGTCCAGTTTGGTGATGACGCAACCCGCAAGATTTGCCATCTTA
>JBFHLR010000051.1:0-16695 GCA_041594735.1 Marinobacter sp.
CGGCGGTGACGTTCGTCGCGGGCTACGCCGGACAGTTCCAGACCGAAGGCGGCATTGTCGATGACGTTGAGGTGAGGCATCAGCGCAAAGGACTGGAACACCATGGTGATCTTGTCGCGCCGCAGCTGATTGAGGGCCTTGTCGGACAAGTGGGAAATGTCCTGGTCGCCGATCCACACCTCGCCAGCGGTGGGTTCGATCAGGCGATTGAGCAGGCGTACCATGGTGGATTTACCGGAGCCGGACAGCCCCATGATGACGAAAATCTCGCCTTCGTAGATGTCGAAGGAGGCGTCCATAACGCCAATGGTCTGCTGCGTCCGCTCAAAAATGTCGGCCTTCGACACCCCCTGGCGAAGCAGCGCCATGGCCTCGTCGGGGTGATCACCAAATATTTTGTACAGGTTTCTGACAACAACCTTGGGCTTCATAACGACTGGTGGCCTTTGGATTTTTTTATTGTAGGGCGAGCCAGAAACGGGCCGGGTAAGGTTTCGGGCTGACGAATTACTTACAGCTCTAAGTATAGCAGAGCCTCGGTCGTCGGGCCGGAAGACGTCTGAATGCCGCTCAGCGCTGGGGCCAGTGGCGTTGCATCTCGATGAACAGGAACGACGCACTCCAGGTAATCAGGATCAGACCGGTGAGTGACTCGATGCCCGCCAGGAACCGGATGGCGCCAAACGGTTCCACGTCGCCGAAGCCCACGGTACTGAACACGGTGAATGAAAAATACACGCAGTCCATCAGGCTGCCGCTGAAATTGCCTATCAGCTGGCCCCATTGCTCGGCGTGGTGCATCAGATAATAGCCGCCGGCGAACACCCAGACCTCGACCGCGTGGGCGACCAAGGCCCCCAGTACCGCCAGCAGAATCCGGCTGCGGTGGTAATGGGGTCCAAAGCGCATGAGCAGCTGACCCAGGCGACGCAGAAACTCGTAGTGAATAAACACCGTCACCACAACCAGCAGTGAGATAAAGGCGATGGCCTGAGACACGAAAGGATTCCGGTTTGCATGAAAAATGGATTTAACTTCAAAATTATAGCGCTTAAGAGGGATTCGCAACCGACGCCCATTGGCTATGTTGGCTTAGGGGTCGGGGATAGCATCCATCTCGATCGCCCGGCCCGCGACGGGCGCAGACTAACCTAAGGCTGGACTGGATCTATGCTCAAACGTTTCCTCCCCCTGCTGGTGCTGGCCATCGGCGTCGCCGGTTTCATGGCCCTGAAACTCACCCGGCCGGAACCGCCCCTGGTGGTTGCCCAGGAGCGCAGCTGGCGGGTGGATATCCTGACCGTGACTCTCGGCCAGCATCGTCCCGAGCTGGCACTGTATGGCCAGTTGACGGCGCCGGACATGGCCACCCTGGCGGCTCCGGTGGCCGCGCAGGTGGCCAGCCGGCCGGTGGAAGACGGCCAGCGGGTGGCCGTGGGCGAGGTCCTGGTGGCGCTGGCCGAGGCGGACACCGCGCCTTTGCTGGTGCAGGCCCAGGCGGAAGTGGCGGATCTGGAGGCGCAGTTGCGTTCGGAGGCGATTCGCCACGCCAACGATCTAGGGGCGCTGGCGAACGAGCAGGCCATCGTGGTGAACGCCGAGCGTCAATTGCAACGGACCCGGGCGCTGGTGGAGCAGAATCTGGCGTCCCGGGGCCAGCTGGATAATGCCCTGGACGCCTTGGCCCAGGCCCGGCTGGTTCTAGCGGGTCGTGAACGCTCGATCCAGGAGCATCCAACCCGACAACAGCGATTACAGGCCCAGCTCAGCCGGGCTGAAGCACAGCTGACGGCGACCCGTCGCGACGTCAGTCGCAGTGAGGTCACCGCGCCGTTTGCCGGGGTGATCACCCGCCTGCAGGCGGCGCCGGGTGACCAGGTGGCCCGCAACCAGGCGCTGCTGTCGATCTACCCGGTCCATGGCCTGGAGTTGCGCGCCCAGGTGCCCCATGTCTATCGGGAAGAGCTCGCGGCCGCCCTGACCCGCGGCGATACATTGGAGGCGAGGGCCACGGAGGGGGGCTACCGGTTCCAGCTCAAGAGGTTTGCGGGGGAGAGTGCGCCGTCCGGCACCGAGGCAATCTTCAGGCTGCTGGGTGAGGCCGGCTCGTTGCGTCCGGGCGGCATGTTGCCGGTGGTATTGCGCCGGCCGCAGATCGCCTCGGCGGTCGCCGTACCCTACAGCGCGCTGTACGGCAACAACGGTGTCTACCTGGTGACGGAGGACCAGCGGCTGCGCCGCATCGAGGTCCAGCGGCAGGGTGAAGTACACCGGCCCGGCGGCCAACGCTGGGCGTTGATCACTGGCGAGGCGCTGGCCCACGGGCAGCGGCTGGTGGTGACCCATCTGCCCAACGCCATTGAAGGGCTGAAGGTGGACGTTGCCGACGAGGTGACGCCCTGATGGCTGAGCATCGCGGAGTGATCGGTTTCTTCGTGCATCACCGGGTCGCCGCCAACCTGGTCATGCTGACCATGCTGCTGGGCGGCCTGCTGGCCCTCACGCGCATGAACATCCAGTTTTTCCCCACCTTCGCCCTCGACGTGGTCAGTGTCCGGGTGATCTGGAGCGGGGCCTCGGCGGAGGATGTGGAGCAGGGCATCACCAACCCGCTGGAACAGCGGCTGCGCAATCTTGACGGCCTGAAGAAAATGACCTCCACCTCCGCCCAGGGCATCGCCAGCATCAGCCTGGAGTTCGAGGAGGGCACCGAACCCATCCAGGCCCTGGACGACGTGCGCCAGCAGGTGGACGAGTTCACCAACCTGCCGGTGGATGCGGAAGAGCCGCAAGTGGCCCGGGTGGAACGTTATGAGCCGGTGGCCCGGCTGCTGATCCATGGCGATCTCGATGCCGAGGAGCTGCGCCGGCTGGCGTACCGGTTTGAGGACGAGCTGCTGCGCCAGGGTATCGACCGGGTGGACATCAGTGGCCTGCCGGAACTGCAGGTCAGCATCGAGGTGCCGGTGGAGCGGCTGGAATCGTTGCAGCTGTCGCTGGAGCAGATTGCCGCGCGGGTGCGTGAGGTCTCCCGGGACCTGCCGGCGGGCTTGCTGGGCCAGCAGGACGCGACGCGGGAGCTGCGGGCAGTAGAGCAACGCCGGGACGCCCAGGCCTTCGACAGTATTCCGTTGGTCAGCAGCGACCGGGTTCGCATCACCCTGGGCGACGTGGCCACGGTGACCCAGGAACCCCAGGGTGGCCAGGTCACCCTGAGCCGGGATGGCCAGCCGGCGGTGGAACTGCGGCTGAGCCGGGCCGAAAATGGCCACTCGCTGCGGGCGGCGGAGGCGCTGGCTGAGTGGCTGGCCAGGACCCGTCCGCACTTGCCGCCGACGGTGCAGCTGGAGGTGTACGACGAGAGCTGGCAACTGATCGATGAACGCATCTCGTTGTTGATCAATAACGGCCTGGGCGGGCTGGTGCTGGTGATCCTGCTGCTGTACCTGTTCCTGCCGGGGCGGGTGGCCTGGTGGGTGGCGGTGGGGATACCGACCGCATTCCTGGCGGCCATGGCGGTGCTGTGGGGCGTGGGTGGCTCCATCAACATGATTTCGCTGTTTGCCCTGATCATGGCGTTGGGGGTGATCGTCGATGACGCCATCGTTGTGGGCGAAGACGCCGACGCCCATTCGCGGATGGGGGAGGGCTCGATGCATGCCTCGGAAGGCGCCGCCAAACGCATGGTATGGCCGGTGCTGGCGTCCTCGCTGACCACGGTGGCGGCGTTCATGCCGTTGCTGGTGGTG
The DNA here is from genome assembly GCA_041594735.1 of Marinobacter sp. Classification (GTDB taxonomy): domain Bacteria; phylum Pseudomonadota; class Gammaproteobacteria; order Pseudomonadales; family Oleiphilaceae; genus Marinobacter. The sequence goes on from JBFHLR010000051.1 coordinate 3,750, forward strand.
GGCGGCATCATCGGCAATATTCTCCAGGACATCCCGGTGGTGATGATCTGCGTGCTGGTGGCCTCGTTGCTGGAATGTTTCATTGTGCTGCCGGCGCACCTGCGTCACGCCTTCGTCAGCACGCCGGCTGCGGGGAGGCGCAACCCGGTGGAGTCCTTGCGCCAGCGCTTCGAGCGGGGGTTCGACCGCTTCCGCGAGGGTACTTTTCGGCGCTTCTCCCGCACTACGCTGCACCATCGTGGCGCCACTCTCTGCTCGGCGTTGGCGCTGACCCTGGTGACGGTAGGATTGCTGGTCGGTGGGCGGCTGGCGTTCAATTTCTTTCCCACGCCGGAGCCGTCGGTTTTCTATGCCAACGCCAGTTTTGTCACCGGCACCAACCGGGCAACGGTGGATGCCTTCCTGGCGGAGATGGCGCGCAGCCTCAACGAAACCGAAGCAGCGCTGGGGGGCGACCTGATCCTGCACGCCGTCACCAGCCATGGCCGGACCCTGTCCGCCGGGCTGGGCTCCCGTACCGGCGATGAAGTCGGCGCGATGATGGTGGAGCTGGTGCCGTCCGATCGTCGCCAGATCCGCAACCCGGAGTTCATCACCGCCTGGCGGGAGCGGCTGAATTTACCCGCCGGGCTGGAGAACCTGGCCATCGACGAGCGCCGCGCCGGGCCGCCGGGCAAGGACATCAGTATCCGCCTCACCGGCGAGCATGCCGAATCCCTGCGCCGGGCGGCGGATGATCTGGCCGAGTCGGTGCGGGCACTGCCCGGGGTGCTGGACGTGGAGGACGACATGCCCTGGGGGCGGGAGCAGCTCATCTATGGGCTCAACGGCTTTGGCGACGCCCTCGGTCTGACCACCGAAAGTCTCGGTCGCCAGTTACGGGCGGCGTTTGATGGCCGTATCGCCCAGGTCTACCAGGACGGTCGCGACGAAGTGGAGGTGCGGGTGCAACTGCCGCGGGATCAGCGCGAGCAGCTCAGCACCCTGTCACGGCTGACCGTGCGCTTGCCGGATGGCCGCTTCGTGCCCCTGACCCAGGTCATGACGCTGGATCACCGGCAGGGATTCCAGGCGCTGCGTCACGCCGATGGCGCCCTGGCGGTGGAGGTGAGCGCGGCACTCAACAGCCGGGTGCTGACGGCGGACGAGGCGCTGGCCAGTCTGCAGGAACAGGTACTGCCGGCGCTGGTCAGTCGTTACAACCTGCGTTACAGCTTCGAGGGACGGTCGGCGGATCAGCGCGAGACCATGGCGGACATGCAGACCGGCATGTTCATCGGGCTGGGCTTGATGTACGTGGTGCTGGTGTGGGTGTTCGCGTCCTGGAGCCTGCCGCTGATTGTGATGGCGATCATTCCGTTCGCGTTGGTGGGCGCGTTGCTGGGGCACTGGCTGATGGGCCTGCAGCTCACCATTTTGTCCCTGTTCGGCCTGTTCGGTCTGTCCGGCATCGTGGTCAACAACGCCATTATCCTGGTCACCTTCTACAAGCAGCAGCGCAACCGTGGCCTGACCATCAATGAGGCGCTGAACGAAGCGGTGGTGCAGCGGGTGCGGGCGGTGCTGCTGACCTCCCTCACCACCATCGGCGGGCTGCTGCCGTTGCTGTTCGAAACCTCGCTGCAGGCACAGTTCCTGATTCCGATGGCCACCTCCATCGCCTTCGGCCTGGGTTTGTCGACCCTGTTGGTGCTGGTGGTGATTCCGGCGCTGCTGTCCTATCTGGAGCAATTCCGGGAATGGCGTGACCGGGTGCTGAAGCCGGGGGGGAAGGAAGAGGAGGCCGTGTAGTGGCACGGCCTCGCTGAATCGGGTAGCGGTTTATTCAATCGAGGTGGCGCCGATGCGGTGGATGCTGACATCGGCGCCGTTGAATTCTTCTTCCTCGCTCAGGCGCAGGCCGACAATCGCCTTGATGATGCCGTACACCGCCAGACCGCCGACAAACGCCACCACCACGCCGGCGAGGGAGCCGATCAGCTGGGCCATCAGGCTCACGCCACCTAGGCCGCCGAGGGACTCGAGGCCGAAGATGCCGGCGGCAACACCGCCCCAGACACCGCAGACCCCGTGCAGGGGCCACACACCGAGCACATCGTCGAGACGCTCAATCCTGGCCTGGGCCCATTCAAACAGATAGACAAAGAGCGCGCCGGCGATGCCCCCGGTAATCAGTGCACCAATCGGATGCATGATGTCGGAGCCGGCACACACCGCCACCAACCCGGCCAGTGGGCCGTTGTGAATAAAGCCCGGGTCCTTGCGGCCCAGTACCATGGAGACCAGCACGCCACCGACCATGGCCATCAGGCTGTTGACCGCCACCAGGCCGCTGATGCCATCGAGGGTCTGGGCCGACATCACGTTGAAGCCGAACCAGCCTACGGTGAGAATCCAGGCACCCAGGGCCAGGAACGGAATGTTGGAGGGCGCGAAGGCCACCACCTTGCCGTTGCGGTAGCGGCCGTTACGGGCGCCCAGCAGCAGCACCGCCGCCAGGGCGATCCAGCCGCCCACGGCATGCACCACAACGGAGCCAGCGAAGTCGTGGAAACTTGCACCAAACTGGGTCTCAAGCCAGCCCTGGAAGCCGAAGTTGCCGTTCCAGATCAGTCCCTCGAAAAACGGGTAGACCAGCGCCACGATCAGGCCGGAGGCCATCAGCATCGGATAGAACTTGGCGCGTTCGGCGATGCCGCCGGAGACGATGGCGGGAATGGCGGCGGCGAACGTCATCAGGAAGAAAAACTTGACCAGTTCATAGCCGTTACCGGCCGTCAACTCACTGGCGCTGCTCAGGAAATGGTTGCCGTAGGCGAGGTAGTAGCCGACAAAGAAGTAGGCTACGGCGGAGATGCCGAAGTCGGTCATGATCTTGACCAGGGCATTGACCTGGTTCTTGTGTCGAACCGTGCCCACCTCCAGAAAGGCGAAACCGGCATGCATGGCCAAAACCATGATCGCGCCAATGAGAATAAAAAGCGTGTTTGCGCTTTCAGTCAGGGTGTGTACTGCACTCGTGATGTCCACGGGTTGATCGCTCCTGAGTGTTTGACCGCCCCGGCGTTGGGGCGGGCTGTGCATGAAAGTCGTCAGGAGTTAGCAATCAGTGTTCCAGAATGGAGCATTGCGAGTGTTGGCAGTGGCTTGTGGTCATATTTTGGGGCATTCGCCGGCAGGAGTGATCGATGCGTGTCCGAAAAAGCACAACAATGGTGCGAAAATAAAGCCTCTTGTGCTTATTGGTTCAAAGTTGGTGCGTTGTCACCAGGTCAGTTCCGAAGGCGCCCGTGAGTCGGTTTGGATATCCGGGCTCAGGGTTTCGCTCTGGCCGGTTTCAATCAGTTCGCGCAGGCGTGCCTCCTGTTCTTCCATGGGGCCATTGAGGTCGATGATGATTTCCACCCGCCGGTTCTGTGCGCGGGACTCAGCGGTGTCGTTGCTCGCCCGTGGCTGGGTGTCGGCCAGGCCCTTGACCACCAGCCGGGATGGGAGCACCGCGCCGCTTTCCAGCAGCACATTGGCCACCGACGACGCCCGTACCGCCGACAAATCCCAGTTGCTCCGGAAGCGCGAGCTGCGAATCGGCACATCGTCGGTATGGCCCTCGATCGTGAGCCGGCCGGGGATGTCGGCAAAGACTTCGGCCATGTCCAGCAACAAACCCTCGAACTCCCAGGTGATCTCCGCTGAGCCCGACGGGAAGGAGCCTCGCTCCTCGATACGGATGACGATACGACGCGCTTCCTGCTCCAGTTGTACCCGGCCATCTCCGATCGCTTCCGCCAGCACCTTAGCCACCTTGGCGGTGATTTTTGCCATGTCCTCGGTAAGTTGCTGCTCGATACGCTGATCAATTGGGCTGCGCAGCGTCTCCAGCTCCGGCGCCTGTTCCGAGGTGGTCTGACGGACCTCGTTCACGACTGTCGGCTCAGGCGGCGCCGGTGAGAAAGTGTCGAACACCGGGCTGGTTCCCATCGGGATTTCCAGCGCCGGCACCTCCCGCTGCACGCCAAAAGCCTTAGCCAGTTCGCCGGCAATCTGCTTGAATTTTGCGGCGTCGATCTCGGAGAACGACAGCAGCAGGACAAAGAAGCACATCAGCAGTGACATCAGGTCGGCAAAGGTAACAACCCAGGCAGGAACGCCGGGCTTCTCTTCTTCGGGTAATTCGTCCATATTGGCCTAACCTGCGGTCCCCTCGGGACTGTCACTACGCTCGCGTTTGTTCGGTGGCAGATAGCTGGTCAGCAGCTGTTCGATGATGCGGGGGTTCTTGCCTTCCTGGATGGCCACCAGGGCGTCGGTGTACAACGATTGCAACCGCGCTTCCTCGGTCATCCGCAGGGTCAGCTTGTCGGCGATGGGGCCGGCCAGCATGGTGGCAATCATGGCGCCGTAGAGCGTGGTGAGCAGGGCCACCGCCATCGCGGGACCGATGGATTTCGGGTCTTCCATGTTGGACAGCATCTGCACCAGGCCCACCAGGGTGCCGATCATGCCCATGGCCGGGGCAACGTCACCCAGGGCGGTAAAGACCTTGGCACCAGAGCGGTTGTGGTCCAGGGTCATCAGTCGTTCCTTGGACAGCAGTTCCTTGACGGTACCGGCGGTTTGGCCGTCCACCAGCATCTGGATGCCCTGGCGCAGGAACGGCGAGCTCACTTCCCGGCTCTCCAGGCCGAGCACTCCCTCCTTGCGGGCCACCTGAGCGATGTCGATGATTTCGTCGATACTTTCCTCGGTGTCCGGCAGTTTGAACTTGAACGCCCGTATCGCCGCCTTGAAGGCGCCCAGGAACTGGCCGACGCTGAACTTGGCCAGAACCACGAACAGGCTGCCGCCGACCACAATCAGCAACGACGCCGAGTTGATAAACACCCCGGGAGCAGCTCCGAGAATGATGGCAGATGCAATAAGCAGAATGGCCCCGACCAGGCCGATAAGGGTGGCAAAATCCACAGTGGCTCCGAACACTTGGCTATTGATCAGAGCCAAGGATAATTGTCGTCGCCTGCTCTCGCAACGCCCTTAGGGGCAGAACGTGATCGTGGCTCAGATCAGGCCGCGAACCAGGGCGGCGGTTCCGGCCAGGGCGGCGATGGTCAGGATGAGGGGGCGCATGGCCTGGAAGGGCACCCGGTTTACCAGCACGCCGGAAAGGGCAAAGCCGGCGAGCACGCCGGGCATCGTGACCAGGAACAGTTCCAGTTCCGGTTGCCGGATGAAGCCGGACAGGGCAAGCACGGAAATGCTGGCGAAGCTGGCGAAGGTGAAAAAGGCCGACAGGTTGGCCCGCACCAGCGGCCCTTGCTGATCCTGGTAGATCAGGGCCATGGGCGGGCCACCCACCGCAGTGATGGTGCCCATGTAACCGGAGGCGGCCCCCGCCAGCGTGCTGCTGCGGGCGTTAAGGCCCGGGCGCAGACCGGCGACGCTGAGGGCCACCGCCAGCAGGATCAGCAGGCCGAAGGCCAGCTCGAAGCCCTGGGTGGACAGCGCCATCAGGGTGAGGCCGGCGAGCAGGGTGCCGACGATGTCGCCGCCGATGGCGAAGCGCACGTTGCGGAAGCTGAGGCTGGCGCGGTAGCGCACCAGCATCATAATCGTCAGCAGGGCCGCGTTGAGGGTTAACGGGCCGGGAATGAAGGCCGGCTGGATCAGGAATAGCAAGGGTGCGCACAGGGTGCCGATGCCGTAACCGGCCACCCCTTGCAGACAGGCGCCGGCGAGCACGACGCCATTGGCCAGCAGAATCTGCAGCAGGGTGGCCTCGGTCATGGTTGCGGACGGTCCTGCAGCTCCTTCCAGGCCGCGTAGCGGTGCAGGTCGGACTCCACCATGGCCAAGCAGGCGGCGACCACGCTGGCGTCGTCAAGCAGGCCGAAGCCGAGGATCAAATCGGGAATCAGGTCCAGCGGGTTGAGCACGTAGATCAGCGCCCCGGCGATGGCGGCGATGGCTTTCCAGGGCACCGCCCGGTAGCGGCCCTGCCAATAATCCCGCAGCATGTCGAACATGAGGCGGACGTCGGTGCTGAAGCGGGCGAGCTTGCCGCTGTGTTTGATCTTCTGCTCGATGCGTTGCTGGCGGTCCAGCAGAGCCGCCAGGTCGGCCTCCGCGACTTTGCTGGCTTCGGCCTGCAGCTCTGCTTCAGCCCGTTGCTGGTTGAACGGCTTCATGGCTTCGTGTTCGCTCCCTGAATGGTGATACGCCCATCTTCCCCCATGGCTGGCCGATTGCCAACCGTCGGTGCCCTGGGTGCCGGAAGGCGCTTAGCGAGGATCGGTGAATGCCTGGGAGCAGGGGAGGGCTGGACTGGCAGCGGGCGCGACCGATGACGTATCTCAACCACGACTCGCAGTTCGACGCTGGTCAGTTGTTGCTATTTCCGCGCTGTCCGGCGACGACAGCAACGCTGTAAGCCCGGCACCGCGGGGCGGTGCCGGGGAGTGGCCGTGTTAACGGCCTCAATGGACTTTCTTGTTTTTCCGGGCCATCACCAGGCCGATGATCGACAGGGCCAGCAGGGCCAGCGTGCCGGGTTCGGTCACGGTAACGATCTCCGGATTATCATGGTTAGCAGGTGTTTCAGTGGTGTCCTGGTGCGGTGTTTGCCTGGTTTCCCGTCGCGTAGTGCCAGAAATGGCGGTCAGTCCACTACTGAAAGAGTCGTCGGATGAGGACGACTGCTGCTCCTGAACATATCCATTGACCAAGAGGTTGCCGGCGCAGCTGAAATAGACACAGCCGTCGCTGAAGTCGATGTTGGCGGCTTCATAGACGTCGGTGTATTTCGAGCTCAGTTCGGCGAGGGTCATTGGCGTTGCACTGGCGGAACCCACCAGTCCAGCGGCCAACGCCACTGCAACTATGTATTGAATCACGCGTTCCATCAGTAAATCCTCACCCTAATGAGAAGTTGCGCACTGCTCAAGGGGTTATGCATTAGCGCTGCCAATAACAGATAGTTGTTTCAATTCAATGCACTGTAAAAAAAGCCCGGTTGCATCTGAATGGTCAATGTAAATAAAGCTGACGTTTCGCCCGGTTTACACTGGAAAAAACGCCGAACCGAGCCCTGAGTGCAAATCTTCGGCCAGACCCCCGCAATTGCCCTTGGTTCACTGGCTGCTGGGTGGTCGCTGATCGCTGGCGGTGCTTCTGGGGTCGGCCAAAAAGTGTTTGGTTGGTGAAGCACCGGAGGGCGCTGGGAGTGGTAACAAGACGTGACAATGTGTATCTTTTGGCCGTGATCGGTTGCCAGGCTACCACCAGGCCTTGCCCCACCGTTCAGGGTTGGCCCAGTGGTCCGGGTTGTTCCAGCTACGGCGACGGTTGTAGCTGTCGATGTTGTAGGTGTACAACACTAACGTGCGGTTGCCGTCTCCGATACGGCCCTGGCGGGTAAAACCGAGGCCGATGAAGTCCTGAAAGGTCCAGTCAGTCTGCTCAGTGACCGCCACCGCAATCTGATGGGTGCCGTAATTGCGAAGCTGACCAAGCAGCAGTTTGCCATCGCCGACGCTGAGCTGTTCCAGAATATCGCTCAGCAGGGCCAGATCGTGGGTCCGGGACAGGGGGAAGGCGGTGAGTGCCCGGGCCGGGGCGAGCTCGGTGTGGCAGCTGTCGGGGTGGTGCTCGGCCCAGCTGGCGGCAATGGCCGAGGCGCAGGGGCCACAGCTCAGCACGGTCTGGGGCTGACAGCTGGCGGTGACGGCGGCGAAGGCCTGCGGAAGGGTTTTCATGGGGAACCTCGTCTCGGCACTGGGTTTGACCGCTGGGTGGATGGTGGGCCAATGTGGGCGTGTTTGGCCAGCGTTAGAATTATGAACACGCGTAGCATATTTAGTTGCACGTTGTAACCGGCGACAAAATCAGTAAAACATGAAGGAAGTAGCGCCGCTGGCAGGTTTACGAACTTGACAATTCATTACAAAATAGCGCTCAAGGCTGATTGCGGCTTCCAGAATAACTGCCCATATTGGGAGCATAGGTATTACTATATACAACCGTTGAGGGTTGATGAAATGAGAGAGTCCGGCTTAACCGATCTGTCCCGCCGTGTCGCTGTGGCCCTGCAGTCGACGAAACTGCCTGGCAAGCAGCAGGGCGCTACCGCGCTGGAGTACATCGTGCTGGCCGCCGCCATCATATTCATTGTCGGGGTGTTGTCTACCAATGACACGGTCCGGCAATCTCTGGGTACGGCCTTCGAGGGGCTGTTTACCGAAGCGCTAAGCGGTGGTGACGACTCAGCCTGATTTCGCCCCGACCCTTTCGCAGGTGGACCATGGTTGATATTCGCCCGATGGCACTCCGCCCCGCTACCCATCAGCGGGGCTCGGTAGCGCTGGAATTTCTCATGCTGTTCCCGCTGGTGGTGGCTATGCTGTATGCGGCCGCCGTATACAGCGTGCTGTTTTTCAGCAAGTATCAGCTGCAGGACGTGGTTGACAAGGCGGTGGCCAGTGCCATGCGGGTGGATCGCAGTCGGGCGGTGGACAGCGAAAGCCTGGAAAGCGCGGTGACCACACTGTCGTCCAGTACCCTGGCGGCTCTGGTTGCGGGCCTGCCAGATGCGGTGGCGAATGCGGTGGACGGCAGCGCCAGCAGCTGCGCCATGGTCAGCAGCGGTGGCGTCGAATTGCTGCAATGCACGCTGCGAGCGCGGGTCAACGGCGAGGACAGCCCGCTGGTGAAACAGATGAGCTTCGGCTTTCTCGGTGCCTTCCCGCCGTTGCCGGAGACCATCACCGTACAGTCGGTGATCGCTATATGACACGCTGGCCATCGGAGGCTGTGTAAAACGCCATGAGTGCAGGCTAAGCTAGGCGAGACCCGGCGAAAAAGCGCAGTTTACTGATAAGAAATGAGCATTTTAAGCCAAGTTTTAACGACGCCTGGCCAAGCGTAGTGGTTTTCGCACGGCCTCCATCGAGGCTCCGTATCTGGACAGCGCCGCGCAGGGAGCATTTTCAGTCTTATGAATTCCAAATGGTTGTATACGCTGCCGGCGTTGTTGCTGGCACTGGTCGCGGTGGTGCTGGCGCTGGTCGGCGTGCTGCGATCCCCGCCATCCCCACAAACCCCGCTCGATCGGTCTGCCGGCGACGTTGTTGTCGAGGCGGTCGAGACATCGCCTCCGGCCCCCAGTTACGACTACCTGGTTGCCCGCCAAGCCATGTCGCCCGGAGAGGTGTTGGTGGGCGCCAACGTCCAGAGAATCACCTCGGATCACCCGATCAATGGCGCCATTCCGGCCGATGAGGTGCAATTTGGCGCTGCCGTTTCCAATGTCGTCAGGGCCGGCGAATTGTTGCGGACGGGGATGTTCGAATCCGCCAGTCTGGTGCGGCCACTGCTGCAGCCGGGCACCCAGGCCATTGCGATACCGGTGAACGATGTCTCCGGGGTTGGCGGCCTGCTGAAGCCCGGGGATGAGGTGAATGTCTATGCCTCGTTCCGCAATTCGGACAAGAACGAACCGGCGGCGCTGACCGTGCTCGAAAACGTCGTGGTCATTGCCGTCCGTGGCGTCGCCTATTCCGGTGACGGGGTGGGCGAGGACGAACGTCGCCGCAATGCCTCCGTGGTGCTGGCGGTGCCGGATGACAAGGTGGCCACCCTGTTGCTGGCCTCCAATGAGGGCGAGCTGCGCCTGGCGGCACTGGCGGACACGGGTGAAGCCGTCGATGTGGCGGCGTTGCCGGTGAGTCAGGCCAAGCCCACCTATCTGAAGGATCTGTTCCCGGCACCACCACCGCCTCCGAGGGCCCGAACCGCTCCCCGACAGCCGGCCGGCAGCCGTGTGCAGGTGTTTGAAGGGGCTGAACAAAGGAGTGTTTATGTTCGCTAACCGTAGGTACCGGATGGGGCTGCTGCTCGCTACGCTGTGCTGGATGGGCAGTGTCCTGGCCGGCAACGCCGGTGCTCCGCTCTCCCTCAGCAGTGGCGAGCAGCGGGTGATGAATTTTCCCAAGCCGCTGACCAAGGTCGCCACCGCGGATCCCCAGATCGCTGCGGTCTCGGTGTCAGGGGACCGTGAACTCATCGTTACCGGGGTCAGCGAAGGCGCTACCCTGTTGTCGGTGTGGCAGCGGGGCGAGCGGGAACCACTGCAGGCGCCGGTGCTGGTGGCGCCCACGCTGGGAGCCACCATGCCCTTCGGCACCCAGGTCCAGACCGACATTCGCATCGTCGAGGTGAATCGCAGCGAGCTGAACAGTCTGGGGCTGTACTACGCGCGGCTGTTCGATGGCGGCCAGTCCGCTATCGGCATCGCCCCCCCGGGCAATGGCTTCCGCGGCTTCGGCAGCACCGCGTCGGCGGCACCGCTCAGCACCGATGGTTTCAACCTGTTCAGTTTCGGTGCCCACTCCCTGACCATCATCAATGCACTGGAGTCCGGCGGCTTTGCCTACACCCTGGCGGAGCCGTCATTGACCAGCCTCAGTGGCCAGTCGGCCACCTTTCTGTCCGGTGGGGAATTCCCGATTCCGGTGGGCAGCGACGAGGATTCCATTGAAATCGAATTCAAGGAGTTCGGTATCCGGCTGAGCCTGACGCCTACGGTGGTGGACCAGCAGCAGATCATACTCCGGGTCGCGCCGGAAGTGAGCGAGCTGGACTTTTCCAGTGGCGTGCAGACGGGCGGTGTTGCCGTGCCCGGCCTGCGGGTACGGCGCACCGAAACCACCGTCTCCATGGGGCCGGGTGAGACCTTCATCATCAGTGGCCTGGTCAGTCGCAACACCATCAACAACAGCGATCGCATCCCCGGGTTGGGCAATATCCCCATTCTCGGCGCCCTGTTTCGCTCCGACCGCATCTCCCGTGAGGACAAGGAATTGATCATGGTGGTGACGCCCCACATCGTGACCCCGGTGGCCGCGGATCAGCCGCCACCGCCGTCCATCGCGGTGGATTACCACAACAGCAGCCTGAATTGGCTCGACATGGTGATGAAATCGTCCAGGGGATCGGAGCCCGTCAATCACGGACTGAGTTGGTGAAGGTATGACGAATCAGGAAATCGTAGTCTGCGTGGCGGATGACCTGGGGCTGCGGGTGTGGCTGGAACGAACCCTGGACGGTACCTGGCCGGTGGAGTTCGTGGCCAGCTCCGATCTGACCCGGGTGATCAAGCTGGTGGAAGCCACCGGTTGCCGGTTGGTATTCGTGGCCATGGACGAGGCCAATCCGACCGGCTCGCTGCGGGTCATCAGTGCACTGGTGAAATCCAACCCCGCGCTCAGAGTGGTGACCATGGCCAAACGGGTCACTCAGGAGCATCTGCTCAAATGCATGCGCGCCGGCGCCCGGGACTGTTTCCTGGCGGACAGTGACGCGGAGGAAATCCGCGACCAGGTCCAGGTGCTGCTGTCACGGGACAACGAGGATACCCGGGCTGAGGGGAGTGTGGTGAGCGAACGCCGGCAGGGCCCGGTGGTGACCCTGCTCACCGGTGTCAGCGCCACGGTGGATACCCGGTTCCTGACCCAGAGCATGGCCTTTGCCATCAGCAAGCGTCATCCGGAAGCCAGACTTCTGGCGGTGGATACTGCCGCCAGTGAACGCCATGTGTTTTACCTGGACGCCAACAACCGCTTCAATCTGAGCAACCTGCTGCATAACCCGGATACCCTGGATGAAACCCTGGTGGACACCGCGCTGGAGGAGTACGTGCCAGGCCTGCGGTTGCTGGCGGGGACGCTGCCGCCGGAAGACCTGAGCGAGGCGTCCAACGCCGATCTGTTCATCGCCTTCAGTCAGTTGATGGGGCTGTTTGATTACCTCATCGTCAATGTCGATCCGGCCGTCGCGGACCACTGGATTGAAGTGGTCGGACTGCATGCCACGCGCCTGGTGATGGCGATCCATCCCATTGTGGAACAGGCCCACCTGGCCCGGGACAAACTCCAGCAATGGGCACCGGAGCTGTCCCGGGGCTGTGAACGGGTGCTGCTGGTGGACGGATTCGAGGACAAGGTACCGCCGGGCCTGGGCGAGTTGGAGAATGCGGTGGGCATCAAGGCCGTCGGCGCCTTGCCACTGGACTGGGCCAATCGGCTGCTGGCCAAGAATGCCGGTATTCCGATCCACAAGTTGCCGCGGCGTTCGGTGTACAACCGCAAGCTGGAAAGCCTGATGCGGCGCCTGGACGATCGCCACGCGGCTGCGGGCGAGTCGGGTACGTCCCGTCGTCTGCAGCGTAGGGCGTGAGGAGGAATAGATCGTGGCCCGAACGGATCAGGAATTTCAGGACCTGAAGAAACGCGTCCACTTTTACCTGGTGGAACGGCTGGACGAAGAAGGCATGGAAGTTGCCAAGAGCGAGCAAGAGTCGCTGCAGGAATTCGTCGAGGCCAACGTTACCGGCTTTATCATGCAGCACCGGGTACCGCTGTCCACCCACGACCTGAATCTGCTGGTTAAGGAACTGTACGACGAAGTAACCGGGTTCGGACCATTGGAGCCGTTGTTGGCGGATCGCCGGGTGAACGATATCCTGGTTAACGGCCCGGAAGATGTATTTGTCGAGATTGCCGGCGTGTTGCAGCGCACCAGCGTGCGCTTCATCGACGACGACCATGTGATCCGGGTGATCCGTCGCATCATCTCGCCCCTGGGGCGGCGGCTGGACGAGTCGAGCCCGATGGTGGACGCCCGCCTGCCGGACGGTTCCCGGGTCAACGCCATCATTCCGCCCATTGCCATCGACGGACCGTCGATCAGTATCCGGAAGTTTACCCATAAGCACCTGAGCGCCCACGATCTGGTGAACAGCGGCTCCATGAGCCCGGAATGCCTCGATCTGCTGATCACCGCGGTGGAGTCCCGGCGTAACATCCTGGTCAGTGGCGGTACCGGTACCGGCAAGACCACCATTTTGAATCTGCTCAGCCAGTACATCCCGCGGGACGAGCGGGTGGTGACTATTGAA
>JBFHLR010000052.1:0-16681 GCA_041594735.1 Marinobacter sp.
CGTTGAAACCCAACCCGAACCACCGGTGTTGAATAGCCGGGTGGCTGAACCAAAAGAGGCTGACGCTGACGCCACCCGCTGGTGGCAGAAACTGCCCTGGATGGGGCGCAGGGCAGGGCAGGCTTTGGAGCCTGCCCTGCCCGCGGAGCGTAAAGAGCCGGCGCTGGGAGATACCTTGCTATCCATTCCAGAGGAGCCGGCGCGGCTGGAAAGCTTTTCCTCGCGGGATGCGGAACCGGCGATGCAGGAGCGGCCGGTCAAGCCCAATGTGCCGGACGTACGAGAAGATTCACGCAAGGAGTCACGGAGGGCGCTGCGGGAAGAGGTGCCAGAAGAGCCGGCAAGGCCACTAAAATCTTTGAAAATTTCACCATTCAAGCGCGAAGACAAGCCGGCCAGGAAAGACGGTGGCAAGCAGCCGACGCTGTTTGAGGACATCGAAAGTGCCATTCCACCGATTTCGTTGCTGGACCCCCCGGAGCAACATCAGGAAAAGGGCTATTCGGAAGAATCGCTGGAGCACATGTCGCGCCTGCTTGAGGAGAAGCTGGCGGATTTTGGAGTTGCCGTGGAGGTGGTCGAGGTCAATCCTGGCCCGGTCATCACCCGTTTCGAAATCAAACCGGCGCCTGGTGTTAAGGTCAGCAAGATTTCCAACCTGGCGAAAGACCTGGCCCGTTCACTGGCGGTGTTGAGCGTCCGCGTCGTCGAGGTTATCCCAGGCAAGTCGGTGATCGGAATCGAGATTCCGAATGAGAGCCGCGAGATGGTGCGCCTGAGCGAGGTGCTGGGAGCACCGGTGTTTGAGGAGTCCAGCTCGGCCCTGACGATGGCCCTGGGGAACGACATCGGCGGTAATCCGGTGGTTGCGAACCTCGCCAAGATGCCGCACCTGTTGGTGGCTGGTACCACCGGCTCCGGTAAGTCAGTGGGGGTCAACGCCATGCTGATCAGCATGTTGCTCAAGGCCACGCCGGAAGAAGTCCGCTTTATCATGGTTGACCCCAAGATGCTGGAGTTGAGCATCTACGACGGTATTCCCCATCTGTTGGCGCCGGTGGTGACTGATATGAAAGAGGCTGCCAACGGCTTGCGTTGGTGTGTGGCGGAAATGGAACGTCGTTACCGACTGATGGCAAACCTGGGCGTGCGTAATATCGCCGGCTACAACCGCAAGGTGAAGGATGCCTTCGAGGCTGGTGAGCCATTGTTGGACCCACTGTGGCAACCGGATGAGTACCTGAATAATGACGAACAGGAACGTCCGGAACTGGAAACGCTGCCATTCATCGTGGTGGTGATCGATGAGTTTGCCGACATGATGATGATTGTCGGCAAGAAAGTAGAGGAACTGATTGCCCGGATTGCCCAGAAGGCCCGTGCGGCCGGTATCCACCTGATCCTTGCCACCCAGCGGCCGTCGGTGGATGTGATCACCGGCCTGATCAAGGCCAACATCCCCACTCGAATCTCGTTCCAGGTCTCGTCCAAGATCGATTCCCGCACGGTGCTCGATCAAGGCGGAGCGGAGCAACTGCTGGGGCACGGCGATATGCTTTATCTGCCACCGGGCACCGGTTTGCCGGTCCGGGTCCATGGCGCCTTCGTGGACGACGATGAGGTTCATCGCGTGGTGAATGCCTGGAAGGCCCGTGGCGAACCCATCTATGTGGACGATGTGCTCAACGGCGCCGAAGGAGAAAACCTGCCCGGGGTTCCTACCCTGAATGAAGGTGGCGGCGATAGCGAAGGGGACGCCCTGTTTGATGAGGCGGTGGCTTTCGTTACCGAAGGCCGACGCGTCTCCATCTCCTCGGTTCAGCGTAAATTCAAGATCGGCTATAACCGGGCCGCCAATCTGGTGGAGGCCATGGAGGCCTCCGGTGTCGTCAGCCCAGCCGGCCACAACGGGTCGCGGGAAGTTCTGGCACCACCCCCACCCAGAGACTAGGTGAACATCCAGGTAAAAGACTAGGAGAGCATTGATGAGAATGAGCAATGTAGTCGCGGGGTTGATGGCGTTTATGGCTATCTGGATGATGGCGCCGGTAGCCGCCCAATCACAGCCATCGGCAGCGGAAGAACTGGCTCAGACCCTCCGGGGTTACCGAACGTATCAGGCTCGCTTCATCCAGATTCTGGTGGACGAGAATGGCGGCCAGGTTCAGGAATCCCGCGGGGTGCTTAAGGCCAAACGCCCCGGTCTGTTCTATTGGGAAACCAATGAGCCCATGGCGCAGTTTATTGTCAGCGATGGCGAACGCGTCTCCGTCTATGACCCGGATCTCGAACAGGTGACGATTCACGCGCTGGATGACCGGGTAGCCAGTACACCGGCGTTGCTGCTCAGCGGCGAAGTCGACAATCTAGCCGAACACTACGAGGTGAGCGAGCGCGGCTTTGGGCAGGATACCCGGGAGTTTACCCTGGTACCCCGCAACCCGGATTCGCTGTTTGTATCGCTGCGCCTCTCGTTCTACCGCGGGGAGCTGCAGGAGATGCGAATGGAAGATTCGTTGGCCCAGCTCAGCATTCTCAGTTTTGACCAGATCCAGCTAAACGCGGAGTTAGCGGATTCGACATTCGCTCTGGAGTACCCGGAGGGCGTCGACGTCATCCAGGACGGGGTCTGATGCAAGACAGCCTGTTCACCGAAGCCGGGTTTGAGCCGCTGGCGGCCAGGATGCGTCCTGACTGCCTGGACGACTACGTCGGCCAGGCTCACCTGGTTGGCCCGGGAAAACCGCTGCGCCGGGCAATTGAGCAGGAACAGCTACATTCCATGGTGCTCTGGGGACCGCCGGGTGTTGGTAAGACCACCTTTGCCCGGTTACTGGCCAATGTTGGCAACCTGAGCTTCGAAACCCTCTCGGCGGTACTCAGTGGCGTCAAGGATATCCGGGCGGTCGTTGACCGGGCCAGGCTTCGTAAACAATCCGAAGGCCGTGGCACGCTGTTGTTTGTTGATGAGGTCCATCGCTTCAACAAGGGCCAACAGGACGCCTTTCTACCCCATATCGAAGACGGCACGTTCATCTTCGTGGGGGCAACCACTGAAAACCCCTCCTTTGAACTCAATAGCGCCCTGCTGTCGCGGACCCGGGTCTACGTGCTCAAGCAGCTCACAGAGCAGGATATTCTGGTTCTGCTCAGGCGGGTACTGGTAGCGCCTGAGGGCCTTGCCGGCCGAGTGGTGGTCAGTGACGATGTGCTCGACCTCATCGCCAAAGCGGCAGGGGGGGATGCCCGTCGGGCTCTCAACATTCTCGAGGTGGGGGCCGATCTGGCCGAATCCGATGACACGGGTATCGCCAGGATTACCCCGCAGAACCTTGAGATGGTTTTGCAAACCAGCCTGCGCCGGTTTGATAAGGGTGGTGACATCTTTTACGACCAAATCTCAGCGTTGCACAAATCCGTTCGCGGTTCGGACCCGGACGGCTCGCTGTACTGGTTGTGCCGGATGCTGGAAGGTGGCTGCGACCCCCTCTACGTTGCCCGCCGCCTGGTCCGAATTGCCAGCGAGGACATTGGTAACGCGGATCCTCGAGCTCTGCGCTTGACCCTGGATGCCTGGGACGCCCTGGAACGGCTGGGGTCGCCGGAAGGCGAATTGGTCCTGGCCCAGGCGGTTACCTATCTGGCGCTGGCGCCTAAAAGTATTGGCGTTTACCAGGCCTTCAATCGCTGCATGGCCGACATCCGCAATGAACCAGACTACGAGGTCCCCGTACACCTTCGCAATGCGCCTACCAAGCTTCTAAAATCTATGGGACATGGCGACGACTATCGCTACGCCCATGACGAACCTGATGCCTTTGCCGCCGGTGAATGCTACCTACCGGAGGCCATTCAGGATCGTCGCTACTATCAACCGGTCAACCGAGGCCTGGAAATCAAGCTGGCTGAGAAGCGGGCGCGCCTGGATGAACTGAATCGCCGCAGTGATCGCCAGCGATATCCTCACGATCACGGTTAGCAGTGGCGGTTAGCAACGCTTTAACGTGGAATCCTTGGGGAGGGGGCGGAGGGCTGTGTTCAGCGACGCTCCCGCAGGTATAATGCGTTCACAGTGCCGAACGAAGCCATTTTCATTCAAACAGATACTGCAGAATCAGGACAAACATGCTCGATCCAAAACGCGTACGCACTCAAACCGAAGAAGTTGCCCGTCAACTGGCAGTCAAAGGATTTGATTTTGACCAGTCTACCTTTGAGCAGCTGGAGGAGCGTCGTCGCTCGATTCAGGTCCGTACCGAGTCACTGCAGAGTGAGCAGAACAAGCGCTCCAAATCCATCGGTAAGGCCAAGGCGTCCGGTGAAGACATTCAGCCGTTGCTGGACGAGGTGGAAAGCCTGAAGCGCCAGCGTTCGGAGGCAGAAGAAGAACTTCGTGAGGTGCAGGAGCAGCTCAACGCGTTCCTTGCGGGCATCCCGAACGTCCCGGATCTCTCTGTGCCGGCTGGCGATTCCGAAGACGACAATGTGGAAGTGCGCCGCTGGGGCTCGCCCAGGGATTTTGATTTTGAGGCAAAGGATCACGTGGCATTGGGTGAGGCTTTGGGCGGGCTCGATTTTGAAACCGCTAGCCAGTTGGCCCATTCCCGCTTTGCGGTCATGCGCGGTGCGGTTGCCCGGTTGCATCGGGCGCTGGCGCAATTCATGCTCGATCTTCACAGCACCGAGCATGGCTATACCGAGGCCTATGTGCCTTACCTGGTCAATGCCAACACGCTGTACGGCACCGGACAGTTGCCCAAGTTTGAAGACGACCTGTTCAAGATGGAGGGCGACCATCCGCTCTACCTGATTCCGACGGCAGAGGTTCCAGCGACTAACCTGGTAAGCAACAGCATCCTGGAAGAGGCCGAGCTTCCGTTACGTTTGGTCTGTCACACCCCTTGTTTCCGTAGCGAAGCAGGCTCCTACGGTCGGGACACCCGGGGCATGATTCGGCAGCACCAATTTGACAAGGTGGAGCTGGTGCAGATAGTGAAGCCGGCGGAGTCCGAAGCGGCGCTGGAAGCCCTGACCGGTCACGCCGAGAAGGTGCTGCAGCTGCTCGAACTGCCGTACCGCGTGGTCGAACTGTGCGGCGGGGATATGGGCTTTTCCGCTGCCCGTACTTACGATCTTGAGGTCTGGCTGCCAGGCCAAGGCAAATACCGCGAAATTTCGTCGTGTTCCAACACCCGTGATTTTCAGGCACGGCGCATGCATGCTCGTTGGCGTAACCCGGAAACCGGAAAGCCCGAGCCGGTTCATACGTTGAACGGTTCTGGACTGGCTGTTGGTCGCACCCTGATTGCGGTGCTGGAGAACTACCAGCAGGCGGATGGCAGCATTCTGGTTCCCGATGTACTCAAGCCGTACATGAGAGGCATCGACAGGATCCAATGAACCAAAATGGACAGAGGGGCGCACCAAAAGAGCGCTCGCGCACCGCATCAGTGCTTCCGCGTTATCGGACCAATCCGGTAACGCACAATCCCAACGACTCCGCCGGCGAGGTGTTCCTTGTTGGTGCGGGGCCGGGCGACCCGGAGCTGTTGACCGTAAAGGCCTGGCGCATTATCACCTCTGCCGAGGTGGTGCTGTACGACCGACTGGTTTCCCAAGACATCATCGACCTGATTCCAGAGACCGCAGAGCGAATTCATGTTGGCAAGCGTCGCGCGGACCATACCTTGCCGCAGGACCAGATCAACCAGAAGCTGGTGGAGCTGGCTCAGCAAGGCAAGCGGGTGGTCAGGCTCAAAGGTGGCGATCCATTTATTTTTGGTCGCGGCGGGGAAGAGATCGAAACTCTGGCGGAGGCCGGGGTTCGCTTCCAGGTCGTGCCGGGCATCACCGCGGCTTCCGGTTGTGCCGCTTATTCCGGCATCCCTCTGACGCACAGGAATTATGCCCAATCCGTCCGTTTCGTGACGGGGCATCTGAAAAACGACACCTGTGATCTGCCGTGGAAAGATTTTGTGCAGAGCAACCAGACCCTGGTGTTCTATATGGGATTGGTCGGATTGCCGATCATCAGTCGTGAACTCATTGCTCATGGCATGGACGAGTCAATGCCGGTGGCGCTGGTATCAAAAGGCACCACGCCGGAACAGACGGTGATTGTTGGCGAACTGAACAACATTGTCGAGAAGGTCCAGGAAAGCGGCGTGCAGGCGCCCACCATCATCATCATTGGTCAGGTGGTGGAGCTTCGCTCCCGGCTCGATTGGGTAGGTGCTTAGTTGGCTTGGTGAATAGTCTGCAAGGCAATTAATCAGTTCGTCGACGCTGATCGCGACATCGAGCAAAACGGCAAGAACCAAAAAAGGGACGGTGGTAATCACGGTCCCTTTTCTGGTTGATGTGCCCGACCTGAACAAGGTTTACCGCTTGGGCAGTACCTCCTTGAGCTTGTCACGCATGTCCCGGATAGCCTTCTCGGTGGTCGCCCAGTCGATACAGGCATCGGTGATGGAAACGCCGTACTGCAGCTGGGACAGATCTTCGGGAATGGACTGGCTACCCCAATTCAGGTGACTTTCCACCATCAACCCCTGGATGGAGCTATTACCTTCCAGAATCTGGTGCGAGATGTCCTGCATCACCAGCGGCTGAAGGCCCGGATCCTTGTTGGAGTTTGCATGGCTGCAATCCACCATGATGGATTTGCGCAATCCGGCTTTCTCCAGTGCCTGCTCGCACAGGGCCACGCTGACCGAGTCGTAATTGGGCTTGCCACCGCCGCCCCGCAGGACCACGTGACCGTAGGCGTTGCCCTGGGTCCGGATAATCGCGACCTGGCCTTGCTGATTGATGCCCAGGAAACTGTGGGGGTGGGAAACGGATTTCATGGCGTTGACCGCCACATCCAGACTCCCGTCAGTGCCGTTCTTGAAGCCAATAGCCATGGACAGCCCACTGCTCATTTCCCGGTGCGTCTGAGACTCGGTGGTTCGGGCACCGATGGCGGACCAGGAAATGGTATCCTGCAGGTACTGGGGTGAGATTGGATCCAGGGCTTCGGTTGCGGTGGGCAGGCCCAATTCAGCAATGTCCAGCAACAGCCGGCGCCCAATGTGCAGGCCTTGCTCAATGTCGAAGGTGTCATCAAGGTGAGGGTCGTTAATCAGGCCCTTCCAGCCAACGGTGGTGCGAGGCTTTTCAAAGTAAACTCGCATGACGATCAGCAGGGTGTCGCTGACTTCATCCGCCAAGGCCTTGAGTTTCTCCGCGTATTCACGGGCCGCTTTCACATCGTGGATGGAGCAGGGACCGACAACAATGAACAGGCGATGGTCCTTACCATCCATAATGTCGTAAATCGCCTGACGTCCCCGTTCGACGGTTGCCGCTGCCTGTTCGGACAGTGGCATCTCTGCTTTCAGCGCCTCAGGGGTAATCAACGTCTCCTGGCTGGCGACGTTGACGTTCTCGAGCTTGATGCCGGACATGCTGCTTAGATCCTCGATTCGTGTCTTCTACGGGGCGATATCACGTGAACGGTTGAGCGTCAGGTGAACGAATGAGCCCCATTTATTCAAATGGTTATACGGTCGGGAGGTAAGGCCTCCTAGCACCGGGGAGTTCGATATACTGCGTTATTTACCCAGGCTTTGCAATGCGCCGAGGGTACGGGGGGCGGGGGATTCTGGCTGATAGGTGCCCCGTCTCCGCCAACTTTCGGTACAAACTGATACGTCTCTGCTCTGGACGGGGGGGGAAGGCCATGGTGCAATGGTCTGCCCGTTGGCACTGCGATCCACTTTCGCTGTGGCTGTCTACAGACCCGGTCTGCTCTGGATCGTTGTTCTGGGGCCAGGAAGCCAGCGGCATGAAACGGAATTTACTCGCCATAATGTGGACCCACAACGGCATGTCACAGCAAGTCAGAACCCCGCCAGGAGCTGATATTTCGGCGGAGACCAAACATCAGATCAACGAAATCCTGTCCGGGATTCGTATTCCCGATCTGCCGTATCCGGTCGGCCCGGTGCAAGAAGACCAGCAAGCGGATTGGCGGCCATTGCTACTTTCCTGCTGGAATGAACAGCGGGACGAATCTGTCGTTCATCTCATCCAATCCGTCTCGCTGACCTGGACCGTGCGTCAAGTGAACTCTGCTTATCTGGCGGATCGCATTATGGATCTGTTCCTGAAAACCTCGGGATTACACGTTGCGCTGGCGTGCAAAGTGGCCCGATTGAGGTTTTTTCTGGCTTGGCGCCTGGGCGATCATGGAGCGGCTGCGTTTGAAGACAGTATTACCAACTGGCTGGACAGCCTTGGTGATTGGCGCGGTTGGAGCGATTCAGGGGGGCGTTCGGCCCGCACGCTATTGGACCAGCTGGATGCCATGGTCATCTCGGTGTCCGCCTGTTTCGAGGACTCCACGCTGACGCCCTTTACAACTTACAGCGCTCAGTGGGCGAATGACGCGGCCGTGCGCAAGGAACGGGTCGGCATGCTTCGCAGCCGGCTGTTGGCGACTGAACAGGGGGCTGCGCGACAACGCCGAGCTGACCAAACGGCTCGTGCACTGGTGGGCAAGGCTCTGCGTGACCGGGAGTTACCGGAGGTCATTTCAGAGTTTGTGGTCACCCACTGGCTCAAACTCTTGCGGCAGGTCGTGCTCGATACCGGGACGGCTGGTGACGACTGGCGACACGCCAGAAAGTTGCTGGAATGGCTGGTGTGGGTTGGCGATCCCACCTTGTCGGATGGCAGTTCTGACCGGCTTTACCATGTTGGCGAACAAATCGGTGATCGCCTGTCCGAGGTGTGGCAACGGGTGTTCGGCCAGGCCCTGTCGCAAAGCGACCTGGATGTGGTTGAGGCCGTGATCGTCGCGCGTCTGCGGGGCGAGCCGCTGGAACTGGCGCCCGCCCTGAGTGCGCAGCGTAAGCTCCAGTTTGACGAAAGCTGGTTAATGCTGGCACAGCCAGCCGAGGACGAACTGACGCCTGCACGTCAGCAGTGGTTCGTTGAAGGTTCGGGCTCCGACGAGCAACGACGTTTCTTTTTCGCCTTTCTCGAAGATACCTGCGAAATTCTGTGGACCAACGGCTCTGGCGTTAAACTGGGGCTGATGCCCTGCGCGGAGTTCTCCCGGGCACTTTCAGGTGGTCGCTTGCGACCGATACCGCCACTTAACCGCTTTCAGGACGTGTTGAAGGATACCGTTGTCTCCCTTGCGAATGTCTATCAGGGCCAGCGTCGGCAACGTGAACAAGCGGCTCTTCAGGCCAAGGCGAGGGCCGAAGAGCTAAGGCGTAGGGTCGAGGCTGCCGAGCAGCAAAAGCGCGAGGAGCTTACGGCCAAATTACGGGAACAGCAACGACTCAAGGCTGAAGAAGAGGCGCGGCAGCAAAAGCTGAAAGAGGCGGAGCAGTTGCGGCTTCAGCAGGAGCGACTTCAGGCCGCTCAGGTTGCAGTCGATGGCCTCAAGCTGGGTAGTTGGATTGCAGTCAGTTCCCGGGAAGCCGGCGAAGCGCCCATCAAGATGAAGCTGGCGGTTCGAATTAATGCCAGCCGGAAGCTGGTTTTTGTCGACCGCCTTGGCCTCAATCGGCAGGAATTCCTGCAAGAAGCTCTGGCAAAAGCGCTGGCGGACGGACGAGTTCGTATATTGAGCGGGGCTGCGGAATTTGACGATACCCTGACCAGAGTGGTCGGTCGGATACGGGTGGGCCGTCATTGACGACATTCCCACTTCGGGAGTCCGGATATCCCAAAGGGAATAAGGATGAGGGCGGAGTTCGGTATGGGTGAGGGGAACGCTTCTTGTGACGTCTGAAAAACGCACGGATTACAGGCTAACGGGTAAGGTCAAAGTCCTTTTGGAGTTGGACAGTGGCGATCCGGACGTGGGCAATGGTATCGCCCATCTCGAGGCGTTTAGCACCGACCTGTCGGTCGCAGGATTGCGG
The DNA here is from genome assembly GCA_041594735.1 of Marinobacter sp. GTDB lineage: Bacteria > Pseudomonadota > Gammaproteobacteria > Pseudomonadales > Oleiphilaceae > Marinobacter. The sequence goes on from JBFHLR010000052.1 coordinate 9,924, forward strand.
TTGAAGTGTCGCCAACCATTACGGGAGGGGGCCTTGCTACCGGCGACGGTGTCGCTGCAGTGTGCCGAGGGGAACTTCGTGCTGATGACAGAGGTCATCTGGTGCCGCGCCATGGGGGGGCAGTGTTGGGCCGCCGGGTTGAAAATACTTGAATCGGACGAGACGTCATACCTGGAGTGGGTTGAAGTGATAGGCCTGGCCATGGGGCAGGATTGACGTCTTTATTCGGGCCGTTGGAATGCGGTGTATGACCGCATCCCAACCGTCCTTGAGACTCAGTCTTCCAGCTCGCCCATGGCGGTCACGCTGAAGCCTGCATCCACATGTAGGATTTCACCCGTGATGCCGCTCGCCAGGTCGGAACACAGGAAAGCGGCGGCGTTACCCACTTCCTCAGTTGTCACGTTGCGCCTGAGCGGCGCCCGCTTGGCGTTTTCGGCCAGCATGCGCCGGAAGCTCTTGATGCCGGAAGCGGCCAGGGTTTTGATCGGTCCCGCTGAGATTCCGTTCACCCGCACACCATCCTGACCCAGGCTGGAGGCCATGAAACGCACATTGGCTTCCAGTGAGGCTTTAGCCAGGCCCATGACGTTGTAGTTCGGTAGCACCTTTTCTGCCCCCAGGTAGCTCAAGGTCAGCATGGAGCTGTTTTCGCTGAGCATATTGCGGGCGCCTTTGGCCAGCGCGACAAAACTGTAGGAGCTGATGTCATGGGCAATCCTGAAGCCGTCACGAGTGGTGACGTCCACGTAATTGCCGTCCAGCTCATGGGCCGGCGCGAAGCCGACGGAATGCACAATGATATCGATCTTGTCCCAGTGCTCGCTCAGGGACGCAAAGACCTGTTCGATTTCCTGGTCGCTAGCCACGTCGCAGGGGAAGGTCAGGTTGCTGCCCCAACCCTCGGCAAACTTTTCTACCCGCGACTTCAGCTTGTCATTCTGGTAGGTGAATGCCAGCTCTGCGCCTTGCTGATAGAAGGCTTCGGCAATGCCAGCTGCGATGGAATGTTTACTGGCCACTCCAACAATCAGGGCACGCTTGCCGCTGAGTAATCCCATTTCAATTCTCCCTGTTTGACGGTTTTAGCGCATTATCCCCGAACGGAATCGGCAGTGGTAACGCTCAATTGGTCGTAGTGCCCGATCAGCTTTGTTCTGGCACATCCTCGGATTGATAAAAGAAGGCCGCGTTCAGAAGTTCCCGGGTGTAGTCGGTTTGCGGTTGGGCAAAGATCGCTTCAGCGTCGCCGTATTCGATGACCTTTCCATGACGCAACACCAGCAGCTTATGGCTCAAGGCACGGACCACCGCAAGGTCATGGCTGATGAACAGGTAGCTAAGCCGATATCGGGATTGCAGATCCCGCAGCAGTTCGATGACCTGCCGTTGCACTGTGCGATCCAGGGCGGAGGTGGGCTCGTCCAGCACGATGAGCTCCGGTTGCAGCACCAGCGCCCTGGCAATGGCGATGCGCTGGCGTTGGCCGCCAGAAAACTCATGGGGGTAACGGTGTCTGGCGGCCGGATCGAGACCAACATCCTGTAACGCCTGAATCACCTTCTGCTCATGGGCTTCCATGGGCTGATCGGGCTCGTGGATTTCCAGGCCTTCCCGGATGATCTCGGAGATGGACATTCGTGGGCTCAGGCTGCCAAACGGGTCCTGGAAGACAATCTGGATATTGCGTCGATAAGGCCGGAACTGCTTCTGATTCAGTGGGGTGAGTTCCTGACCGCTGAGGGTGACACTACCGTCGCAGGAGGTCAGTTTGAGGAGGGCATGACCGATGGTGGTTTTGCCACTGCCACTCTCCCCCACGATCCCCAGGGTCTCCCCTCGATTCAGCTGAAACGAAACCTCTTGAACGGCATGAAACCAGGCACGGGTGCGGCCGAGCCAGTTCTTGGCGGTGGGAAAACGAACATTGAGACGATCGACGGCGAGCAGGGTTTCTGGCTCACCGGCGCCCGCAGGCGGCTGGCCGTGAGGTTCGGCACCCAGCAGGCGCTGGGTATAGGGGTGGGTAGGTGAGCAGAACAAAGTTTCGGTGTCCGCCTCTTCCACCAGATTGCCTTTTTCCATAACCGCAACCCGATCGGCGTAGCGGCGAACGATGCTCAAATCGTGGGTGATCAGCAGGATGGCCATACCCAGTTTTTGCTGCAGTTGGCCGAGCAGTTCCAGCACCTGTTTTTGTACGGTGACGTCCAATGCCGTAGTCGGCTCATCCGCGATCAGCAGCTCAGGCTCATTGGCCAGCGCCATGGCAATCATCACCCGCTGTTTCTGCCCGCCGGAGAGCTGGTGAGGGTAGCTGGTTAGCCGGTCTTTGGGGCTGGGAATGCCTACCAGGTCAAGTAACTCAATGCAGCGGGCTCGGGCCTGTGGTCCGCGCATGCCCCGATGCAGCTCCAGGGTCTCACTGATTTGCTTTTCGATGGTGTGGAGTGGGTTCAGCGACGTCATCGGTTCCTGGAAGATCATGCTGATCTTCTGGCCCCGGATTTGTCTCAGTTTCCGCTCGGACACCGTCAGCAGATTATCCCCGCTAAACAGGATCTGGCCCGCAGGGTAGTCGACGTGACGGCCGTCCAGTAAGCGCAGAATCGACAGTGCGGTGATGGACTTGCCGGAGCCGCTTTCTCCCACCAGGGCGACGGTTTCGGAGGGAGCGATCGATAGGGAGACGCCATTGACGACGTTGCTGCCACCGCCAAACCGAATGGACAGATTGGAAATCGAGAGCAGTTTTGACATCTCAGTTCTTCCTTGGATCGAAGGCATCCCGGACCGCCTCGCCGACAAACACCAGCAGGGTCAGCATCAGTGCCAGGCTGACAAAGGCTGAAATGCCAAGCCAGGGTGCATGCAGGTTCGATTTACCCTGGGCAATCAGTTCCCCCAGAGACGGCGAACCCGGCGGAAGACCAAATCCGAGGAAGTCCAGGGAGGTCAGGCCGGTAATGGCGCCTGTCAGGATGAATGGCAGAAACGTCAGGGTGGCGACCATGGCATTGGGCAGAATGTGCCGGAACATGATCTTACTGTTACCCAGGCCCAGTGCTCTGGCAGCGCGAACGTATTCGAAGTTTCTGGCCCGAAGAAACTCGGCGCGCACCACATCTACCAGCCCCATCCAGCTGAACAGCAGCATGATCCCCAGCAGCCACCAGAAGTTCGGTTGTACGATGCTGGACAGGATGATCAGCAGGTACAGCGCGGGCAGGCCCGACCAGATTTCAATAAAGCGCTGGCCCAGCAAATCAATTTTGCCGCCGTAATAACCCTGAATGGCGCCGACCGCGATGCCGACAATGCAGCTCATCAGGGTTAGTACGAGGCCGAACAACACCGATATCCTGAAACCGTAGATCACCCTGGCGGCTACATCCCGACCCTGATCGTCGGTGCCCAGCCAGTTTTCCGCCGATGGCGGCGCCGGTGAGGGCACCTCCAGGTTGAAGTTAATGGTGTCATAGCTGAAACGAATGGGTGGCCACAGCATCCAGCCGTTGGCCTGAATTTCGTCGCGGATGAAAGGGTCCCGGTAGTCCGCCTCTGTGGGAAGGAAGCCGCCAAAAGTTTCCTCCGGGATGGTCTGGAACACCGGGGCATACCAGTCGCCCTGGTAGGACAGCAACAGCGGTTTGTCGTTGGCGATCAGCTCGGCCCCAAGGGTAATCGTGAACAGGGCCAGAAAGATCCAGAGCGACCAGAAACCGCGGCGGTTGCGCTTGAAGTTGGCGAGCCTGCGTTGCTGGATGGGGGTCAGATTAAGGCCTTTCATGTCAGCCCTCCCGACTCTCGAAATCGATACGGGGATCCACCAGCACGTAGGTGATGTCACTGATCAGTTTGAGGATCAGGCCCATGAGGGTGAAGATGAACAAGGTGCCAAAGATGACCGGGTAATCCCGATTCAGCGCGGCTTCGAAGCCCAGCAGGCCCAGCCCGTCCAGTGAGAAAATCACCTCGATTAGTAATGAGCCGGTGAAAAACAGGGCTACCAGAACCCCGGGCAGGCTCGCGATTACGATCAGCATGGCATTGCGGAACACGTGGCCATAAAGCACCCGCCGCTCTTCCAGGCCCTTGGCGCGGGCAGTGACCACATACTGTTTGCCAATTTCATCCAGGAACGAGTTCTTGGTCAACAGGGTGAGGGTGGCAAACCCGCCGATGACGTTGGCGGTGACCGGCAGCGCCAGATGCCAGAAGTAATCCAGTACTTTCTGGTACCAGTTCAGCTCCTCCCAGTTGGGTGAGGTCAGGCCCCGCAGCGGAAAGAGGTCGAAATAGGTGCCGCCGGCGAACAACACAATGAGCAGGAAGGCGAACAGGAAGCCGGGGATGGCGTAGCCCACCACGATCATCGAACTGGTCCAGACGTCGAACCGGGAGCCGTCGGTAACGGCCTTCTTGATACCCAGTGGTATGGAAATGAGGTAAATGATCAGCGTCGACCAGAGACCGAGAGAAATCGATACTGGCATTTTGTCGATGATCAGTTCGATCACTGACCGGTCCCGGTAGAACGAATCTCCGAAATCGAAGGTTGCGTAATCTCCGAGCATCTTCAGGAAGCGCTCATGGGGCGGCTTGTCAAAGCCGTACATGACTTCCAGCTCTTTCAGGAGCTCGGGTGGAATGCCGCGCGAGCCCCGGGTATCGCCTGACCCAACGGAGACCTCGCTGCCGCCTCCGCCCCCGGCGCGGGCGAGTGCGCTGCCGCCATGGCCTTCCATTTCGGCAATGAACTGTTCAATCGGCCCACCCGGGGCGGCTTGAACAATGATGAAGTTGAGCAGCATGATGCCGATCAGCGTTGGGATAATGAGTGCCAGACGGCGGAGAATATAGGCGCCCATGGCTTATTGCCCAATCCACCAGTTGTCCAGGTCGATGCCGTCTTTAGGCGTTACCTCGGGCCGCCGCAGGTGCGCCCGGTAAGCGATTCGGTCTTTGGTAAGGTGCCATTGGGGAATGGTGTAGTGGCCATGGAGCAGCACACGGTCCAGCGCCCGCACTCTGTGAACCAGCGCTTCTCGATCGGGTGCCTGAATAACCTTTTCAACCAGTGCATCAACCACTGGGTCGGAAATTCCTATGATGTTGCGTGAACCGGTCGCCTCGGCGCTCTGGGATGACCAGAAATCCCGTTGCTCGTTACCGGGTGAATCCGATTGCGGGAACACCTGGGTGATGATGTCAAAGTCAAAATTACGAACCCGCTGGATGTATTGGGTGGTATCCACCAGGCGTACGTCCACCTCGATACCCAGTTTCTCAAGATTGGCCTCAAACGGGAGAACGACCCGTTCGAAGTTCTTCTGTGCCAGCAGGATCTCGAAACGGAGCGGCTCGCCTGTCTCCGTATTGACCATTTTGCGGTCCCGGATTTCGTAACCAGCTTCCTTCAGCAGATTGAAGGCCGTGCGGAGGTTGTCCCGCAGGCTGGTACCACCAGTGGTTGAGGGGGGGGTATACACCGTGCTGAAGACGTCCGAGGGCAGCCGGTCGCGGTAGGGGGCGAGAATGGACAGCTCCTCACCTTGAGGCAGGCCGCTCGACGCCAGTTCGCTGTTCTCGAAGTAGCTGTCGGTACGAGTGTATTGATCAAAAAACAGGTTGGTGTTGGCCCAGCCGAAGTCGAAGGCGTAAGCCAGTGCCTGGCGTACGCGGCGGTCGGCAAACTGCGGTTGACGGGTGTTGATGGCGAAACCCTGTAGCCCTACTGGCCGATGATGAACCACCGCCTCGGTCACGATCTCGCCGCGGTCAAATTTGTCACCGGTATAGGCGGTCGCCCAGTTTTTGGCAGAGGATTCCAGGCGGAAGTCGTAATTGCCCGCCTTGAACGACTCTAGCGCCACCGTGTCGTCGGTGTAGTAGTCGTAGCGGATTCGATCGAAATTGAACTGTCCTTTTCGAACTGGCAAGTCTTGCGCCCAGTAATCTTCGACGCGTTGGTAGGTGATGGAGCGACCGGCATCAAACTCGCCGATGCGATAGGGACCGCTACCTACGGGCGGGGTTAAGCCGTTTTTGCCGAACTCCCGGTCCTGCCAGTAATGCTTGGGCAGAATGGGAAACTGCCCGAGGATCAGCGGGAGCTCCCGGTTTTCCGTGTCGCCGAAGTCGAACCGGATGCGATGGCGGTTCTCCACCGTGACTTTGGAGACGTCCCCGTAATAGTTGCGATAGAACGGGTGACCCTCGGTGGTCAGCAATTTGAAGGAGAATTCGACATCTTCGGCGGTAATGGGCCTGCCGTCCTGGAATCTGGCGGATTCGCGAAGATTGAACACCACATAGCTGCGATCCTCCGGCGTTTCGATGGATTCGGCGATCAGACCGTAAGCACTGAAGGCCTCGTCGGCGGAGGAGGTGAGCAGGGTGTCGTACAGATAATTATTGATGCCAGCGGCGGCAACGGCGCGGATAACGAATGGATTAAAGGAGTCGAAGCCGTTGGCAACCACGCTCAGTCGTAAGGTGCCGCCTTTGGGGGCCGCCGGGTTGACGTACTCGAAGTGCTCGAAGTCCGCCGGGTAAGCCGGGGTTCCGTGCATGGCAATACCATGTCTTGGCTCGGCTGCTTTGGCCAAAGCGGTCAGTGGGAGTGCCAACAGGATGGCTGCCAGGAATGTGAGGGGATGGCGGTATGAAGACGTCCTTTTTCTTACCATGGGTCTCGCACGTTTGGGTTATTGTTGACGGACCGGAGTGCATCCGATCGCGAGAGCGGGCGGTAA
>JBFHLR010000053.1:0-16080 GCA_041594735.1 Marinobacter sp.
ACGCCGTTCAGATAGAACACCTCATCGGTGATCTGTTTGAGCGTCTCCATGTACTCCTTGTCAAATATGTCTCCTTCCTTGGCTTCGACCGCGATACGGACGAAGTTACCCAGGTTCTCCAGATCATTCCGGTGATTGAGCATATTGACAATGTACGGATGCTCCAGCGGAATCATCCGCTCGAAACTGGCATCCGGCTGAATCTTAATGGCGTTGTAACCAAGAAATAGCGTCAGGATCAGGAAACCAAACAGGATCAAGGCCCTGTTATTGAAAATCACCCGTTCCAAAAATGGCTCCGCCTTTGGCGTAGCCGGGTAATGCTCGCCCTTGTCATGCTTCGGGTTCGACATTAAAAAGCCCCTCTTCAATTCGTTCTGTTCTGCCGCACCAGGGCGAGGTTAAAGATTCTTTCCGAGAGCGTCGGCGCGCTTGACGCCGCCCTCTCCAACGAGCACGAGACGGGTCTGCGACACCGGAACAACGCTCATCAGGCCTTCGCGGTCAGTACGGAAGTACTCGCGGAAGTTCTCAGCACCATTGCTGCTGACCAGCACGGCTCCGCCATTCCCTACCAGAGTAATGCGGCCATCGTCGGCAACGGCACCGTCATTGAGCGTTGCCGAAGCGTTGCTGGGAACCATCTTCCAGGATTTTCCGAGATCGGTTGAGAGGAACACATTACCCCGCAGCCCAAACACGAGGATTTCGTTGACATGGCCGGTTCCAATCACGCCAAACAGCGAGCCATCGTAAGGGCTGTCACGGAGCTCCCAGGTTTCACCATTGTCTACCGAGACATGAATCTGGCCAGCTTCGCCGACCACCGCCAGGGCTCCGCCCGTCACCCGGGTGATGGCGTTCAGGTGATATCCCGTGGGATTTTGCAAGCGACTGGACCAGTCCTGCCAGCTTGCGCCGCCGTCCTGAGTGCGCAGGATCATGCCGTAGGCGCCCACGACGAAGCCGTGTTGGGAATTTTCGAACCACACGTCCAGCAACGGGTTTACCGGCCCAACCTCCAGGTCCGCACGCATGTTTTCCAGGGAGAAAAACAGGTCGTCCAGGGCCCATTCCAGATCACCCTTTTCTTCCTCGGGCGCCTGCTCGATCTGCGCTTCCAGCTCGGCCGCTCGCGCTTCCTTGCCGGCAATGGCCAGTTCAGCGGCGGCTACACCGTCGAGTTGCAGGGCCCAGGTCGCGCCCGCGTCCTCGCTGTGCAGGACAACGCCACTGTGACCCACGGCCCAGCCTTCAGTCGCAGTCGGGAACGAGACACCGGTGAGCGTCACCGAAACCGGGACCTTACCCTGGGTCCAGTTCTGCCCTTCGTTGTCGGAGAAAATGATGTGACCTCGCTCACCGACCGCCACGATTCGGTCGCCTGCCTGAGCCGCATCCGTCAGCAGTTGGGAAGGAGCCAGTGAAGTTTCCCTGGCCGGTGTCTCGATTATATCCGTGAGGGCAAAAGCCGCTGGGCTGGCGGTCGCCAAGGCCATGCCAAGGCAAGCCGATCCCAGGGTTTTGCACATTAAACCTGTAGCCATTCAGTGTGCCTATTTTTTTTGAGTTGAAAGTGTCTCTGTGTCGGCCCGACATCGAGCCCTATAACCAACGTAGACCGGCAGCCTGTCGGCTGCCGGTCTTTTATCCGCGACGGCGGATCATCGCGCCATCATCATCCTCCCTAGCGCACGCTTCGGCGACGCAACGAGGCGGGGGAGAAATAACGGCGGTTGGGTACGTCATTGGTGAAGACCCGTGTCCCGGGCTCTTCCGTGTCCAGACCCAGGACGTGGTAACGGCGCGCCTGCAGGTCATGGTAAACATCCAGCGTAGTCCACACACCGGGTAGTTCGTAGTAGTTTTTGGCCATACCCATGGTGACCCGCCACAACTCACCGCGACCGTCATACTGATCCACCAGCAGGGTGTTCCAGCTATCGGCGTCAACATAGAAGCGACGTTTGCCATAAATGTGACGTTCGCCGTCTTTCAGGGTCGCTTCCACCACATGGACCCGATGCAGCTCCCAGCGAGTCAGATCCGGGTTGAGGTGGGACACCCCCAGGATATCGGAATACTTGCGTCCCGACTCACCCAGCAAGTAGTTGTTATAAGGAACATAGATCTCACGAAGTCCCTCGTAACGCCAGTTGTAGCGGTCCAGGGCACCGTTGAAGATATCGGTATCGTCGGCAGTGCGCAGGTTGTCCGCCGCCGCAATGGGAGAATCATAGCCCAGGTTCGGGGCCCGCCGCACCCGTCGCTGCCCTGCGTTGTAACCCCAACCATTTCGCGGGTTAATGATCTGGTTCAGGGTTTCATGGATCAGGATGGCACCGCCGGCAAGACGGGGCGGAGACTGGGTAAAGGACAGGTAGTAAAAGATCACGTTATCGAGATCCTCTTCACCACCTTCAGGATTGTAGAAGTTAAAGAAGGCTTCCTGCTGGGAGGTCACCAGGGAATAATCACCGTTTGACTGCACGGCCACTTCACTGGCCCGGCGAGTGATCGACACTCCGCGCCAACGGGTGAGATGATTCCAGATCACCTGCCAGGCCTTCTCTTCGCTGTCGCCACTCAGAATCGGGAACGGATAGCCACCAAAGGCGCCATCCAGCCCCTCGCCATCCCCCACAATGGTCGCGCTGACCGCATTCTTGCGGGTGTTTTCCGCCACCCATTGCGGCACCGCGTGGGTCCGCCGGGATTGGTAGACCGGTAGCCGGAACGTGGTGGGGTACGTCTCCAGCATGGCTCGAACACCCTCACTCAGGTGTTCAGTATACTCACTGGCGTTACCCGCGCTGATGGTAAACAGCGGCTGGTCATCGGGAAACGGGTTGATGTGGTGCTGACCGGAACCTTCATAGCCCGCCGGAGGCGTGGTCAAGCCGCCGGTCCATGCCGGTATGGTACCGGCAGCATTACCCGCCTTCTCAGAGCCAAAGGGGGTCAGATCCTTACCAAGCCGAGCCGCTTCGCTCGCTGAGACCGCCCCCAGGACAGGCGTGACCGCCATGGACAGCGCCACCAGGCCACCCAGGAGCACATTTTTATTGTATTTCATTGTTATTAACCTTAACTGTGTCTGAAAGCCATACAGGCCAACGTATTATTATGGGTCTTATTAAAGTTACCAGACTAAACCAACGCCAGGCCAAGTCCATCGACCAAAAGTGCGATTTTGTCGCCGCATTCCTGTTCTCTAACAGTTCGTAGCCAACGGTTATTCGTCAATCAGACTCTTGTGCACCACCTCATATACATCCCGGGACAGGCCGGCTTTTTCACGCACCTGCTCCAGCGCCTGCCTCATGGCCTGACTGTGGCTGGGTGCGAACTTGCGCCAACGGGTTAACGGCGCCACCAGGCGGGCCGCGATCTGCGGATTGAGATCATCCAACTGGCAAACCTGCTCCGCCAAAAAGCGATACCCCGCCCCATCTCGACGGTGGAATTCCGATAAGTTTTGACCGGCATACACGCCAATAACGCTACGAACCTTGTTCGGGTTCCGTAAATCGAACGCCGGATGCGTCATCAGGGTGCGAACCTGCTCCAGCGAGCCGGCCTGGCGACTGGCCGCCTGCACCGAGAACCACTGCTCCACGACCTGAGGATCCTGGTGCCAACGCTGGTAAAAATCCGCCAGCACCTGCTCCCGCTCGTCAGCAAACTCCGAGTTTACCAGCGCCTTCAAGGCGCCGAGGCCATCGGTCATATTGCTCGCGTCCCGATATTGAGCCAGGGCCAACTGACAGGCTTCGTGATCGTTGATGTGCAGCAGCCAGGCCAGCGCGGTGTTTCTCAGGCTACGGCGGGCGATGGCTTGCGGCGACAGCTGGTAGGGACCGCTATCGGAGTTGCGACGGTAGCAATCCAGCAGTTCACCCCGCAGGGCGGTCGCCAGATGATCCAGCACCCGGGTGCGGGCCCGATGGATCGCCTGCACGTCCGGCTGGACGGACACCTCGATCAGGTAGGCCTCCGAAGGGAGCTGCAACATCTTGGCCACCAAGGCCTGATCAAGCTCGGTGTCCGCCAGCAGGTTGCGATAGGCGGTCAACAACCGGGAATCTACCTCGGCGTCCGGTTTTTCGATCAACTCCTGGATGATGTCCACCGCCAGGCGCTGGCCTGCGTCCCAACGATTGAAACCGTCGCTGTCGGCGCCGATCAGAAACATCAGCTGGTCCCGTGTCCACGGATAGGCCACCCGCACCGGCGCGGAGAAAGCTCTGAGCAACGACGGCACCGGCCGCTCCGAAATGCCGTGGAATTCGAAGCAATGCTCCGATTCGGTCAGTTCCAGTACGCGCTCATCAGGCGCTTCGGTCTCCTCCGTTGACAGCCGCAGGGGCAACGACTCGCCTTGGGCATCCAGCAAGCCCAGCGTGAACGGAATGTGTTGTGGCCGCTTGGCGCTTTGGCCCGGGGTGTCCGGTATCGATTGGGTCAGTGTCAGGCGATAGATCCGGGTACTGGCGTCGTACTCATCACGCGCAGTGACCACCGGTGTGCCCGCCTGCTCATACCACAACCGGAACTGCGCCAGATCGCGGCCGCTGGCGTCTTCCATCGCGGTCACAAAATCATCGGTGGTGACCGCTTGTCCGTCATGGCGCTCGAAATAGAGGTCGCTGCCTTTGCGGAACAGCTCGGGCCCCAACAGGGTATGAATCATCCGTACCACTTCCGCGCCCTTCTCGTAGATGGTCAGGGTGTAGAAGTTGGAAATTTCCATGTACGAGGCAGGCCTTACCGGATGCGCCATGGGGCCGGCATCCTCGGCAAACTGGGAAGTCCGTAACAGGGTCGCGTCTTCGATCCGCTTGACCGTTGCGGAGCCCATATCGGCGGAGAATTCGGCATCGCGAAACACGGTGAAGCCTTCCTTGAGGCTGAGCTGGAACCAGTCCCGACAGGTGACCCGGTTACCTGACCAGTTGTGGAAATACTCGTGGGCAACAATGGCCTCTATCCGCTGGAAGGCTAAGTCTGTAGCGGTATCTGGGCTGGCCAGCACGCAGGAGGAATTGAAGATGTTCAGCCCCTTGTTCTCCATGGCGCCCATGTTGAAATCGTCCACCGCCACGATCATGAAGATATCCAGATCGTATTCCCGACCGTAAACCTCCTCATCCCAGCGCATGGAACGCTTCAGCGAATCCAGCGCGTGATCGCACTTGCTGGCGTTACGGGGCTCAACATAGATACGCAGGTCAATGTCACGCCCGGAGCAAGTGGTAAAGCGATCGCTCTTCTCCACCAGATCACCGGCCACCAGGGCAAACAGGTAGCAGGGCTTGGGAAACGGGTCCTCCCAGGTGACAAAGTGACGCCCATTGTCCAGATCACCACGATCCACGTCGTTGCCGTTGGACAGCAGGATCGGATAAGCGGATTTGTCGGCTTCGATGCGGGTCCGGTAACGGGCCATGACATCCGGCCGGTCGGGGAAGAAGGTAATGCTGCGGAAGCCTTCAGCCTCGCATTGAGTGCAGAACATGCCGGACGATTTGTACAGGCCTTCCAACCGGGTGTTGTTCTGGGGCTCGATCCAGGTCACTACCCCCAGACTGAAACGATCCGGCACGTCCGGCACCACCAGTTTGTCGCCCTGGTCGTCATAGGCATCCGGGGCCAGAGTCTGGCCGTCGAGCTGCACGGTTTCCAGGCGGAGACGGTCGCCATCCAGTTCCAGGGCCTCGGCACGCCCCGGGAAATCCGGGTTGCGACGCACCGCCAGCGTACTGTGTACGCGGGCTCCCTCCTCAAACAGCTCAAATCGCAGGTCGACATGGTCAACCAGAAACGCCGGTACCCGGTATTCGCTCAGGTAAACAGTCCGTGGCTGATTTGTGCGCATGACATTCTCCAGAAGACAGGGGCGGCGGATACTCCGCCGCCCGGATGACAGAGGGGACACTCACCGAGGGCAACGATCAGGCCAGCACCTGGAACCGCACCTCATAGGCGGTGAATTTTCGAATATTGATCACTCCGGTATCCAGCATCAGGTACTGACCCTTAATGCCCTGCAGGACCCCGGCCACCGAAGGCGTTTTATCAAGGTTATGGCTTTTCACCTTGTCCGGCCAGACCTCTACCGGATAACTGAGACTCACACCGGCTTCGTCTACTTCGCGAATCGCTGCCTCGCCATGCTCCTGGCGCAGGGCATCGAGCTCCGGCCGAATCAGGTCCAGTAAACGAACCCGCTCCGCCGCCAGATCAACTTCGGCCACATCGCCCTTGAGCATTGCCCGCCAATTGGTACGATCCGCCACATACTGCTTGCAGATCACCTCGACAAACCCCGCCAGCTGGCGGGTGGACACCCGCACCATCGGCAGCGCCGCCACCGCGCCCTGGTCAATCCAGCGAGTAGGAATCTGGGTACCGCGGGTGATACCCACCTTGAGACCGGATGAGTTGGCCAGGTAGACCACGTGCTCGGTCATGCAGTGGGTTTCGCCCCACTCCGGCTCGCGGCAGGTGCCTTCATGGTAATGGCATTTCTCCGGACTGACGATGCAGCTGTCGCAAGCCGCCAGTTTGCGGAAGCAGGGAAAACAGTAGCCCTGACCAAAACTTTTCTTGGTCTTGCGGTCGCAGTGAATGCAGCGAATGACACCGTCGTAATCGATCTGTATCGCACGACCGATCAAGTCGTTCAACGGCAAACGGGTATCCCCCACCTTGAGGGTATATTCGATCGGTGGGCCCGGCTCGGCGGGCATCTTCTGCAGTCGGCCGGTTACATCAACAACAGCGGTCAAAGCACACCTCAGTTCAGGATACGAATGGGGGATGCGTCATTGTCTGGCCCGCAGCTACTACCGTCGCTCTTGCTGCGGTCGAGGTAACCAACCCGCTCTGCTTCCGCTACCTCCCGGGTATTCTCATAGTAGATGACCGCTTCCATGCAGATGGCCCGCTGCTCCTTGCTCAGCACCCGGCCATCCGGCCACTTGCCAAGCTCGACGGCCTGGCGCAGGCTGCGGTATACCGTAGGGTCCATTCGTGCAATCAAGTCTTCGTAAGTCATCACATTTTCCTGCTCGGTTCCGGTTTTGCGAATAAATACCGGAATGGGGGTTGACCAAACCAAATGATAACAATTATCATTATCTCACCAAATGACAACGGTCGTTAGCATTTGGTCTCTCTCATCAGGAGCTGTTTCAGCTCATTTACGCCCCACCTTTCGGTGGGGCTTTTTTTTATGGCGCAACTTTTTATGGTGCTACGCCACGCGACACCTCAAACGTGTCGGCGTGGGCGCGGCGGCCACAGCACGGCCATGACCAGACCGGCAACAAACCCGCCAAGGTGAGCCTCGTTGGCCATGCGTCCAAGCCCCAGCCATTCGGGCAAGGGGGTAAATCCGATGGCCATCCAGACCACTGCCACAACAATCAGCGCGGGTGGGAACTGGAACCGGGGTAATCGGCGCTGGCTCAGCCAACAATACCCAAGAACCCCGTAAACGACGCCGGACAGACCGCCAAACAGCGGCCCGGAACTGAAGTACTGCAGGCCGTTGGCGACCAGACTGGTGACCACGAACAGCGCAAGTATGCGGCTGCGGCCGTCGAACCATTCCACCTGACTGCCGAGAAACCACAGTATCACCGAATTAAAAATGACATGGGGCCAGCTGAAATGCAGAAAATCGGGTGTCAACAGACGCCAGATCTGACCCGCCATCAAGGTATCGGACAGGGCCGCCACCCGCTCCGCCAGCGTCCCCCAACCATACAGCCGGGGATCCACCACCATCAGTGACGCCGACAACAGGCCGGAACCGAGCCCGGTGGCCCAGGCCAACACCACCGCCACCACAATCACCGAGAGCACAAAGGGCGCATGACGTGGCGACGGTTGCCATCGCCCACTCCGGTAGACCGGCGCCGAACCCTGCTGATTGATCCGGTCGCGTAATTGGGGCTCGTTGAGAAACCGGTTCAGGGCATCGAGCACCGGCTCGGTGTGATCCGGGTTCTCCAGCCAAAGCACCTGGCAATCCCCTTCCGAGGTAAACCGGTGATTTACTCCCTGATGCTGCAGCCATTGGCTGAAGCCCGCCAGGTTGATGTCTGTATCGAGCTGTTTGATCCGGTACAAAATTACCTCGCGACACTGTCTTCGGTGTAGGGATCGTCGGTCTGCTCCGGCTTTTCCACCTCCACATAGACAAACTTGTCTTTTGACAGTTCGCGCTCATCATCCATTCGATAGGCCACCAGCTTGCCGTATTTCACCGCGCTGTAGTCCAGACAGGCGACGTTGGGCCGAATCGGTGCGGGCCGGCCTTCCATCCAATAATGGCCAACAAACACCGGGCGATCGGTCTGCGGATAGCAAATCAGCTGCTTGAGTTCCGCCGGCGTCAGCTCGCGATCCGCCACCGACGGTGGCAGTGGGTCCGGCTGGAATACCACGTCCTGGTAGGTGCGCGGTTTGTCCGCCCAGAATTTTGTGCGGAAAAATTCCCGGACATAACCGTCTTTCCCGGTAATGGCGATGCCTTCCGGCAGGCGCAGATCGGTGCCCCGGAGCAGGGTATCCATCACCTGGCCGGCAAACGATTCGATGGCCGAAGAGGCATGCAGGAAGTCCTCATCGATGCAGGCACCGCCCTGAGCCTCGCTGAACTGGCGGATCAGCCGATCGTCCCAGCAGGCATGCACAATGCGGAAATGGTCTTCCTCGATAAACAGTGGCAGAGTGTAGAACCATTCAAGAAAATCAGTCCATTCCTGCGGGTAGCGCTCGAACTGATCGAGAGTCTCTCGAATCAGCCGGTCGTGCCGTGGGTTGTGGTCCCGCAACCACTTCTTGCCGCTGCCGGAACGGGCTCGGGTACAGTAGCCGAGTGCATTGTATTCGTGGTTGCCCATAACGATACGGGCCGAACCGTGATCCACCATGTCCCGCACCAGATGCAGGGCCTCACGAATGCGGGGACCGCGGTCGACGATGTCACCCAGGAAAATGGCCTGGCGACGGTCGTGTTGGTAAATTCCATTGACCTTTCGATAACCCATCTGTTCGAGCAACCGGATCAGGGTATGGGCGCACCCGTGCACATCACCGATGATGTCGTATCCGCGACTGGCGGAGGAGTGTTGTACTGCCATGATCAACTCGCTGCTATTTCACTTGCCCATCCCAGTTTGTCCCGGCATGTGGCGTAGAAGTTATGGTCCGTCGGATGAATCAGGCGGATCTTGAAGGGTTTTTTGGTAATCCGGATGATGTCACCCGGCGCACACGCAATGTTCATCTGCCCATCGAAACTGACTTGCGGATAGGCCTCATTGGTCTCCCCTATCACCAGCTTGATCTCGCTCTTGCCATCGACGACGATGGGCCGGCTGCTGAGGGTATGGGGGAACATCGGCACCAGAACGATGGCGTCCAGTTTGGGGTGCATGATGGGGCCACCCGCCGAAAGGGAGTAAGCCGTGGAACCGGTGGGGGTCGAAACGATCAAGCCGTCGGAGCGCTGACTGTAGACAAAATGACCATCAATAAACAGATCGAACCCGATCATGCGGGTGGACTTTCCAGGGTGCAAAACCACGTCATTCAGAGCCGCGCCAAAGCCCAGGGACTGGCCGTTGCGCTCGACGCTGCCATCCAGCAGGAAACGCTTTTCCTCTATGTAGTCGCCCGCCAGCACCTGACTGAGACGCTCCTCCAGGTCTGACGGTGATATGTCGGTGAGGAAGCCCAACCGGCCCCGGTTGACCCCCAGCAGGGGAACGTTGGATTTCGCCAGTTCCCGCGCCGCCCCCAGCAAGCTGCCGTCGCCACCCACCACAATCACCAAGTCACAGATTTCTCCGATCAGCTTCTTGCTGGCCACTTGGAGGCCATGGCCGGGCAGCATGCTGGCGGTATCTTCCTCCATGATGACGTGATAGTTCTCTCGAATCAGATACTGCTTGAGCTGGCGCAGGGATTCGACAACCTTCACACTGCCCATCCGCCCGATCACGCCGATATTTCTGAATTGGTCCATGTAGAGTCCTGTGGGTGACTTCGATTCCAGCCTCGGCGTCGAACGGAGGCTGCTGTTATCATCTTAACGAATATCCGGGAATTTCTGAAAACCGCTGCTTCAACCCGCAACAGGAGAACCGCACCATCAGCATGCCCCTCGAGCGCGATCATTTTTGGAACACACCCGCCGTACGCCATCTGGCGTGGCTGTGCCGGGCGCCCACGCTGATTCGTCGCGGCCCGGTTTTCCGGATTGAGAACTGGTTGCCGGCCGATACCCCTGATTACCTTAAGCGGCTGGATCTGGCGCCCGAACCGCTGCTGCATCACCTGGACAGCAGCCAGAGCCATCGACTGGGCCACTACTTCGAACAACTATACCATTTCCTGCTGACGGACCTCCTTGGCTGGCCGGTGCTACTGCGCAACCACGCCATCAGGAATGAACAGGGCCGCACCCTGGGGGAGCTGGATTTCCTCGTCCGCAACCCCCATACCGGCGAGCTGGAACACCATGAGATCGCGGTCAAATTCTACCTGGCCCACGATGACGGCGACAGCCTGCGCTGGTACGGCCCCAATGCCCGAGACCGCCTGGACCTCAAGGCCGACCGTATGCTGGCGCACCAATGCACAATGACCGAGCGACCGGAGACCATCAGGCAGTTGCAGGAGCACGGGTTCCGAGAGCCGGCGACACCGGCGCTGGTGATGCTGGGCAACCTGTTCGTTCCGCCAGATCAGTGCCCGCCGCCCCTGCCCGACTGGATTAACCCGGCCCACGAATTCGGCTATTGGCTGTATCACCACCAGCTGGAGGACGTTGACGTCTCCGAATGGATGCCCTTGCGCAAGCCCCATTGGCTGGGCGCCTTTCAGTCCCGACAGGCACCGGATCCACAGGTGGCAATGAAAGCTCTGGCCGCCGTGGCCGCACAAGCCCACCCGACGCTGTTTGCCCGCATGCAGCCCCGACTCGATGACCGGGGCTATGGGGAGGTCAGTCGCTGGTTTGTTGTGCCGGACTCCTGGCCAGGTTTGTCATAATGCCTCAGGGGTGATCCGAGGAAGCCTCTGGCCGATGTGACTCGCAACGGTCATCCCGCCCCGACAGAAACTCGGATGGCTGGCTCACCCGCATGACCGGCTCGCCACAGGCCTCGCCGGAGCCATTCTGGTGCCGACACACGGGATGTTCGTAGTGCTGCAGCCACTCCAGATAGGCTGGCTCGTTCAGCCCACACTTGTCTGCAGCATAAGCGGTGGGGTTCTGGAAGTAAGTCTCGATGTCGTCATACGGCAGGGTCACATGGCCCATGCCGGCGTGGTACGCCACCAGGAACACGGCTTGTTCCTGCAGCTGCTTCATCACGGTCTGTTCCGGCGGCTCGCGGTGACGCAGCTCATGCAACTCCTGCTCAAGGGCCACGATTTTCTCGTCGCGCATTTCCAGCTCACGCTGCTTGCGCTCCAGCTGCTCCGCCAGCAACACCGCCTCAGCACTGCGGGTCTGGGTATCCTGCTCGACAACTTCATTGCTATGGCCGAGCTGTTCCTGCAGGATCAGATACTGCTCATTGCGCTCGGCCAATCGCTTCTTTAACTGCTCGTTACTCAGCCGCAGCCGTTCATGCTTCTGTTCCAGTTCAGCAATGTCATTCTGGGCCGCCTTCAACTCCAGCCGGTGCTCTCGCCGAGTGTCGGCAAGGGCGTCCCGGTGCACACTCTGCAGCGTCTTGATCCGAAGCCGGTGTTCTCGCAGCAACTGCGCCAGGCGGGCCCGCTCAGCGCTCGGGCCCGGGGCAGCAGAAGGCCCCGCCGTCTCAGCCTGCAGAACCGGGATATCCACCTCCGGTACCACCGCAGCTTTCTTCTGGAACTTCAGCGAATTCGCCTCAACCACCTTGCGGATCGCGGTAAACTGATTCTGCCCCGGCGACATATCCGGGTCCCAGAGATCGTCAGCCACCCCTTTAACCGGACATTGACTGCGACACACCAGACGAATGGGACCACCCCCAAGATCCGGCCCCTTGGCGCCGGCACGGGCCATCTCTTCAATGGGCAGATTCCAGTGACTGTCCGCTCGCCCTTCCTCATCGAAATAGATGCGGAAAAACACCATGGCCTGAATCAACAGCTCATCGCTGAGGGTGACGTAGACCGCCTTGACGTCGGTATCGGCCAGGTCGGACAACCCCACATAGCCATCCAGGAAGGCACCGAATTCGGAATCCCGCATTTGACGGGATACCTGGGTGCCACTCATGAAAAAGACCGCTGCATACCCTTCGCTTGCCTGGCCGGCAGAGCCCATTGCTCACTCCCAACAGAATCGTCGAAACCGGTCAGACGCCGGTTGTCCTTCACTACATCCATAACCGCCTGGCAAAAGGCAGGCTTCCCTGCGAGCACCAGCCCCAGACAAAGCCGCTATCCAGACAACTCGTCAAACTCAGGGATGGAGGCCGATGCCGGGTGGCACCTTGCCGGCACTCCGGGATTCAGTTTGACGCTGCCCTTATTCTGGCAGACAAATGGAAAAATGTTGCATTGGGAAAGTGTTTTTTAGTAACTGCCACGAACGAAAAACCCGGAAGGCACCAAGGCTCCTTCCGGGTTTGTTCCTCCATTAACGACGATGCCGTCAGATTTCCGCGGCCAGACGACTGCCCTGATTGATGGCGCGCTTGGCATCGAGTTCCGCCGCCACATCCGCGCCGCCGATCAGGTGAACCGGAACACCGGCGTCCTGAAGCCCCTGCTGCAGCTCCCGCAGTGGCTCCTGGCCGGCACAGATGACGATGCTGTCCACATCGAGTATCCGATCCTGCCCCTGCTCGGCACCCTTGGGGGTAATCGTAACGTGAAGCCCCTGATCGTCGATCTTGCGATAGTTCACGCCAGGAACCATCTGAACGTCGCGGTGTTTGAGCGAGGTGCGATGGATCCAGCCCGTGGTTTTGCCCAGCCCCTTACCGACCTTGGACGCCTTACGCTGCAGCAGATAAATCTCGCGCGCCGTTTCCGGCAGCTGCGGAGCAACCCCATTGACACCGCCGCGGGCCGCCACGCTCAGATCCACCCCCCACTCCTTCATGAAATGGTCGGTATCCAGCGATGGGGACGGACCCTGGTGCGCCAGAAACTCCGATACATCGAAGCCGATGCCGCCGGCACCAATCACCGCCACCTTCTGTCCAACAGGCTTACGGCCCAGGATCGCATCCAGATAGCCAATCACCTTGGGATGATCGATGCCCTCGATCTCGGGCGTCCGTGGCGACACACCGGTGGCCAACACCACCTCGTCAAAACCCGCGGCCAGCAGATCGCTGACACCTACCCGGGTATTCAGGCGAACATCCACGCCATGCTTGTCCAGCATCACCCGGAAATAGCGAAGGGTTTCATAGAACTCCTCCTTGCCGGGAATGCGCTTGGCGACATTGAACTGTCCGCCCACCTCGCTGCCGGCGTCGAACAGGGTAACCCGATGGCCACGCTCGGCGGCAACCGTGGCAAACGCCAGGCCGGCCGGCCCTGCCCCCACAACCGCCAGTGACTTGGGCTGGGCAGTCTTGATGTAGGCCAGCTCCGTCTCATGGCAGGCACGGGGATTCACCAGACAGGAGGTCAGCTTGCCCTCGAAGGTATGATCCAGACAGGCCTGGTTGCAGCCAATGCAGGTATTGATCTCGTCCACTCGGCCTTCGGCGGCCTTGTTCACCAATTCCGGGTCCGCCAGGAACGGCCTTGCCATGGAGACCATGTCGGCATGACCGTCGGCCAGGATCTGCTCCGCCACGTCCGGCATGTTGATACGGTTGGTGGTGATCAGGGGAATGCTGACTTCCCCTTTGAGACGCGCGGTCACTTCGCTGAAGGCACCGCGGGGCACCGAGGTTGCAATGGTAGGCACCCGCGCCTCATGCCAGCCGATACCGGTATTGATGATAGTGGCGCCGGCCTGCTCAATGGCCTTGGCCAGATAAACCACTTCCTCCCAGGTGCTGCCGTTCTCGATCAGGTCCAGCATCGACAAGCGGTAGATGATGATAAACTCCTCACCAACCTGCTCGCGAACACGGCGAACAATCTCCAGCGGCAAGCGAATCCGGTTCTCATAGCTGCCACCCCAGTCGTCGGTCCGATGGTTGGTGTGGGCGACGATGAACTGGTTGATGAAGTAGCCTTCCGAGCCCATGATCTCGACGCCGTCGTAGCCGGCGCGCTGCGCCAGCGCGGCGCAATTTACGTAGTCGGAAATCTGCTTCTCAATACCAGCTTCATCCAACTCCCTGGGTGTAAAGGGATTGATGGGGGCCTGGATCGCTGATGGCGCAACCAGCGTCGGCGCATAAGCGTAGCGTCCAGCGTGCAGAATCTGCATGCAGATCTTGCCGCCTTCCAGATGAACCGCCTCGGTGATTGCCCGATGCTGGTCGGATTCGGCGTCATTCTCCATCTTGGCCGCGTGCTGGAACACCGCGCCTTCTTCATTGGGCGAGATGCCGCCGGTCACGATGAGGCCAACACCACCGCGAGCCCGTTCCGCGTAGAACGCCGCCAAACGCTCGAAACCGTTTTTGGCTTCTTCCAGATTGGTGTGCATCGACCCCATCAGCACCCGGTTGCGCAGCTTGGTGAAGCCCAGATCCAAAGGCTCCAGCAGATTCGGGTACTTGGTCAATCCGGGGGTTGGCTTAATCTCGCTCATCGTGTTCTCCGCTTCCTGGGCCAGGCCCATTCTCGATTATCGTTGGTGGAGATACGTTACCCCCGCGCCCTTGCCCCCCTCAATATCCTGGAATAACATTTTATCATCCCAACACAACATATCAGACACGATGGCGACCAGCCCCCTAACCCAAAAACGCCGCAACACCCTGGGTGATATCAGCACCCTTTATGTATTTGTGCTATTGCGCGCCGTACAGGCCGAAGGTCAGGACGCCAGCCGGCTGCAACAGAAGTTTGGCCTGAGCGACACATTGATGACCTCAGCAGAGGCCCGGATCAGCATTCCGCGCTATATGCGCCTGGGTCACGCAGCCATCGAGCTGACCGACAATCCAGCCCTGGGCCTGACCATGGGCGCCATGACCCGCGCGGTTGATGCCGGCAACGCCGGGCTTGCAGCGATGACGGCCGCCACCACGGGTGAGGCGCTGGCAACGCTGATCCACTTCTCCCTGCTCAACAGCCGCAACAGCCGGGGCCTACCCAGCATGGATCTGGCCGAAGCTCGGGCACGGTTCTATTCCATTCGTCCTTACAACGCCTACAACTACTTTGTTGTGGATTCGGTGCTGGCCGGCTGGACCCAACTGTTGCGGGAGCTGAGCGGGCAATACCGGGTGCTGGAACGCGTCACGATTGAATATCCGTCCCAGGGACTGGAAGCCACCTTCGAATCCTGGTTCGACTGCCCGGTGATGTTTGGCGCCAGCGAGAATGCGCTACAGCTGGCCCCAGGAATCAGTGAGATGAGGTCGCTGCACGCGCAGCCGGCCACCCACAAGTATCAGCTGGCGGAATGTGAAAAGAGCTTGAAACGAATACGTGCGGGTTGGTCCATCAAAGACCGGGTGAAGGAAAAGCTGCCGCCGCTGCTGGAGAGCACGCCACCTACGCTTGGCACGGTAGCCGCAGAACTGGGTTTGACCCCCTGGACCTTGCAACGACAACTGGCGGAGCAGCACAGTGGCTACCGCGAACTACTTGATGAGACCCGACAAGAGCTGGCGCTGGATTACATTCGGGAAACGCACCTGTCATTAGCGGAAATCGCCTGGCTATTGGGTTTTTCCGGCCCGGCCGCCTTCCACAAAGCCTATCGACGCTGGTTTAACACCCCACCAGGGGAGCACCGTCGCGCCGTCCGCCAGGCGGACCCAGAATAGGCTCATCGCGGCCAGCTACAATTCCGTGGCGTCATCGAGCAGCTCATCGTCATCGTAATCTTCGTTGCAACGTTCGATTAATTCTTCTTCGTAGTCCAGCATCACTATTTCCCTCCCAGTGTCGCTTACGCCGTGAAACCCAAAGGGCTCG
>JBFHLR010000054.1:0-16067 GCA_041594735.1 Marinobacter sp.
GACGCCGTTGTTGTCCTGGTAACGGTAGACGGTGGCATTGCCGGACGAGGCCAGAGGCTGGTTGCTGCCGACGTTGGTGAACTCCACCGAGCCATCGGGGTGCTCAATGCGTCGGATGCCGTCGGCAAACGTAGGCACTGAGGCGGCCATCAGCGTCAGCGCAGTGACGACCGTTGGCAAAAAGCGGCGCTTGGGGGCTTTCATCGCGAACCCTTGAAATCCTGTCGTTTCCTCAAGTCGACCACCCCATCGGCGTGGTCCTGGTCGCAAGTATAGAGCCTTCCTTGCGGGAAAGAAGGGACCTGTGTCGAATTGCGGCCATTCCTGTGGTCTCAGGACCCCTGTCTGCATCAGAACGACCAGCGGCCGAAACTGTCGGCAAGGTGCTGCATAACCAGTCGGATTCGCTCCACCCGCCGCAAGTCGGGATGGGTCAGCAGCCAGAGTTCACTGGCGGGTGCGGCGGGACACGCAAACAGGCGTTCGAGCCCTGGGCGGGATTGGTCATTGGGCAGCACGGCCAGGCCGTGACCGGTTTCTACCAGATAGGACATAGCGGTCAGTTCGTCGCAGCGGGCGACGATCCGATGCTGCAGTTGCCGGTCGAGCCAGCTAAAGGCCGGGAGGTTGGCGATGGCGCCGGTGCCGCCGATGAGCCAGTGCTGATCCAGCTGGTCAGGGCTGGCGGGGTGGCCGAAGCGCAGCCGGTAAGTCGTACTGCCGTACACGCTCCAGGGGATGGTGCTCACCTGGCGGCCGATCAGGTGTTCCGGGGGCGCGGACGTTGCCCGTACCGCGATGTCAGCCTGCCTGGAATTCATGTTGATCTCCAGGTTGCTGGACAGCAGCTCGATGTGGATGTCGGGATAACTGTGCCGGAAATCCGCCAGGGCTTGCGGCAGATACCGACAGGCCAGATTGTACGGTGCGGTGATCCTGACCGTGCCCTTCGGCTGGATGTCCTTGCCGGCGATGCGCCGCTCGATCTGCTCGAAGCTGTCGGCAACCGTAAGGCCCTGCTCGAGCAGATCTTCCCCCATGGCCGTTAACACATAACGCTGGTCGATCTTGTCGAACAATCGACCCCCGATCTCGCTCTCGAACGCTTTCAGGCGTCGGAACATGGTGGAGTGGTTGACTTCCAGTAACCTGGCGGCAGCGGCCAGTGAACCGGTTTGGGCAATGGCGAGAAAGCTTTTCAGTCCGTTCCAGTCCATGGTTTTATCTTGCGTTGTTGCAAATTAATCTTGCAAGTATTGCCAATTAACTTGCGTAATAGCAAGTGAGAACCTAACACCCACACAACACAGAGGAGTTAGGTCATGAATGCATTACATCGCCCGGAATGGGCTGCACTGGTACTTCGAACGGTTTTGGGTCTGGTCATGGTGGCCCACAGCCTGTACCTGAAACTGGTGGTGTTTACCTTACCGGGCACCGCACAGTTCTTTGAATCCATCGGCCTGCCGGGGCCCCTGGCCTATCTGGTATTTGCGGTTGAGGCGGTGGCAGGCCTGGCCCTGATACTGGGGTATCAAACCCGGTTTGCTGCGCTGTTACTGATTCCAGTGCTACTGGGCGCAACCTGGGCTCACCTGGGCAATGGCTGGCTGTTTACCAATAGCGGTGGCGGCTGGGAATATCCGTTGGTTCTGGTGGGGCTGTCCGTGGCCCAGGTGACGCTTGGGAGCGGCGCATTTGCTCTGGATAACCGTTGCACGGCCCAGCCGGTAAAGTCCAGCCGTCTCGCCACCGACTGAACAGAGACGGGCCGGCAAGGGCATGGCGCCGGCGGAAGGACTCATGCCGCTATTGGCACGCTGGTCCGGGGTCTTGTAGTCAAGACCCGTTTGTGGCTGACTGGATTCCCATTCAGCCACAAACGGCGCTCAAAAACGGTGAAAATGAACTGGCCCGCCTTGCGGCCCCATAAAATCCCCTTCCGCCAGCGCCTGACTCGGGCCTCCGTGGCGCTGATTCAGCGCCGGGTCCCGGGTTCCGGGCATTCCGAATTGCTGTTCATCCAGCGAGCCCAACGGGCAGGAGACCCCTGGTCTGGTGATATGGCATTTCCCGGTGGCCGAATGCAGCCGAACGATGCCGGACCACGGGCTACCGCTGAGCGGGAAACCCTGGAGGAAACCGGGCTTAACCTGTTGCGCTATGGCCGCTTCCAGGCCCGCCTTTCCGACCTGATTACCCGCCATCACAGCCGTTGGCGACCCATGGTGGTCACACCCTATGTCTATGAATGGCACGGACCGGAAGAGCCGCAGCTGAATCATGAGGTACAACGGCTGGTGTGGATTCCTCTGGATCACCTTGCCGCGCCGGAGCATCAGTCCCGGCGCCCACTTCGAACCCCCATTGGTACCTTGGGGTTTCCCTGTTGCCGCTACCAGGATTACTGCATTTGGGGGCTGAGCTACAGCATGCTGCAGGACTTGCTGGCACGGGACACTAGTTCGCTTCCCGGGCCTGGTAGGTAGCGGCATTCGCCAATCTTGGCTATACCTAATCCATATCAAGGAATCGGATGATCACGGTATGGATACTCTTCGATCGCTCTGGCAACAGCGTTCTCTAAGGTTTTGGTTTGTTGTGGGGCTGCTGCTGGCAGTGTTGCCAGCATGGCTCCTGGTGACGCTGGGTTATGCCCACATTCACCGAGAGATCATGCAGCCACTGGTGGAAGTGGGTTCCGGGCAGGGTGTGCGTCAGCAACGGCAGAATGATATTGATCGCAGCCTTTTGGAGGTCTCCCGCTTGCTGGAGGGTCCCTCTGCCGAAGAGGTCGGCGTGCAGGCTGCGGATGTCGCGCAGCAAAGGAATGGAATGAACCGGGCCTTTGATCGCTTAGGTAGCGATCCAGGCGAGCTTGATGAAAGCCTTCGAACCGAGAGCAACGCCATCCACCAGCGCGCTTTGGCTGCGGTGCAACGACTTGATGCCTTGGCATTGGTCAGCGGGTTATTCGTACTGGTGCTGGGTGCCGCTGGGGTCTGGCTCCTTAATCGTGCGCTGATCGAGAGTATGAGCCGTTTGTCGGCGGGAGCCGTGGGGTTCGCGCGGGGAGATTGGAACCACAGGATTGAGGTGCGTCATCCCCAAGAAGTGGCTGAAGTCGCGCAGGCCCTGAATACCATGCGGGAATCCATCGTCAGTCAACAGCGTGAACTGGCGGCGCTTTCTATGACGGATCAACTGACAGGGCTCAACAATTGCAGCTATTTTGAGCAGGCCCTGAGGCGGGAACTGCTCCGTGCACAGCGCTTCAGTCATCAATTTTGTGTGATTGTGCTGGATATTGATCGCTTTGCGAACATTAACGACAGGTACGGTTCTCAGCAGGGAGACGAAGTCCTGAAAAGGCTTGGCGAATTTCTTCAGGGTACGGTGCGCCAGGTGGATTTGGTCTGTCGATGCGATGGTGACCGATTTTTGTTCATCATGCCTCATTGTGGATTGGACCAGTGCCGCGATGCGGCGGGCCGGCTATGGCGGGTGATCGCCGAGTTGCCCATCATTTTAATGGATGGCACGGCGATTGCGATAACCGGTACTTTCGGTGCGGCCGTTTACCCGGACCATTCAACAACGCCTGAGGGCTTGGTCCGTCGGGCCGATAGCGCCTTGTATGAGGCCAAGCGACAAGGTCGCAACCGGGTCCTGCTGGCCGGCGAGTCGGTGGCGGAAGCAAGCACCGATCAATAGTGCGAGGACTGGGTGTTCGGGCCGCCGCAAAACTGAAAATTGCGTGCGCGCCTGAATCTTGATCTATCTTCAACAGACGCCCGGTATAATAGGACGCCTCGCTATGGCTGAACTCGCCGCGGAAATTCGTGCCCAGTACTGCAAGGTCCGACGTCAAAGTGAAACGTTGTGCGCAGGTTTGGAGCCAGAGGATCTGTGTCTGCAGGGCATGGCCGATACCAGCCCCCTGAAGTGGCATCTGGCCCACACCACCTGGTTTTTCGAAACCTTTGTCCTTAAACCGTTCCACCCCGGTTACCGAGCCTTTGATGACTGCTTCGAATACCTTTTCAATTCCTATTACAACGCCGTTGGCAGGCAGTATCCCCGGCCCCAGCGCCACCTGCTGTCCCGGCCCACGGTACAGCAGATCGTTGCCTATCGGCAGGCCGTTGACGAGTGTGTATTGGGGTTGTTGGCAAAACCCGAGACAGCTGACAGCGCCGAACTCTGCCACCGGCTTATCCTGGGACTGAATCATGAGCAGCAGCATCAGGAATTGATGCTGACGGACCTCAAATATTGCCTGTCGCTGAATCCGTTGGCGCCGGTATACAACGATACCCCCATACCCCTTTGCCAGGCCTCGCCAATGACCTTCAGCGATTTTCCGGGGGGAGACGGAGAGATGGGCTGTGATCGGGCCGGTGGCCAGGCTGACTCGGTCGCCGGGTTCCGTTATGACAATGAAGGGCCACGGCATCGGGTCTGGCGGGCGCCGTTTGCGTTGGCAAACCGGCTGGTCACCAATGGTGAGTACATTGAGTTCATCGAGGCCGGCGGATACCGGACGCCGGCGTGGTGGCACTCCGATGGCTGGGCTACGGTGCAGTCGGAGCAGTGGCGGATGCCGCTGTACTGGCGCCGGGAGGGGCACAGCTACAGGGTCTTCACGCTGCATGGTGAACTGGACGTGGATCCGGCTGCGCCGGTGTGTCATGTCAGCCTGTACGAAGCGCAGGCGTTTGCGGCCTGGAAAAATCTGCGCCTGTGCCGGGAGCCGGAATGGGAGCTGGCGGCAGAGCAGGTCGCGCCGAGCGGCCAGCTGTGGAACAGCCAGTGCCACCACCCCCTCGCGCCTCCAACCAATCCACCTGGCCCGGAGCAGCTCTATGGCGACGTCTGGGAGTGGACCCAGAGCGCCTACTGCGCCTACCCGGGTTATCGCGCCCAGGCCGGTGCCCTCGGAGAATACAACGGCAAGTTCATGCTGAACCAGATGGTGTTGCGGGGCGGCTCGGTGGCGACCCCGGCGGACCACATTCGCGCCACTTACCGCAATTTCTTTTACCCCAGAGACCGTTGGCAGTTCAGTGGTATACGGTTGGCCTACGACCTGTAAGGAGGTTGCGTGCACCCCCCAGTCAGCGAAGTGCAGGAACAGTCCAGGAAGCCCGTTGCCGGGCTCCATTTCCACAACGTCAAACCCCCGGTGGTAAACCAGCGTGAGGAAATCCTCAGCGGACTCATGGCGGTGAGTAAGTCCGTCTCCCCCAAGTATTTCTATGACGAGGAAGGAAGCCGCCTGTTCGATCAGATCACCGAGCTCCAGGAATACTACGTCACCCGCGCCGAGTGCAGCATTCTCCAGCAGCAGGGGCGGGCGATTTGTGGCTATTTGTCGAGGGACACCATGCTGGTGGAACCCGGTAGCGGCAGTAGTGACAAGATCAAGATGCTGCTGCAGCACTACCTGCCCGCGAGCTACGCGCCCATTGAAATCTCCGAATACTATCTGGAGCGGGCGGCGCACCAGTTGCAGCGGGATTTTCCCGAACTGGTGGTGCATGCGGTGTGCGCCGACTTTACCCGACTGGACCGGATGCCCGAGTCCGTGCCGGAAGCGCCCAAGTCGGCCTTTTTCCCCGGATCCACCATCGGTAACTTTGAACGGGGGGCGGCGGTACAGTTGCTGAAAAACCTCCATCGCATGCTGGGGCCCCGCGGCAAGTTGTTGATCGGGGTGGATCTGATCAAGCATCCCGCCACGTTGCATGCGGCCTACAACGACGCTCAAGGCGTCACCGCTCGCTTTAACCTGAACCTGCTCAACCACATCGGCCGGATTCTTAAGTGTCCCTTCGCGCCGGATCGCTTCCGACATCTGGCGTTTTACAACAAGGACCTGCACCGCATCGAGATGCACCTGGAGTGCCAGCAAAGTCACACCATGGAGGTGGATGGCCGGACCCTGGTCTTCCACAAGGGGGAGACCATACACACCGAGAATTCCTACAAATACAGCATCGAGGGATTTGAAACCCTGGCGGCGGAGGCAGGCTTCCTGCGGCGGCAGACCTGGATCGACAGTGGTCGTAACTTCAGCTTTCATTGCATGGAAGCGGTATAATCGGGTCCCTTAGCCGCCGCCAAGCGAGGTTCTGCGCCTCGCCCATATCCGTCGTTGTATCGTTGAATGCTTTGTTTTCGGTGCTTGTTTCCGATGCCGTCTGCTGGATCCGGTCAGGATGCGGGACACTTCGCACCCTGACCGGTCTTGATGGTGCTGCGGCAGGCTGTGTCGATTATTCTTCCTCTTACTCTTCCTCTTCCGGGCATAGCTCCTGATCTTCGTTATTGCAGAAACCGTCTTCCTCCGAGAAAGTCTGGTTGCCGAAAGAGCCATTGGGACGTTGTTCGATGGCACCCACTTCCACTTTCAGCGGCAGGTTGGCGGGCAAAGCCGCCAGGTATTCGCTGGGCACGGTCAGGGAATTGACCGTAGCGGGCACCCGTACCGAGAAGGTGAAGGCGGACCAGGCATCGTCGTCCGGCTCCAGCACCACCTCATAGCTTGCGATACCGCCCTCCGGTGTCGGCATGAACATGTCTGGCACGGTGGTGCATTCCCCCAGATCATCGCCGTAACTCCAGGAGATCTCCGAGCCGTCGAAGTCGACATTGGCAGGGGCGGCGGGAATGCTATGGGTCAGGATGGTACTGCCCGCGAGCTCGCCGCCGTTCTCCAGCTTCAGCCGAAAGTCATAGAAGCCGGCGGGAAAGCGTGCGAGAAATTCGGGAAGGGTCACAACGACATCATCTTCCTCTTCGGCCAACTCGTCTTCACACACTGGCTCGGAGCTTTCAAAGAAGTTCTCCGTCAAGAGTTGATCCCGCAAATGGGAAGAGGCGGTTTCATGAAAAAGCTTCGAGCCGTCGGGCGCCATGATCTGGGCCTGTCGCCAGCCATCGGCATCGAACAGCACATGGAAGCCGATGTCGCCGTCTGAGGCGTTGATTTCGATCAGCACTTTGCACTCCCCCAAATCATTGCACGGAGCGTCGGCGGACAGGGGCGCGGACAGCAGAGGTGACAACAGCAACGACAGGCCAAGGGCTTGCCGATTGGATGGATAAAACATCAATGGTTCCTCCTACAGGGAGGCCTCTTCGGAAACTGAGGAGGCATGGGCCGGAGGCGGCCGCTGACAGCACGGTCTACTCCTCTAGGTTGCCAGGGACTGCTTGAAGGAAACGCAGAAGCTGAACATGAACAGCAAAATAGCTTGCGCATTTTCTGTGCCAGATAAAAAAGCTTATGAATCCAAAAGGTTGAGAGGGTGCCAATGGCGGGGTGTATAAAAATTGGACAGGTTTGCTGTGGCCGGAAAGCTTGTTCGGTTAGTTATTGAATTTCTTCCACAAATTTTGGCTTGAATTTGGCGCCGCAGCCGCGAATTAGTCGCCAGTTTCAGCGCTGGTACCGGGTGCTGGCGTTTTTTCAACAGGTGTTTTCCGGCGCGTTCAGCACTGGCGCCTGAGCACGGCCCGAAACGCCGGCTACTTCATTTCGAAGCCCCGGCCCTTAAGAAAATCGCGCATGTGAGAACGCAGCTTGGAGGTAAATAATGGCTTGAGCTGCTCAGACCAGTTGGTGTCCTTGTTGCCACCGGTACGTGCCAGGTAATACCGGCGCATGGTGTTGTCGAATTCGGCTATGTGGGCCTGGTCCTGTTCGTCCTGGTAGTAGTCCTGCTTGAGGATGGACGCCAGGGGCAACCGGGGTTTAACCTCCGGGTCCTGCTCCGGGTAGCCCAGGCACATGCCGAAGACCGGATAGACGTGCTCCGGCAGTCGGAGCAACTCACTGACCTCGGCCGGGTTGTTACGAATGCCTCCGATGTAACACAGGCCGATGCCCTCCGACTCCGCTGCCACCGCCACATTCTGTGCCATCAGCGCGGTATCGATGCTCGCGACCAGTAACTGTTCGGTCATGCCGCGAATGACCTCGGCTCCAGCCCGTTCGGCCGCGTCGGTGGAGCGTTTCATATCGGCGCAGAACACCAGGAAGTCCGAACAGTTTGCCACGTAGGCCTGGCCGCCTGACAGCTCTGCCAGCCGATGGCGATTGTCGGTATCGACAACATGAATGATGGTATAGGCCTGAACATGGTTTGACGTGGCGGCACTTTGACCACTGCGAATGAGCGCCTCGAACAGATCCTGCGGAATCTTGCGATCGCTGAACTTGCGGATGGAACGGTGTGACTGAAGCAGTTCGATGGTTGGGTTCATAAGGCCTCGCTGTCGTTTTCCAGGCACAGTAGCGGAATCGTCATATTGCCTGTTTATTACATAGGATGCGAACGATGCTGTCGTCGCGATGGTGGTGTTGACGTACGGCCAACCTGTCGTTTTTCCAAGTCTGTGCTAATACTAATAGTTGGTTTGCGGTTTGTTCGGTGGGAGCGGACCACACTTCGGCCAGGGAGCCGAGCGTCAAGGGAGTGACCGGAATGTCCATTTATCAACGGGTGATTGCCGCGTGCATTGGCCTGGTCTGTTTAGCCATCATAACCTTCAGTGTGTTGGCTTTCCTGGGGGGACGGCAGATTCTGCACAGCTCCCTGGAGGATCGACTGAACGCCGTCGCCAATCATGAGCAGGACAAGATCGGTGCTATCCTGCTCGCCTGGCAGGACCGGGTGGCTTTGATCGCCAGTCGGACTCAGATGCGCCTCAGTCTTCGGGAATACCTGACATCGGGGAGCCCCCAGGCCTTATCGCGGGTTGAGCGCATTATTGCCGATGCCAACAACGCGGTGCGTGCCGTCAGGGGCATTGCGGTCAGCCCCGCCGACGGTGCTATTGTTGCCGAGACCGGACTCACACCAAGCAGCCTGGTTGAGCGGGTGGAGTTGGACGCCGGCGACCAGGCGCCGGCGCGGATAATGCGGGATGCCGATGGCCGTTTCTATGCGCAGCTGCAAGCGCCTCTGGTACTGGAGGGCGAAACGATTGGCCATGTCTGGGTGCTGTTGTCTGCCGATGAGCTGATTCAGGCGACCAGCGATTACACCGGCCTGGGGGCGACGGGGGAGATCCTGTTGGCGGCGTACGACCGCCAGGGGGTGGCCATCTATCTGACACCTCTTCGGCATGAACCGGAGGCGAGCCTGAAACCGGTTCACGACTTCGCACAGGAACCCAAGGCTTTGCGGCTGGCGTTGACCGGAGACGAGGGTCTTCTTGAGGAAGTGATTGATTACCGCGGCCAGGCTACCATGGCGGCGATACGTTACCTACCCGAGTGGCGATGGGCGCTGGCGGTAAAAATGGATCGGCCGGAGATTCTTGCCCCCATCAGCCGGTACCAGAACATCATCATGATCCTGGCGGCTGCATTGATCGTCGTCGCGGTGGCGCTCGGATCATTGATCGCCAACGCCATTGCGCGTCCGGTGGTTAACCTGGCAACAGAAGCCGGGCGAATACTGGCCGGTGAGCATCGCTTGCGGGCAACGGTCAATCGAAAGAACGGCAAGGAAATTCATGACCTGGCGGTCGCCTTCAACCGCCTCACCGATTACCTGCTGGAAGCCAATGCCTCCCTGGAGCGCCGGGTTGCAGCCCGAACCCGCGAATTGCAAAACCTGAACGATAGCCTGGAACAGCAGGTACGCGAACGTACCGCGGCACTGGCTACGGTACTGACCGGCCGCTCCGCCAGGAACGCGGGTGAGTTGACCGCAGAGCCGGAGAAGGATTCCGGTGCCACGCAATAGCCGGCGAAGGGGCGGAATCCATCTGGGAATCTATCTGATTGGGGGGCTTAACCCACGCCAGGATGTCGAGTGTCGTCCAGCGTTGGGCGAAAGGCCGGCCGGATTACGCCGGCAAGGCCCCGCACGGTGCCCTTGGTGATGTCCCACCAGTCGAAATAATCCCGCCAAAGGACAATCCGGCCGTCCAGCACCCGGAACGTACCACACACCCAGAATCCAATATGCAGCGGCCCTACCTTCAGGATATCGGTACGTTCGGTCATAACAGTATCCCCGTTCACCGCGATGTTGTGATTTTTCACGGCGAACCCCGTGCCCGGTCGCAGGACTGTGCGAACCAGTGCCGATACTCGCTTATTTCCAGTCAGGGTGGGGAGGGACACGTTGGTATAGCACACATTCGGTGCGAGCAGGGCCTCGACGCTCGAATGGTCGTGGGATTCCAGTGCTTGCAGGAACTTCAGCACGATGTCCTGGGGGGCTGAAGAGGCTGATGACTGAGTGGTCGAATTCATGGGGACGTGCTCCTTGGCGACAGGCTTGGGGCCATTGTGGACCGACGGGGGCGTGGCTTTGACTGGCCAGGGTGACCGCGTTGAAGAATCAGATGGTCAGTGCCGGGAGGGGCTGCACCTGGAACGCACAGTGCTATGCTGTAGATATCGTGACTGGATCGGGGAGACCGATCAGGAGGAGTGATGACCTTGCCGTCTGCCGGTGCACAGCATTATGTGCTGCTGCTGATCCCCGCGTTGTTGCGTGAGCTGGAGCGGCAGGGGATAGAGGCCGTCATTTCCAAGTCCGGGCTACCCGAAGCCGAAATTACCCGCGTGTTTTTCCAGGCCAGGTCGCTGGGCCGGGATCTGCCGGAGCATCCGGAGTCTTTGGGGCCGGACTTGTGGCCAGAACTTCTGCAGTGGGCCAGGCTGCTGACCAGCCTGGTCAATATAATTTCGCAGGACGACCTGCTGCACGCGAGAGAGAAGGCGGTCAGCCAGTATCTTCCCCAAGCCCGGCAGCACCTGCTCGATGAGCTGGCGCGCCAGCGAGAGGAAGGTGAAATTGACTTTCACCTGGCAGGCATGGTCCTTGATAAGCACAAGACCGGCCAGGCGGAAGAAGTCTGCATGGAGGCGCTGCGCCTGGAGCGTGAACAGCGCTACGAATCCATCAATCAGCTCATTCATTCCGGGCTATCCGTGCTCCAGTCATCGGTGGTTCAGGAGGCGCAGGACTATGCCCGTGAAGGCATGCTCAGCCCCCCCGACGATTTCAGCACGCTGGACCTGGTGATTCGGTTGCTGGATCTGTTGAAGGCGGAAATGGCGGAGGCAAGTGACCAGGGCCGTAACCCGGGGGACGATTCCACCATCGCCAGTATCGTGCTTGGCCTTGGCAACCTGCTGTATCGTGAGGAGCTGGGATTGATGGCGCACCGGGCGGGCGATGTGAGCTTGCTTTAACGCCGGTTGTAATCCCGAGCCCGGATCGGTACCGCTAGCAGGAACGGCACCGATCAATCCTCTGTGACAATACCTTGATAACCCCTGTGGCTAAACCTTGGCAACCCCTGTGACTAAAACCTGGCAACCCCTGTGACTATACCTTGGTAAAAGGTTTTAGCTTGGCATCGAGCGCGGCGATGCGGGATTTCAATGCAGCGATGTCTTGGCAAAGGCCATCGCAGTCGGCACTACCAATGGCATGGGCCTGCAGTGCCTGCTGAATCCGCTTTTCGTAGTTGTCCAGAATCGTTGCCAGCGACAATTCAATGCGGGGGATGCGGGCTGCAGCCGCCGGCTTGGCTTTGAGCTCCGGGCGGACCCTGGCGGCGTTCCAGCGTTGTTCAAACTCCTTGTGACTCAGGTGCTTCATCGCGCTTTCTCCTTAAAACGAAATCTGGTTGACGCTCACGCCATTGGCCTCGAAGGCCTTGGCGGTGATGCCGTGGATGGCCACCGGCAGTTGAATATCTTGCAGTTCTACGGCACCCAGCTCGGCGCTGAGTTCAGCATCGCTGATGGTCATGGCGCCAACGTTCAGGTGAACCGTTGGCGCAACCTGACTGGCTGCCTGGCCTTCCTGTCAACGGGCGGAATGATTCAGCGGGGATTCAGCGTTCAGGACGCGGCCTGCGCAAGGGGAGATTCCAGCACGAAGCGGCTGAACTCCTGCTGAAAACGCAGCGGCTCGTCGATGATGGGAATGTGTCCCGAGTGCTCGAAAATCACCAGGCGAGCCTGGGGAATCAGAGCCTGCATGGCCTGCTGCGCCTCCAGGGTGAAGTAGCAGGAGTGGCGCCCCATCATCAGCGTGGTGGGCGCCTCAATGTTTCCGAGGGCGTGCCAGGTATTGCGGCCGGCCATAAAGGCGCGCAGCACCATCAGGTACACCGACCAGCGCTCGACCGGCATAACCAATTGAATCAGCACGCGCTCGGCGATCAGTGCACTGGCGGCGATGCCGAGTCGGTTCAGTGGCTGGTAGAAGGAAATGCGGTAGATGTCGGTCACCGCTTCTCGCAGGGCCTGACGCACTGGCGGCGGTAGCTCCCAGTAGGGGGTGTCTTCACCGGATTCGGCCACCATATCCAGCAGCTTCTCGAAGCGGTCAAACATCTCTTCCTGGCGTTCGCCGAACAGGCCGGTGGCGCCCTGGTCGGAATGCCGGCTATCCGCCACATGCTCGATATTGAGGTAGCTGCGTACTCGGGAGAAGCCGTAGAGCGCGTTGTAATTCAGGCACACATAGGCACCGGTGGAGATGCCGCCGAGAATGACCTGGTCGAGCTGAAAGTGCTCCAGCAGGTCGTGAAGATCGTTGGCGTAGGTGTCGAAGACGTCCCGGCCGCTCAGGTCGGTGTGATGGGAGCCGCCAAAGCCCCGTAAATCCGGCAGGTAGAAGCGGAATCGGTGAGCCAGCGGGAGCACGTTGGGGAGCCAGTGGGCGCCGCGGGAGCCGAAGCCATGGAGCAGGACAACCGGGTCACCTCGCCCTAGGCAGGTGACATGAAGTTGTTCGCCGTCACGAAGGGGTATCCAGGCCATGGCGCGCTCTCCATTCAATCGGGAAGCTCGTGTAATGCCGTCGTCACGCGCAACATAACGTTCTCAAACCACCCGGCAAGATTTGGGCCTGGTTGGCCAAGTGGCTTGGATTCAGACGGTTGTGGCTATATCTGGCGCCAAGAGGGGGGGGGAGTGTAAAAAAATTGGACGATTAGCGTTCAGGTTGGCCGGGTCCGCGGCTGCGGACCCGGCTGCTGGAGGGGC
Source organism: Marinobacter sp. (assembly GCA_041594735.1). Lineage (GTDB taxonomy): Bacteria > Pseudomonadota > Gammaproteobacteria > Pseudomonadales > Oleiphilaceae > Marinobacter. The sequence goes on from JBFHLR010000054.1 coordinate 13,034, forward strand.
TTACAGCTGGGCGGCCAATTCCGCGCCTTGGCGAATCGCCCGCTTGGCGTCGAGCTCGGCCGCCAGGTCGGCGCCGCCGATCAGGTGATGGTTGGCGGACTGTTCCTGGTACAGCTCCCGCAGGGAGTCCTGACCGGCGCAAATTACCACGTGATCCACACGCAGCGTCAGGGCCTTGCCGCCCACCTGGATGTGCAGGCCTTCGTCATCGATTCGCTCATAGCTGCAACCCCGTAGCATTTGTACCTGGCGGGATTTCAGGGTCGCCCGGTGTACCCAGCCGGAGGTCTTGCCCAGATCCTTACCCAGGTGCGTGGGCTTGCGCTGGAGCAGGGTGATCTCGCGTGCGGGTGCGGCCACGTCCGGATCCACCAGGCCGCCAGGACTGTCGCCGTTGACGTCCACGCCCCATTCCTTCATCCACTCGGGCAGCGGCTGTTCGCCGTCGCGGGGGTGTTCCGCAAGGAACTCTGAGACGTCGAAGCCAATACCTCCGGCCCCGATCACTGCGACCTTCTGGCCCACCTGGGCTTTGCCCCGTAATACGTCGACGTAAGACAAAACCTTGGGATGGTCGATGCCGGGAATGGCTGGTTTACGGGGCGTCACACCGGTGGCCACCACGATCTCGTCGAAACCGGCCGCTTCCAGGTCGGCAATTTCCACCCGGGTATTGAGCTGCAGGTTCACACCGGTGTTGGCGATGCGTTTGGTGAAGTAGCGAATGGTCTGGTGGAACTCTTCCTTGCCGGGAATCACTTTGGCCATGTTGAACTGGCCACCGATCTCGCCAGCCTGGTCGAACAGCGTCACCTCGTGCCCCCGCTCCGCCGCCACCGTGGCGCAGGACAGACCCGCCGGACCGGCGCCGACCACCGCCACCTTCTTGGGCCTGGCGGTCTTGACGTACACCAGCTCGGTCTCGTGACAGGCTCGTGGATTGACCAGGCAGGATGCACGCTTGAGCTCGAAGGTGTGATCCAGACAGGCCTGGTTACAGGCAATACAGGTGTTGATCTCGTCCGCCTGGCCGGCGGCGGCCTTATTGACAAACTCCGGGTCCGCCAGCAGCGGCCGCGCCATGGAGACGGCATCGGCCTGGCCCTTGCTGAGGATGTCCTCGGCAATGTCCGGGTCGTTGATGCGGTTGGAGGCAACCACCGGCACCGACACCACGTCTTTCACCTGGCGGGTGGCCTCGACAAACGCGGCGCGGGGAACCGAGGTGACGATGGTGGGCACCCGGGCCTCATGCCAGCCAACGCCGGAGTTGATCAGGCTGACGCCGGCGGCTTCCAGCTCCTGCGCCAGGGCCAGCACCTCTTCCCGGGTGGCGCCATCGGGCACCAGGTCGATCACTGACATACGGAACATGATGATGAAATCGTCGCCACAGCGCTTGCGGGTTTCGCGAACAATCTCCACCGGGAAACGACGGCGATTCTCGGCACTGCCGCCGTACTTGTCGGTGCGTTTGTTGGTGCAGGGCGCGGTGAACTGGTTGATCAGATAACCTTCGGAGCCCATGATCTCAACGCCGTCGTAACCGGCCTTCTTGGCCAGCTCGGCGGTGCGGGCGAAATCCCGCACGGTCTTCTCGACCTCGCGGGTGGACATCGCCTTGGGCTTGAATGGGTTGATCGGGCTCTTGATGGCAGAGGCGGAGCGGGACAGCGGATGGTAGCTGTAGCGGCCCGCGTGGAGAATCTGCAGCGCGATCTTGCCGCCTTCCTTGTGCACCGCCTTGGTGACCTTGCGGTGATTGAGGATGTCGAGGTGGTTGTTGAACAGACCGGCGAACGGGTAGAACCAGCCGTGCATGTTGGGGTTGAAGCCCCCGGTTACGATCAGACCAACGCCGCCACGGGCGCGCTCGGCGAAATACGCGGCCAGCTTGGGAAATTGCCAGAAGCGGTCTTCCAGCCCGGTGTGCATGGAGCCCATGATTACCCGGTTCTTTAACTGCGTGTGCCCCAGATCCAGTGGGGACAGCAGGTGTGTGTAGCGGTCGGTCATTGATTGCCTCTCTCGCTCGGCGGCTTGTAGTCGTTATCTGGACGGTGTCAAGATAGGGGGATATTTTGACACTGTCAAGATTGTTCGCGACACTTGGCCCCCTTATCGCAGTGAGGAAGACCGCCAATGACAAACACCGCCCGCTACCATCATGGGGATTTACGCGCGACGCTGCTGCACGAAGCCAATGAGCTGCTCAGCGAACAGGGCGTGGAGGGCTTGTCGTTGCGCAAGCTGGCGGAACGGGCCGGGGTCTCCCGCACGGCGCCTTACCACCATTTCAAGGACAAGAACGCGCTGCTCTGTGCGCTGGCCTCCCGGGCTTTCGGCGAGCTGGATGCGTTGATTGGCCGCCAGTTGCAGGATGGCGGGTCGCGCCAGCGGGTGCAGCAGTTTGTTCGCGAGTATCTGCGCTTTGCGACGGAAAATCCCGAGCAATACGAGCTGATGTTTGGCCGCACCCTCTGGAAGACCGGCGAACCCAGTAAGGAGCTGAAAGCGGTGGCCTATCGCAGCTTTCGCCATTACGCCGAGCGCCTGGCCGGCTTGCTGGAGGGGCGGTTGCCGGAGGGCACCGACCCGCTGAGAATTGCCCAGGCCAGCTGGGCCACGGTGCATGGCCTGTGTCGCCTGCTCATCGATGGCATCTACATCAATCACGACGACATGGAAGAGGTGAGTGAGCAGTCGGTGGCACTGTTTATGGCGGCGCTGACCAAGTAACCCCCTGGCAATCGGAGAACGCGGCGCAGGGTCGGTCGCGGTGCTAATTTCAGCGCAAGGGCAATGCATTGCTTCCAGCGGACGGGACCCTGCCGCCATGCGATTACTGATCATCTCTCTGCTCGTGCTGTTCCTGAGCCTGATCCTGCTGGTTACCGGCAACTCCTTTCTTACCACTTTGTTGGGGCTCGGCTTTGGGCTGCTAGGGGTGGAGGTGGGCACCATTGACGGTGGCGGAGCAGGAAGACTTCGTGACATCCATCCCCACGGTACATCCGATTCCCGATATTGACCC
>JBFHLR010000055.1:0-15830 GCA_041594735.1 Marinobacter sp.
AAAGCGGCGGCCAGGGTTTGGCAGGTATCAGCGGCGGACTGTCGTGCCCAGAATGGCCGGGTGTTGCACCCCAACGGACGGGACGCGCTTGCTTATGGCCAGCTGGTGGAGCTGGCTGCGGCTGAATCCCTGGCGGATGAACCCCAGCTGAAGTCGCCGGAGCAATGGCGTTACATTGGCAAGGGGCGTGGCCGTCTCGATACCCGCGCCAAGGTCACTGGCGCCGCCGAATACGGCATCGACGTGGAATTGCCGGACATGGTGTATTCAGTGGTGACCCGCCCGCCTCGATATGGCGCCATTGTGGCTGGCTTCGATGCCGAAGAGGCCTTGGCCATGCCGGGTGTTATCGATGTGTTCGCCATCGAACGGGGAGTGGCCGTCGTCGCCGATAAATACTGGCGGGCACACAAGGCGCGGGAAAAAGTGACGGTGCAGTGGGACAACACCGATGCGCTGGCGGTTTCGAGTGACTCGGTAATGGATTTTTACCGGCAGGCGGCCGACGAGGATGAGGGGGCAAAAGAGCGGGATGATGGCGATATCGCCCAAGCTCTGAAAGAGGCCGACCAAGTGCTCGAGGCCAGCTATGAGCAGCCTTACCTGGCCCATGCCACTCTCGAGCCGATGAACGCCACCGCTGTGTACCGGGATGGCCGCATGGAGGTCTGGGCGCCAACCCAGGCCCCGGATCTGGGCCGTATCGCTGCCGCCAGGGTGACCGATCTCTCTCCGGATGAGGTGACCATCCACACCACCTTCCTCGGCGGTGGGTTTGGCCGCCGTCTCACCCAGGATTTCATCGAAGAGGCCGCTGCCGTTGCCTATCGGGTACGTAAACCGGTGAAACTGATCTGGTCCAGGGAAGACGACACCCGTCATGATCTCTATCGCCCCGCCATGCTGCACCGACTCAAGGCCAGTGTTTCTGGCGGGCAGCTGACCGGCTGGCACCACCAGATTGTCGGCCCGCAAATCATGGACTGGTACGTTCGTAACGCTGCCCCGGCCCAGTATCCCTGGGCCCCCAAAGCCCTTTATGGCACCTTGGCCAGTGTCGGTGTGGCGGCGGAAGGGATCCTGGTCCCCAAAGACATATCGGCCATCGAGGGCGCGGTTGACTATCCCTACCAGGTGGACAACGTTGAGGTTCGCCATACCCATGCAGATCCCGGTGTGCCGGTGACCTGGTGGCGTTCGGTGGGTCATTCCCACAACGGTTTTGCCGTCGAAACTTTCATGGACGAGCTGGCGCATCAGCTCGGCAAAGATCCTTACCAATTCCGCCGCGAACTGCTGCAACACGAGCCGAGGCATCTGTCGGTGCTGGAGCGGGCGGCACAGCTTGGTCGCTGGTTCGAGCCGCTGGCCGAGGGCCGGGCCCGTGGTATCGCCTTGCACCGCAGCTTCGGCACCTATGTGGCCCAGGTGGTGGAGGCCAGCATCGAAGCTGGCGAGATCCGTGTACACCGGGTTGCGTGTGCGGTGGATTGCGGCCAGGTAGTGAACCCGGACATCGTTCGTGATCAGGTCGAAAGCGGAGTGATCTTTGGCATCACCGCGGCCCTGTACGGCAAAATCACCTTCGAAGACGGCGCGGTTCAGGAAAGCAATTTCCACGACTATCCGCTGTTGCGGGCTGATCAACGCCCGGTGGTCGCGGTCGATATTGTCGAGAGCGCCGCCGCTCCAACCGGAATCGGAGAGCCGGGCGTGCCCCCGGTAATTCCCGCGCTCGGTAACGCCTTGTTCGCGCTGACGGGAGAGCGCCAGCGTCACCTGCCGCTGTCGGCCAGCACTGCATGAGAAGCCAGCAGCAACAGGTGCTGGCGACCGTTGCCCAGTGGCTAGCGCAGGGACAGCAGGTGTGGTTATGCACCATTGTCGAGACCTGGGGCTCGTCACCGAGGCCTGCGGGGTCCTGGTTGGCGTTGAATGAAGCCGGAGACTGGGTCGGCTCGGTTTCGGGAGGCTGCCTGGAGGAAGATCTGATCCGCCGCTGTGTCGAGCAGCAACCTGGCCAGGTGCGGCTGATCGATTACGGTGTCAGCGACCGAGATCGCGATACTTTCCGGCTGCCCTGTGGCGGTCGGATTCGGTTACTGTTGGAACCCATGCTGCAAGCGTCCCATGGCGCGCATGTGAGCCAGTTGCTGACGGCACTAGAGCGCCGTGAGGCCATTGCGCGCGAGGTCTGCCTGAACACCGGCGAGTTCGGTGTACTTCGATCCGACGGGGTTTCAGTGGCCGTGCAGGTTAGGGATGAACGCCTCTGTCACGCCCTGTCCCCCCACTGTCAGCTGCTGCTGGTCGGGGTCGGTGAGGTGGCGCACTTTGTCGCCGAGTTTGCCCAGGCGGCGGATTTTGAGGTCAGCCTGTGCGAACCCCGGGAGACCTTCGCCAGGGGCTGGCGCAACGAGCGCGTGCCGCTGTTGCAGGCGCTGCCGGATGACCTGGTGATGAGCCGGTTCGGTGATGGCTGGTGTGGCATACTGGCGCTGGCCCATGACCCCCGGGTTGATGACCTTGCCTTGCTGGCGGCGTTGCGAAGTGATGCCTTCTACGTCGGTGCGATGGGCTCGGTGCGGACATCCGCCGCGAGACGGCAGCGGCTGGCCAGCCTTGGTTTGAGCGCCGCCGAGCTTGAGCGATTGCAGGCCCCCATCGGGCTGCCATTACCCAGTAAAACGCCGGCGGAAATCGCCATTGCCATCGTGGCGGACCTGATTCGGGCGCGGCATGATTTGCTGGTGCCCGCGACGCCCCTATAATATCCGGAACCTTTCCCATCCAAGTGTCAGGGGACTTCCATTGACCGACGCATCCCAGTTTGATGTCAATCGCTTTGCCACTGCCGCTCAGTCCATCGTAGAGGCGGGCCGCTTCCTCTATGATCAGGGCTGGTCACCAGCCACCAGCAGCAACTATTCCGCCCGCATCGATGAGCGCCACCTTGCGATCACGGTTTCCGGTCGCCACAAGGGCCAACTCCGGCCGGAGGATGTCATGGTGGTGGATACCGATGGCCGCCCCGTCCAGAGTCAATGCCGATCGTCAGCGGAAACCCTGCTGCACACAGTGGTGTATCAGCAGTTGCCGGACATCGGCGCGGTACTGCACACCCATTCGGTCAAGGCTACGGTTCTCAGCCGTCTATTGCCGGCCGGTGAATCACTGGTGCTGGCGGACTACGAGTTGCTCAAGGCGTTTCCCGGCATTGACACCCACGAGGCCAGCCTGGCGGTTCCGGTGTTTGATAATACTCAGGACATGGAACAGCTGTCGGCCGATACCCGTCGCTGGTTGATGGACAATCCCCAGCAGCCCGGATACCTGATCCGAGGGCACGGTCTGTACACCTGGGGGCGCACCATGGCCGATTGCCTGCGTCATGTGGAAGCGTTCGAATTTCTGTTTGAGTGTGAACTGGAAACCATGAGAGTGTGTCGATGACGACTTTGAGTATTTTTTCCCAAAACGATCCTGCGGTTGCCCAGACGGTGACCGAAGACGTTGGCGAGATCAAGCGCCTGTTGGCCGAGCAGGGCGTGCGTTTTGAGCAGTGGCCAACCCGCGAACTGCCGGCAACGGCGTCGCCAGAGGCGATTCTCTCGGCCTACGCTGACGAAGTCGCCGCCCTGAAGGCCGAATGCGGATTCCAGACCGCGGATGTGGTGAGCCTGAACCCGGATAACCCGCAAAAAGACGCGTTCCGGCAGAAGTTCCTCGACGAACACACCCACAGTGAGGACGAAGTGCGTTTCTTCGTCCGGGGCCAGGGCCTGTTCTATCTCCACTTTGGCGAGTCGGTCTACGCAGTCCTGTGTCAGCAGAACGACCTGATCAGCGTGCCCGACGGCACCCGGCATTGGTTCGACATGGGGCCCGAACCGGAATTTACCTGCATCCGGCTGTTCTCGAATCCGGAGGGCTGGGTTGCCCAGTTCACCGGCGATGACGTTGCCTCCGCGGTACCCCGGTACGAACGGCTGGTGGGAGTGGTCTGATGATCCGGGTTATTCTCACCGACATCGAGGGCACCACCAGCTCCATCAGCTTCGTTCATGAGGTGCTGTTTCCCTATTCGGCCCAGCATCTTGAGGCCTTTGTGCGGGCAGGGTACGACGACAGTCTGGAAATCCGGGAGCAGCTGGATGCCGTAGCCGCAACGTCCGGCGTGGACGCCTCGGATATCGACGGACTGATCGACGTGTTACAGCAGTGGATCCGGGAAGATCGCAAAGAGACGCCGCTCAAGGCCTTGCAGGGCATGTTGTGGGAGCAGGGCTACGAGCGTGGTGATTTCCACGGGCATGTGTATGACGACGCGGCGCGTTATCTGAAACTCTGGAGCGACCGGGGCTTGCGCCTGTACGTTTACTCCTCGGGTTCGGTCAAGGCGCAAAAGCTGATCTTTGGCTTTAGCGAGTCCGGTGATCTGACCCCCTGCTTCAGTGGCTATTTCGACACCCGGATCGGGGCCAAACGGGAGAGTGATTCCTACCGAAACATCGTCGCTGAGCTGGGGGTGGCTCCTGAGACAGTGCTGTTCCTTTCGGATGTGGAAGCGGAGCTGGATGCCGCCGAGGCGGCAGGCCTGTGTACCGCCTGGCTGGTCCGGGACGGTAGCCACCCGGAGTCGGAGCGAAAAGTCATGCGCACATTCGAAGACGTGGATACACTGTTAAGAAACCATTTTCCATTGTAGTGCCTGACATCATAGTGCGTGACGTCGTAGTGCCTGACATCGCAGTCTCTGATTTTGTCGTGCCCGGCGCCTGTGGTAACACTTGGCCGATTCAGCATCCAGCCCGTTGCCAAACCTTATCGGGTGCAACAGCTAGCCAGGCACGACACCTTGCCGGGCAAATTATTTAGCCAGGAAAAACATGTAGAGAGTGGAGTGCTCGATGCCCCATCTTCGGCCCCTGCTGTACGGATGCTCCGTTTGGGTGACGGCCCTGTTGCTGGCAGGGTGCGATCCGTTTGCCCAGGCCGACACGATGATGGACGAATACGTCGAGCGGGTGGGGCGGGTGCTGGAGCGTTCCGCCGAACTTCAGCCGATACCCAGTGGAGAGCTGATGCCTCTGCGTCGGGAGCGCCGCCTGACGGCACCTGCGCTGGATATGGACATGCTGGACTTCCTCTCGCTGTACGGCTGCGAGTTGCAGTATGTGGTGGGTGAACGCAATTCGGTCATGGGGCGGGTGATGCAGCCCCTGAATCGGCTGCGTTACGAGTTGCGGTTTATTCGCGCGGCGAGGGATTGCCTGCCCGAGATCGACAAGCCGGAACTTCGAGGCAGTATCGAACAGGCCATCGCCAGCAAAGTCGAAGCCCTGCCGATTGCCGTTTGGAATGCCTCCTGGGGCACCGAGGAAATCGAGTCCCTGCTGACCCTGGCCAAGGGGCCGCTCCCAACCGAGCCCCGGGCAGAGCCGGTGGCGCAGTTGGCGGGGGACATTCGCCACTTCAATGAGTTGCTGGCGGCGCTGCTTGCCGGTGACCATTCGCTGACGCTGGACGGCGTCGGCCCGATCCACCAGCGCTGGGAATCCCAGCACCTCGCGGGGCAGCTGTTTACCAGCGCCCACCTGCTGACCACCCGCCTGAGCGATGCCACCTTGCTGCTGCAGACCCGCCTCAATGGTCGCCCGCTGTGCCTGGACCGGAAACCCAATAACCGCTCCGAACAGATGGAGGGAGTGCTGTACAACGTCTATTCGGCGAGAGTTCAGCCTTACCTGGCGCAGGTTCGCCAGGTCCGCGATGAGTTGATCCCCCCCCTGGCCCGACTGGCGGAGCTTCAGTCCGACACCATGCCGGCGAACTTCCGGCACTGGTATCTCGAGCACCTGGTGGTGGATAACCCCCAGGGACTCTGGGGCCGGCTGGATGCGGCCATGCAACGGCACACGGAAAGCTGGCAGCGGCTGCTGGCGCAATGCGGGCTGAGCCCGGGTTCGGGACGTTAATCAGCGCTGGCTTTCCGGGGTGACCCGGAGAATCTCCTCAATAGTGGTCTGGCCGGCGGCCACCTTTTGGGCGCCGCTGAGTCGCAAGGACCTCATGCCCTGACGGTAGGCATCCCGTCGCAGTTTCTCCAGTTCGCACTGTTCGTTGATCTGTGCCGTCAGCGCGCCATCCAGCTGCAGGATTTCATAGACGCCGGCGCGGCCCAGGTAGCCGGTGTTGCGGCATTCGAGGCAGCCGGCGGGTTGGAACACCCGCTCCGGCGGCGTTGCCTTCCAGGGGCTGGTCAGGCTGTGCCAGGCCTGATCGTCCAGCGGCGTGGGGGTCTTGCAATGGGGGCACAGGGTACGCACCAGTCGTTGCGCCATCACCCCCAATACCGTCGCCCGAATCAGGTAAGGGGGAATGCCGAGCTCCAGCAACCGGGTAATGGCGCTGGGGGCGTCATTGGTGTGCAGGGTGGACAGTACCAGGTGGCCGGTGAGTGCGGCCTGGACGGCCATTTCAGCGGTCTCCAGATCGCGGATCTCACCGATCATGATGATGTCGGGGTCCTGTCGCAGCAGGGAGCGTACGCCCGCGGCGAAGGTGAGCTCGATGTTGTTCTGCACCTGCATCTGGTTGAAGGCCGGCTCCACCATCTCGATGGGGTCTTCAATGGTGCAGACATTGACCTCGGACGACGCCAGCTGCTTCAGTGTGGAGTACAGGGTGGTGGTCTTGCCTGAGCCGGTGGGGCCGGTGACCAGCACGATACCGTGGGGGCGATGGGTGATGTCCCGCCAGCGCTCCTGGTCCTCACGGGAAAAGCCCAGCTGCTCGAACGACTGCAGCAGCACTTCCGGATCGAACACCCGCAGCACCATCTTCTCGCCGAACGCCGTGGGCATGGTGGCCAGTCGTAGTTCAATTTCGCTGTTATCGGGTTTGCGGGTCTTGATGCGACCGTCCTGAGGTCGCCGTTTCTCCGCCACATTGAGTCGCCCGAGAATCTTGAGACGGCTGGTCACCGCCACCCCCACCTGGTCCGGGAATTCGTACACGTTGTGGAGCACGCCGTCGATGCGGAAGCGGATCTGGGTGACATTGCGACGGGGTTCGATATGGATGTCGCTGGCCCGCTGTTCGAACGCGTACTGCAGCAGCCAGTCGACAATCTTGACCACATGTTGATCGTTTGCGTCCGGGTGTTCATTGCTGCCTAGATCCAGCAACTGTTCAAAGTTCTGGATGCCAGAGCTGCCGTTGCCCTGGTCGCCGCTGGCCTTGCTGACCGAATTGGCGAGCTGGTAGAACTCCACCGTGAAGCGGCGGATATCTTCCGGGTTCGCTACCACGCGCTTGATGTCTTTCTGAAGCGCATGGCGCAGGTTGGCTTCCCATTCCAGCTTGAACGGTTCGGCACTGGCGATCACCACCTCCTGGCGACCGATTTCCACCGCCAGGATGTTGTGGCGCTGGGCAAACCCGTAGGACATGACCCGGGCGATCGCCGGCGCATCGATCTTGAGGGGATCTATGTGGAAGTAGGGCTGGCCGCTCCAGCTGGCCAGCCACTGGGTCAGCTGTTCCAGTCCCAGACTATGGCTGGTTCGCAGGCTTTTCAGGGAGGCCTGGGCCACCAGTTCCAGAGGATGGCGGTGGCGTTGGTCGCCGCCGAGATTGGTGGTCAGCACCCGCTCGGCGTCTTCCTGGCTGAGCTCGCCGCTGCTGACCAGGGCGGTGCAGACATCGCGCAGGGTCAGGGTGGTGCGGTGGGGAGAGGGGACTCGGCTTTCGACCATCATCGGTTTCCCTTACTGGGTGGCAGGAGTCGAATCGGGTTGTCTGCGGTTCACCTTAAGATGGACCATGGCGGTGGAAAACAGCAAGAACGTCAGCACGGTAAGCGCCATTGGCCCGGCCGCGCCTTCCGTCAGCCAGGCGCTGACCACGTAGCGGGTGAAATAGAACAGGACGATGAAGCTGAGCCAGATATAGGCCCGGTTGTTGCCGCGAAACACCACTACCATAAAGGGCAGCAGTGGCAGTAGCTTGACGCCGAGCATCAGCGGGATGGATACCCCTGGCACCGGTGCCGGATAGAAGGTGGTGAGAATCAAGCCGGCGATTACGGCCAGGTACAGTACGGAGGTCAGGGTAGCCGTGGTGCGGGCCTTGGGGGTGTACAGCATGAATTAATCCTGTGGGCCTAGTTGCAGTGCCAGCGAAGCCAGGCGTTCGCCAAAGCTCTGGCAGATGGTTTTCTCGTGGTTGCTCAGCGGCTGCTGCTCTTCGGTGCCGGCCCAGTGGGATGGGCCGTAGGGGGTGCCGCCGCCGCGGGTTTCATGCAGTGCCTTTTCGGTATAGGGCACGCCGCACAGCACCATGCCGTGGTGCAGCAGCGGCAGCATCATGGTGAGCAGGGTGGTCTCCTGGCCCCCATGGAGGCTCCCTGTGGACGTGAAGGCACCCGCAGGCTTGCCGCTGAGCGCGCCGCTGAGCCATAGGTCGCCGGTGCTATCGAGAAAGTGTTTCAGCGGTGCCGCCATGTTGCCAAACCGGGTTGGGCTGCCAAGCACCAGGCCAGCGCAATCCGCCAGGTCGGCCTTGGTGGCGTAGGGGGCACCGTTGTCCGGCACCGCGGGCAGGCTCGAGTCGGTGTCCGGCGAGACCGGGGGTACGGTACGTAAGCGAGCCTCAATGCCACAACGGGCAATGCCGCGGGCAATCTGGGTCGCCATTTCCGCCGTTTGTCCGCTGCGGCTGTAGTAAAGCACCAGCACGTAGGGCTGTGATGAAGGCATGCAGTTGCTCCGGCTGGCGGCTTAAAGGATGTCCAGGACGTTTTCGGGTGGCCGGCCAAGCACGGCCTTGCCATTACGGATAACGATGGGACGTTCGATCAGTTTGGGGTTGGCCACCATGGCGTTGATCAGCGAATCGCGATCCAGTGCCGGGTCGTCCAGAGCCAGTTCCTTGTAGAGGGTTTCCTTGGTGCGCATCAGTTCCCGCGGCGCCAATCCGAGTAGGTCGAGAATGTCGGACAGTTCTGCGGCTGTCGGCGGCGTTTCCAGGTAACGTATAATCTCCGGCTGGATACCCTTGTCTTCGATCAGCGCCAGGGTCTGGCGGGATTTTGAGCAGCGAGGATTGTGGAAAATTCTGGTCGGTTCTGTCATGGTTCTCTGTCTTTCCTGAGCCGTTTCCCGCTCCCGGAGTCGGGACGGTTGCTTTGGTCAGTTAGTCTAACAGGAGGCCCGTTCGTGCAGTACCCCGTTACCCGATATCTGTGCGCCTTGGCGCGCCGCCCCATCCCGGTGCTGGCGTTGCTGCTGGCCGGCTGCAGCCAGACCGAGCTGCCCACCGCCAGCGGTCGCCCGCTGGTGTGGGAGGCGCTGCGCGGCGAGTGGGTGCTGGTCAACTATTGGGCCGAGTGGTGCAAGCCCTGCCTGGAGGAGATTCCGGAACTGAATGCCCTGGACCGGGATGCGGGCATCACCGTGCTGGGGGTGAACTTCGATGGTGTGGTGGGCCCCGCCCTGGAGGATCTGCGCGCCACCATGGGCATCGAGTTCACGCTGTTGACCCGCGATCCCGGGCCAGAGTTCGGTTGGCAGACGCCCATGGCACTGCCGGCGACTTTCGTCGTGACTCCCGAAGGAAAACTGCTGGAAGCCCGCTTTGGCCCCCAGACCGAAGCCCAACTGCATGAACTGATGGGCCGCTAGCGGCGACGTACCGCTCAGATTTACGTCCACATCGACTTTTCGTCCACATCGACTTAATGGATCAGAACTTGCCTCAGACCTTCGTACATCTCCGCGTTCACTCCGAGTATTCCATGGTAGACGGTTTGGTGCGGGTCAAGCCGCTTATTGGCCGGGTCGCCGAACTGGGGATGCCGGCGGTGGGCCTGACCGAGCAGTCCAACCTCTGTTCGCTGGTTAGATTCTACAAGAGCGCGGTGGGGGCAGGCGTTAAGCCCATCATTGGCGCCGACCTGTGGCTGGACAACCCGGACGACCCCGAAGTGCCGTTCCGGATTACCCTGCTGGCCCGCAATCAGACCGGCTACCTGCATCTGACGGAGATCGTTTCTCGCGGCTACACCGAAGGCCAGCGCTACGACAAGCCGATTATCCAGCGTGAGTGGCTGGAGCAGAAAGCCGAAGGCTTGATCGCCCTGTCCGGCGCCAAGCTGGGGGACGTCGGCAAGGCGCTGCTGGCGGGAAAAACCGAGCTGGCCCGGGAGCGGGCTCAATACTGGATGAACCTGTACCCGGGCGCCTTCTACCTGGAGCTGCAGCGCACCGGCCGGGCTGGCGATGAGGATTGCTTGCATCTCAGCGTGGAGCTGGCGGCGGCACTGAACTGCCCCGTGGTGGCCACCAACGATGTCCACTTCCTGACGGCGGACGATTTCGAGGCCCACGAGGCCCGGGTCTGTATTGGCGAGAGCCGGACCCTGGACGACCCTCGCCGGGATCGCCGATTCAGCGACCAGCAATACCTCCGCAGTGCCGAGGAAATGATCGAGCTGTTCTCGGACATCCCGGAAGCCATCGAGAATACGGTGGAGATTGCCCGGCGTTGCTCGGTGAAGGTGCGCATGGGGGAATACTTCCTGCCCAACTACCCCATCCCGGACGGGATGACCATGGACGATTACTTCCGCAAGGTCTCCGAAGAGGGGCTGGAGGCGCGGTTAGAAGGCATCCTCAGCAAAGACGATCCGGAGTACGATGCCAAGCGCCAGGCCTATTACAAGCGCTTGGACTTCGAGCTGGATATCATCATCCAGATGGGGTTCCCGGGCTACTTCCTCATCGTGATGGACTTCATCAAGTGGGCCAAGAACAACGGCGTACCGGTGGGGCCGGGCCGGGGTTCCGGTGCCGGCTCCCTGGTGGCCTATGTGTTGCTGATCACCGATCTCGATCCGCTGGAGTATGACCTGCTGTTCGAGCGCTTCCTCAACCCGGAACGGGTGTCGATGCCGGACTTTGACGTCGACTTCTGCATGGAAGGCCGCGACCGGGTCATCGACTACACGGCGGAGAAGTACGGCCGGCAGGCGGTGTCCCAGATCATTACCTTCGGTACCATGGCGGCCAAGGCGGTAGTGCGGGACGTGGCCCGGGTGCAGGGCAAGTCCTACGGCCTGGCGGACAAGCTGTCGAAGCTGATCCCGTTCGAAGTGGGTATGACCCTGAACCGGGCCATTGAGGAGGAACCGCAGCTCAAGGACTTCCTGGCGCAGGACGAAGAAGCCCAGGAAATCTGGGAGATGGCACTAAAACTGGAAGGCGTGTGCCGTAACGCCGGTAAGCACGCCGGTGGTGTGGTGATTGCCCCCACCAAGATCACCGATTTCTCACCGCTGTACTGTGACGAAGACGGCGGGAGCCTGGTCACCCAGTTTGACAAGGGGGACGTGGAAGACGCCGGGCTGGTGAAGTTCGACTTCCTGGGTCTGCGGACCCTGACCATCATCAAGTGGGCACTGGGCATGATCAATCCCCGGCGGCAGAAGCAGGGTAAGTCGCCGCTGGACATCAACACCATTCCGCTGGACGACACGCCTTCCTTCGACATGCTCAAGCGGGCGGAAACCACCGCCGTGTTCCAGCTGGAATCCCGCGGGATGAAGGATCTGATCCGACGGCTGCAGCCAGACTGCCTGGAAGACATGATCGCACTGGTGGCCCTGTTCCGACCCGGGCCGCTGCAGTCGGGGATGGTGGACGACTTCATCGACCGCAAACACGGCAAGCAGCCGTTGTCCTATCCGCACCCGGACTACCAGTACCAGGGACTGCAACCGGTGCTTGAGCCTACCTATGGGGTCATCCTGTACCAGGAGCAGGTCATGCAGATTGCCCAGGTGATGGCCGGCTACACCCTGGGTGGCGCGGACATGCTGCGGCGGGCCATGGGTAAGAAAAAACCCGAGGAGATGGCCAAACAGAAAGCTTTTTTTCTGGAAGGTTGTGAAAACAACGGCATCGACAAGACGCTGGCGGAAAACATCTTCGATCTGGTAGAGAAGTTTGCCGGCTACGGCTTCAACAAATCCCACTCCGCCGCCTACGCGCTGGTGTCCTACCAGACGCTGTGGCTGAAAGCCCACTATACCGCCGAGTTCATGGCGGCAGTACTGACCGCCGATATGCAGAACACCGACAAGGTGGTAACGCTGGTGGAGGAGTGTCGCAACCTGAAGCTGGATCTGGTGTTGCCGGACGTCAGCACCTCCGAATACACCTTCACCGTTAACGACGATGGCCAGATCGTCTACGGCCTCGGCGCCATCAAGGGGCTGGGGGAAGGTCCGATCCAGAGCGTGGTGGAAAGTCGCGCCGTAGGCGGCCCCTATAAGGATCTGTTCGATTTCTGCAGCCGGGTGGATCTGAAGAAAGTTAACAAGCGGGCCATCGAAGCCATGATCCGGGCCGGTGCCATGGACAAGCTGGGGCCGGGCCGGGCGCAGTTGATGGCCAGCATCGACAAGGCGCTGCAGCAGGCCCAGCAGCAGTCCCGCAATGAATTCGCCGGCATGGTGGACATGTTTGGCGAGGCGCTGACCGGAGGCGACGGTGAAGACCTGTTTGCCGACGTTGCCCATGTACGGGAGTGGCCGGAGAAACAGCGGCTCAAGGGCGAAAAGGACACCCTCGGGCTGTATCTGACCGGCCACCCGTTCGACGAGTACGAACGGGAGGTCCGCCGCTTTGTACGCTGCTCCATTGCCGATCTCAAGCCCAACAAGTCACCCCAGCGGGTGGCGGGGCTGGTGGTGGCCCAGCGCACCATGAAGACCAAATCCGGCTCCACCATGTGTTTCATCACCCTGGATGACCGGAGTGCCCGCATCGAGGCCACCCTGTTCTCGGAAACCTTCATCGAGAACAGGGAGTTGCTGGGGTCGGACCAGGTCATCGTGGTGGAGGGGCAGGTCAGCCACGACGACTATTCCGGGCAGATGAAAATGCGGGTCAGCTCGGTGATGGACGTGGCGACCGCACGACAGCAATTCAGCCGTGGCTTGAAACTGACCCTGAAATCGAGCCAGTTACAGAACGGTTTGCTGGATAAGCTGGACAGCACCCTGCGCCCGTTCCGCTGCGAGGGCAGCCCGATCTGGATTGAATATTGTGGCGATCAGGCACAAACTCGTATCGAATTGGGGGAAAGTTGGCGCGTTCAACCCAATGATGAGCTATTGTTGGAGCTAAAATACCTGATGGGCGAGAAGTCAGTGGAGCTGGTCTACGACTGAAGCCGGCTTTTGTTGCGCTTCGGTTAAAATTCGCGATTTTTACACCGACTTATACCAATGTCCGCTTTAGCCCCTGGCAATGCGCTGCTATCGTTAGCCGAAATTCTGGTTTGGAGAGAGTCTGCGGCTTGCGGTCAGGCCTGCGGCGCCGCAGGAGTGGCGCTTGCTGACGGTGGCCAGGGCTCTTCGCTCACTAACACTATGATGGAACGTCATGAATCCGAATTATCTGGACTTTGAACAGCCGATCGCCGATCTCGAAGCGAAGATCGAAGAGCTTCGGATGGTGGGGAACGACACCGATATCAACATCAACGATGAGATCAACCGGCTCAAGAGCAAGAGCACGAGTCTCACCGAGAGCATCTTCTCCGACTTGCAGCCCTGGGATATTGCCCGCCTGGCCCGCCACCCGCGTCGCCCCTATACCCAGGACTACATCGATCTGATGTTTGACGATTTCGACGAATTCCACGGCGACCGGAAGTACGCCGACGACCTGTCCATCATTGGCGGCACGGCGCGGCTTGAGGGTAAGCCGGTGATGGTCATCGGTCACCAGAAGGGCCGGGAAGTGCGTGACAAGGTCAAGCGCAATTTCGGCATGCCGCGCCCGGAGGGGTATCGCAAGGCCCTGCGCTTGATGGAAATGGCTGAGCGCTTCAAGCTGCCGATCCTGACCTTTATCGACACGCCGGGCGCCTACCCGGGCATTGGCGCCGAGGAGCGGGGCCAGAGTGAGGCCATTGCCTACAATCTGGCAGTGATGTCCCGCCTCAAGACTCCGGTCATCTCCACAGTCATTGGTGAGGGTGGTTCCGGTGGCGCGCTGGCCATTGGGGTCTGCGATCATCTCTATATGCTGCAGTATTCCACCTATGCGGTCATCTCCCCCGAAGGTTGTGCCTCCATTCTCTGGAAAAGCGCGGAATACGCGGCCCAGGCCGCCGAAGCCATGGGCGTTACGGCGGATCGGCTCAAGGATCTTGGTCTGGCGGACAACGTCATTCCCGAGCCGTTGGGCGGCGCCCACCGTAGCCCGGAAGCCATGGCTGTTTCGCTCAAAGCGGCGCTGGTCAGTGGCGTGAATGAGTTGCAGCGGCTGCCAACCGACGAGTTGGTGGCGCGCCGCTACGAGCGTCTGACACGCTATGACTCGGGGCGGTAACGTCCGCTCCGCAGATTTCTCTTGGCCTGATGTCCTGACCGCCCCGGTATTGGCTTGTCAGGCCGAGACTCCGGTCTTTGTCGCCCTCAGCGGTGGGCTTGATTCCATCGTCCTGCTGCATGTGGTCGCACACAGTCTGCCGCCATCCGCCCAGCTCACCGCCGTTCACGTCAATCACCAGTTGCAGGCTAACGCCAATGAGACTGAAGCCCTGTGTCGGCAGCAGTGCCAGGCGCTGGGAGTGGATTTCCTGAGCCGATCGGTGTCGGTCGCCCG
Organism: Marinobacter sp.; assembly: GCA_041594735.1. Taxonomy (GTDB): domain Bacteria; phylum Pseudomonadota; class Gammaproteobacteria; order Pseudomonadales; family Oleiphilaceae; genus Marinobacter. The sequence continues at coordinate 14,682 of JBFHLR010000055.1, forward strand.
CGCAAACGGGAGCGTTGGCGGCCTGGAAGAGGCTGCCCGCAAGGCCCGTTATCAGGTGTTCGAGCAGGTGCTCGCTGGCGGCGGCGTGCTGTTGATGGCCCACCACCGGGATGACCAGGCGGAAACGGTGCTGTTTCGCCTGCTACGGGGGTCGGGCGTCGCCGGGCTGGCCGGGATGCCGGCCAGCAGACCGCTGGGGCAGGGCAGGCTGGTGCGCCCCTTCCTTCAGGTGGATCGTGCGCAGCTGCGGGCCTGGGGCGAAGCCGCCGGTCTCCACTGGAGCGATGATCCGAGCAATACCGACCAACGTTTTGACCGTAATTTCCTCCGTCACGCCATCCTGCCCGCGCTCAAGCACCGCTGGCCCAGCCTGTTGGCCCGCCTGGACGCCTCCGCCGCCGCCTGCAAGGAAGCCGCCGAGCTGGCGGAGTCCCTGGCGCGGCTACATTTCGCCACGGTGGGTACGGAAGCCGGAACTCTGAGGTTGGACGGCCTGGCAGCGCTGAGCCGGTCTGAGCAAAAAAACCTGCTACGCTGGTGGATAGCCCAGGCCGGGTATCCGGCACCCGAATTGAAGGATTGGTCTGCCGTGTTGGCGGATCTGGTGGGTGCCGGGCGAGACCGGGAGCCGGAGTTGCGGGGGGATGGTTTTGTCGTTAGGCGCTACCGTGGTCAGCTCTATCTGGTGGCTGATCAGGCCGAAATGCCGACGGGGGTGGACTGCCTGACGCCGGGTGAGCCGGTTCGCTGGGAGGCGCTGCGAATCACGCTGCTTCAGATTGATGCCGGGTGTAAGCAAATACCGAAAATCCGGGTAGGCTTTCGCCAGGGTGGTGAGCGCTTCCGGCCCATGGCCGGTGGCCCCTCGCGATCCCTGAAAACCTGGCTGCAGGAACAGGCGATACCGCCCTGGCAGCGGGCACGGTTGCCGCTTTTCTACGAGCGGGATGAGTTGGTCGGCATCGGCCGCCTCTGGTTGTCTCCCCGGTTCTGTGGGGACCTTCCCGAGAGTGGCTGGCGGATCGTTGTGGAGCGGGATTGTGATTGAGAACACCGGGCGGTTCTGGTAGTCTGGCGTCCCATCTTGAGATGACAATCTCCCTCCTTCACCGAACCAGATAAATCACACGGAATCTGCATGACGCGTTA
>JBFHLR010000056.1:0-15533 GCA_041594735.1 Marinobacter sp.
GACGACGGCTCAACCGAGAAGCACGAACACGAAGCCGAACACGCGGATGAGCACGAGCACGAGCCACATGGTGACGAACACCAGGCGACAACAACGCACCGGGACGTGGAAGTAAGCCAGACCATTCGCTGCGACCGCCCGGTTGCCGGCCAGGAAATCGGCTCACCCCTGCTGGAGCAGTTTACCAACCTGGAAGAACTGCGGGTGGAATGGCTCAGCGAACACGGCCAGGGCAGTAGTGAGCTGTCACAGGACAACCCGCTGCTGAGACTCGTGCCCTAATACTGGTACAGTTCCACATGTTTCGCCTCGAGTGCGTAGGAGGCCGAGGCAATGTCATTCTCGGTACGCTCGATCTCCAGCGTACCCTGCACCCATACCGGTTCGTAAAGCACGTCCAGCTTGAAACCGCCGGGATAGGTAACGTGTATGATCTGGTTGGGGGGAGGCGGCGGCACATGAATGCAGGCACCGTAATAGGGCACCAGAAAAAACTCCAGGATACGCATGTCCTGGGTCGTCTTCAGAGGCACCACGAAACCGGGAATCTTGCCAATAACACCGTCCATCTCCGGAACGGTGCGCCCGGTCATGATTTCGTCCGGCAGGGCGGCGGCCCCTTCGCCCTCGTGTTCAACCTCGGGCAGGCTCTCCAGCAGGGCGACATCCGTGGCGGGCATCAGTTCGAGCCAGTCGATTTCGCGCCAGTCGGTCTCCGCCCGGGCCGCCATCGATGCGACCAGACCTATCCCGACTACAACCCAAGCCAAAATCCCAATACGCTTCACCATGTAACGACCAGACCTTTCTAAACGTGGACAAGCCATCATACTCCAACATTGACCCGACCAACATGACACCTACCGCGCCATCGACCACACAGCCACCGCTCGCCATCCAGTGCCGGGGACTCACCTTCCGCTGGAATCCCCAGGCCCCCGCCCTTCACTACCCGGACATCACCCTCCCCCAGGGACACCACCTGTTTCTTCGGGGACCCAGCGGCAGTGGCAAGAGCACCCTGTTGAGTCTTGTTTGCGGCCTGTCGCCGGTGCAACAGGGCCAACTGACGCTCATGGGGCAAGATGCCCGCCAGCTGTCACGGGGGCGATTTGACCGACTGCGGGCCGATCAGCTTGGGGTGATTTTTCAACAGTTCAACCTGGTCCCCTATCTGAGCCCCCTGGCCAACGTACTGCTGCCTTGCCGGTTATCGGCCCGGCGCCGTTTACGCACCGCCCCCTCGGCACAAAAAGAGGCCGAGGCATTGCTCGAGGCCCTCACCATCCCGGCCCGTCACTGGCATCGCCCCATCACCGAACTGAGCGTCGGCCAGCAGCAGCGCGTGGCCGCGGCACGAGCGCTGATCGGATCACCGGCGCTGATTCTCGCCGACGAACCCACCTCAGCCCTGGACACAGGCAATCGCGACCGCTTTATCCAGATCCTGCTGGACCAGGCCAATGCCCGCCACACCTCGGTACTGTTTGTCAGCCACGATGAGGCCCTGGCGCAACACTTCCCCAATCAACTGACCCTCGGAGCCCACCAATGAACCTTCGTCTGCCACTGTCGCTGGCCCTGGCCAGCATCTGGCATCGCCGGGGCATTCTGGCGCTGGTCACCCTGACCCTGACCCTCAGCGTTGTGCTGCTCTTGGGCGTGCAGTATTTACGCACTGAAGTCCGTCAGTCATTCACCAGCACCATCTCCGGTACCGACCTGATCGTTGGCGCCCGTGGCGGGCAACTCAACCTACTCATGTACTCGGTGTTCCACCTCGGCAACGCCACCAACAACATCCACTGGTCGACCTACCAGAAGCTGCGGCAAATGGACGCCGTGGACTGGCTGGTTCCGCTATCGCTTGGCGACAGCTACCGGGGCTATCGGGTGGTGGGCACCGATTCAGGCTTTCTGAAACACTATCGCCATGGTAACGACCGCCCGCTCCAGCTGGCTTCCGGCGTCTGGTTTGATGACGTCTTCGATGTGGTCCTGGGGGCCAATGTCGCCCGGGAATTCCACCACCAGCTCGGCGAAGAGCTGATTCTGTCCCATGGCGGCGGGGCCACCAGCTTCCTGAAACACGATCAGACCCCTTTTCGGGTCAGCGGCATCCTGGCGCCAACCGGCACGCCGGTGGACCGGGCAGTCTATGTCAGCCTGCAAGGGCTGGAAGCCATCCATGCCGGCTGGGAGTCCGGCGTGCCCCGCCCGGGACGCACCCTGTCCAGGGATCAGGCCCGACAACTGGATCTGCCCCCCCAAGCCATTACCGCCGTTCTGCTGGGCGTTGAGCGCAAGGTGCTCACCTTTCGCCTGCAGCGCCAGCTCAATGAATATGACGCTGAACCGCTCACCGCGATCCTACCGGGTATTGCGCTGAGCGAGCTGTGGCGCATGATGGGACAGTTCGAACGCGCGCTGCTGGCGATTACCGGCTTCGTGGTGATAACCAGCCTGGTTGGGCTGGCAGCCGTATTACTGACTCTTCAGGTGCACCGACAGCAGGAAATCGCCATTCTGCGAGCCATCGGCGCCTCCCCAAGCCTGATCGCGCTGCTGTATGTCATTGAGTGCACCGCGCTCGCTACACTCGCCTGTCTGCTGGCGTTGCTAATAGGCGTCGCGCTGATCGCCGCAGCCGGCCCCTGGCTCGTGGACCACTATGGACTGCACCTGCAGCTCCGCCCGCTGGACGCAATGGAATGGCTGGTGCTGGCCGGTGTCCCGCTGGCCGCCGCCCTGGTTGGCCTGATTCCTGCCGTCCGAGCCTGGTGGCACAGCCGAAGGCAGCATTTTGGGACGACTTCCACGGAATGACATCCCTGTAAATTGACCAGCTTACAGTCCACACTTATAGTTAGTTCCATTCCTACTCATAGTTACTGGACACGTCATGGATCAGTCCGAATTGCAGGCATTAGCGGACAAGCTGGACCGGCTGGTAGAGCGTTGCAGACAGCTGGAGCACGACAACGCGGCCATGCGCCAGTTGCAGGACGACTGGAACCGGGAGCGCGCCCAGCTCATGCAGAAAAACGATCTTGCAAAAAACAAGATTGAAGCCATGATCGGCCGTCTCAGGGCCTTGGAGCAACACTGATGTCCGAACAGCCGACGACCGTAGAAGTTAAAATTCTCGACAAGGAATACCTGGTGGCGTGCCCGGAAGACGCCCGCCATGCCCTGGAGCAGGCAGCGCGACACCTGGATCGCAAGATGCGGGAGATCCGCGCCAGCGGCAAAGTCTTCGGCACCGAGCGCATCGCGGTGATGGCCGCCCTCAACATCACCCATGAGCTGTTGCAGCAGGACACCATGTCCACCGCGGCCGCCAGCATCCTCCAAGCCATGGACAGCACACTGAACCAGGCCCTGGCGCAGCCCGACCAACGCCCGGCAGCCTCTGAATAGCCGCAGGGACAATTTCGGGTTTGCATTCGGCCCCCGGGGTGGCTCTATAATAGGCCGACTTCCTGGGTTGTTCGCTGGTCGGATACGTCCTCGAGCCGATGCGCAATACCCAGGTGGCTACTTCAGGGCATTGTGAGCACGTCCCCCGTGGGGGAAAGCCTAATCTGCCACAGCGGCCACCAACCTTGAACCTTGGGTTCAAGGGCCACATCCGATAACGGCAACCCGGGAAGCTTTTCCAACGCCATGCACATCCCCCCCATCGCCCCGTTCGAACCCCATCCGGAGCGGTCGTCCCGAGCCCACATCCGTAAGGACTTGAGAAATCGCCGACGTTCACTGACGGCGGCCGAACAAAGATCGGCGGCGGCGCGACTATCGGCACTGCTGCTCACCAGCCCATCGCTGTACCGCGCCCGCCACATTGGCATCTACTTGCCCAACGACGGCGAAATTGATCCTGAGCCCTTCGTCACTGCGGCACGGGCCCGGGGGGTGCAGTTCTACCTGCCCATTCTGCACCCGTTTCAGCATGGTCACATGGTGTTTGGCAGCTACTCGCCCCACAGTCGGCTCGTTAACAACCGCTTTGGCATTCCCGAGCCATCGCTGACCCACGAACGAATTCGACCGGCCTGGGCGCTGGATGCGGTGTTGTTGCCACTGGTGGGATTCGATCTCGAAGGCGGACGCCTGGGGATGGGAGGCGGCTTTTACGACCGCACGTTTGCCTTTGTGCGGCGCACGCCGAGGCTGGCCCCCAAGCTGATCGGGTTGGCCCATGAGATTCAACGCGTGGTGAGACTGCCCATTGAGCCCTGGGACATACCGCTGCAAGGCATCGTTACGGATCGCCGTCGTTACCGGGTATAACCCATGATCTGAACGGTTTGCGCGCCACGACTGGCGTCTTTCTCGGAAGCGTGTAAAGACGTGATACCGGTGACCGCCAAACCGATGGCAAAAATCACGACAATGGCCCGAATGGTGTCAGGCTTGCGCTGCATGGGTGTAGTCTCCGGCGACAATGAGCGAAATCAAAAAGCTATTAGACTTTCACAGAATTCACCGGAAGACTACCACGCAGCTCCAGATTTACAATTTCCCCGAAATTAACTTTTGTTAATGCACGCTTTGCTAGCGCCGACTATTGCCCGCCCCAAGAAACAGGCGATAGGCGTCATTATCGGTCATGTCCTTATAGCGGAAGCCGATCTTGTCCAGCATGGCACGAAACGCCCCGATCTCCGCGTCTTCCACCTGGGCCCCCATCAACACCCGACTGTAGGCCGCGCCGTGGTTGCGGTAATGAAACATCGAGATATTCCAGCGGGTACCCAAGGACATCAGAAACTTCATCAAGGCGCCCGGACGTTCGGGAAACTCAAACTGGAACACTTTCTCGTTGCCGATGGTGGGGGCATGCCCGCCAACCATGTGCCGAATATGCTGTTTGGCCAGGTCACTGTCGGTCAGGTCCATCACTGGATAACCCGCCTCCCGCAGCTCCTGCACCAGCTCATCCCGGCCAAGACCACCCGACTGAATCTGGATACCCACAAAGATGCAGGCCTCCTTTTCGTCAGAGTAGCGGTAGTTGAACTCGGTGATACTGCGCTTGTGCAGAGCGTTGATGAAGGTCTTGAACGAGCCAGGACGCTCGGGAATGGTGACCGCCAGTATCGCCTCCCGCTTTTCGCCCACCTCGGTGCGCTCTGAAATATAGCGCAACCGGTCGAAGTTCATATTAGCACCGCTGAGTACACCCGCCAGGTTCTCCCCCTGCAACTGCTCGCGCTGGATGTACTTCTTGATCCCCGCCACGGACAGCGCGCCCGCAGGCTCGGCGATGGAGCGAGTGTCGTCAAAAATGTCCTTGATGGCGGCACAGATTTCATCCGTGGACACCGTCACCACCTCATCCACCAGATCCTTGCAGATGTTCCAGGTATGCTGCCCGATCTGACGCACCGCGACACCATCGGCAAAGATGCCCACCTCATCCAGCACCACCCGCTCTCCGGCTTCCAGTGCCGCCTGCAGGCAATTCGAATCCTCAGGCTCGACCCCGATCACCTTGATTTCCGGGCGCAGATACTTGATGTAAGCGGCCATGCCCGCGAGCAGGCCGCCGCCCCCGACCGGAATAAACACCGCATGCAACGGCTGGGTGAATTGCCACATCAGCTCCATGGCCACGGTGCCCTGCCCGGCAATGACATCGGGATCGTCATAGGGCGGTATGTAGGTCAGCCCCTGCTTGGCCACCAGCTCCGCGGCATGGGCCGCCGCCTCATCAAAGGCATCGCCCTTGAGCACCACTTTGGCGCCATGACTGCGGACCGAGCGCACTTTGATGTCCGGGGTAGTCTGTGGCATGACGATGACAGCCTTGATACCCAGTTTCTTGGCGGCCAGGGCCACGCCCTGGGCATGGTTGCCCGCCGAGGCGCAGATCACCCCGGATTGTTTCTGCTCATCGGACAGCTGGGCGATGCGGTTATAGGCGCCGCGAATCTTGAAGGAGAACACCGGCTGGAGGTCTTCCCGCTTCAGGAAAATCTGGTTGTCAAAGCGTCGGGACAGGTTTCGGGCTTCGGTCAGTGGCGTTTCATTGGCCACATCGTAGACGCGGGCATCCAGGATTTTTTTGATGTAGCGTTGCGGCATGGTGCATCGGTTCCATTGTCAGACCAGGGCATCTCCCCAGCCGTCGGCCTTGAGGGGACCGGTCCTGGGAAGCAAAAACCCACAGTGTAGAAAGTTTGCCGGGGTGTCGTCTATAACCGATGCGGGCGGGTCGTTATAATATGCCCAAAATCATCCTTTCCCACGCTTCACCGGAGCCCACAATGGATCAGGACCAACTCAAACACGCCGTCGCCAAGGCCGCTCTCGATTACATTGCCCCCCGCCTGACCAGCGACAGCGTCATCGGCGTCGGTACCGGTAGTACCGCCAACTTTTTCATCGACCTGCTGGCCGGCATCCGCACCGAGTTCGACGGCGCCGTGGCCAGTTCGGAGGCCACCGCGGAGCGGCTGCGAAGCCATGGCATCCCGGTCTATGACCTGAACAGCGCCGGTACGCTGGAGTTCTACATTGACGGCGCCGATGAGACCAATGAGCACCTTGAGCTCATCAAGGGCGGCGGTGGCGCTCTCACCCGTGAAAAAATCGTTGCCGCAGTCGCCAACACCTTCATCTGCATCGCCGACGAGAGCAAGAAAGTCGGCGTACTTGGCAAGTTTCCATTACCGGTGGAAGTACTCCCCATGGCCCGTAGTCACGTCGGCCGGGAAATCGTGAAATTGGGCGGCGACCCGGTCTACCGGGAAGGCGTCGTCACCGACAATGGCAACATCATCATCGACATTCACAACCTGGACATCACTCGCCCCATCCAGCTCGAAGAGCAACTCAACCAGATTGTCGGCGTGGTCACCAACGGCCTGTTCGCACGACGGCCGGCCGATTTGCTGTTGCTGGGCACCCAAAACGGGGTCGAGAGCATTCCTCGCCCAGGCATCTGACCCTTCATGACTAACCAAGCGCTTGCTTGGTAGTCGCACTTCAGCCACACTGCCCTCTGCAATGCCTTAGCAGAGGGAGTGTGTCGTGATCAGCCATTTCACCGAAACCCACGAACAGGTTCGCCTGAGCGTACGAAAATTCATTGCCACCCACGTGTTACCCCACATCGATGACTGGGAAGAAGCGGGCGAGTTTCCTCGCGACCTTTACCGCAAGGCGGGCGAAGCCGGCTTGCTCGGCATCGGTTTCCCGGAAGCCCTCGGCGGCTCTTGCGAGGGCGATGTGTTTATGAAGGTTGCGGTATCAGAGGAGCTGATGCGATCTACCTCCGGCGGCCTGGTGGCGAGTCTGGGGTCGCTGGATATCGGCCTGCCGCCAGTCGCCAAATGGGCGCAATCCGAACTGCGCCAACAGGTGGTCCCGGAGGTGCTGCGGGGCGACAAGATCGCCGCCCTGGCCATCACCGAACCCGGCGGCGGCTCAGATGTGGCCAACCTGAAGACCCGGGCGGTACGCGACGGTGACCATTTCGTGGTCAATGGCAGCAAAACCTTTATCACCAGCGGACACCGTGCCGACTACTATACCGTCGCCGTACGCACGGGTTCCGAGGGCCACGGCGGCATCAGCCTGTTACTGGTCGACCGCGACGCCCCCGGCTTTTCCCGGGGCAACAAACTGCGAAAGATGGGCTGGTGGGCCAGCGACACCGCCGAACTGTTCTTCGAAGACTGCCGGGTGCCCGCCGATCGCCTGATTGGCGCAGAGAATGCCGGCTTTATCGCCATCATGAGCAATTTCCTTCAGGAACGCCTGATGCTCACCATCATGGCCTACATGACCGCCCAGATCGCCCTGGACGAATCCCTGACCTACAGCCGCCAACGCAACGCCTTCGGCCGGCCCATCGCCGCGTTCCAGGTCAACCGCCACAAGCTTGTCGATATGGCCACTCAGGTTGATGTGGCTCGACAGTACGCCTATCACTGCGCAGCGCTGATGGCCGCGGGCAAGAATCCCATCAAGGAAGTTGCGATGGCGAAGAACTTTGCCGTTGAAGTCTGTGAGAAGGTCACCCGCGAAGCGGTACAGCTGCACGGCGGCATGGGCTATATGCGGGAGTCGGTGGTCGAGCGCCTGTACCGGGATGCCAAGATACTTTCCATTGGCGGCGGTACCGATGAGATCATGAAGGAACTGATCGCCAAGCAGATGAAGCTATGAAAAGTCGGCGGCGACTGGCCTCCACCGGTTCGCTGCCGATAAACCTACCTTGGTTTAGTTTCGATATGTTCGGGATACACGTATAATTGCGCCACTTTTTAACCGCAGTTGAATCACCCGGAACAAGGATCCATCATGAACTTTGATCACATCCCTGCAGGCAAGAACCCGCCCGAAGACATCTATGTAGCCATCGAAATCCCGGCCAACAGCTCCCCGGTAAAATACGAGCTGGACAAGGACATGGGCGCCCTGCTGGTCGACCGCTTCATGGCCACCCCCATGTTCTACCCAGCTAACTACGGCTTCATTCCCCACACCCTGGCCGACGACGGCGATCCACTTGACGTTCTGGTGGTGACGCCTTACCCGGTACAGGCCGGCTCTGTCATTCGCTGCCGTCCGGTGGGCGTACTCAACATGGAAGACGAAGCTGGTGGTGACGCCAAGCTGGTCGCCGTGCCGCACGACAAGCTGACCAAGTCCTACACCGACATCCAGGACATCGAGGATCTGCCCCAACTGCTGCGCGACCAGATCCAGCACTTCTTCGAGAACTACAAGACCCTGGAACCCGGCAAGTGGGTCAAGGTCCAGGGCTGGGACAACGCGGAAGCCGCTCGCAAGGCCGTCGAAGCTTCGGTTGCCGCCTACAAGGGCTAAGCACCCGGCCTGGGGGACTGAACGCGTTCCGCCCCCCCAGCAACGGCGAGACAAAAAAAAGCCGGTGACCCTGAGGGCACCGGCTTTTTTTGGGGGGCATGAAGCCGAGGCATCAATCCTCGTCTTCAGCCACCTCTTCCGCCTCGATATCCAGCGGACGACCAACCAGCTCGACGTATGCCATGGGGGCATTGTCGCCGGCACGGAAGCCGCACTTGAGGATACGCAGGTAACCACCTGGGCGCTCGGAATAACGGGGGCCGAGCTCGTCAAACAGCTTGGCAACCGCAGCATCGTTACGCAGGCGAGAGAACGCCAGACGACGATTTGCTACCGAATCATTCTTAGAGAGCGTGATCAACGGCTCGGCTACCCGACGAAGCTCTTTGGCTTTCGGGAGCGTCGTTTTGATCAGCTCGTGTTCAACCAGTGACGCGGCCATGTTACGGAACATGGCTTTGCGATGCGCACTGGTCCTGTTGAACTTACGACCACTCTTACGATGACGCATTGCTCTGATTCCTTACCTTAAACTACCAATTCGGCGATTAACCGCCCAGAACCCGGTCGTCGCCACGAAGGCTCGCCGGTGGCCAGTTATCAAGACGCATCCCCAAAGACAGGCCACGAGAGGCCAGCACGTCTTTGATTTCGGTCAGCGACTTTTTACCCAGGTTAGGCGTCTTCAGCAGCTCGACTTCGGTCCGCTGAATCAGATCGCCGATGTAGTAAATGTTTTCTGCCTTCAAGCAGTTAGCTGAACGCACAGTCAATTCCAGATCATCCACCGGACGCAGCAGAATCGGATCGATTTCTTCCTCTTCCTCTACACGCTCAGGTTCTTTCTCATGATCGAAATCAACAAACACTGCCAGCTGCTGCTGGAGAATGGTGGCCGCCCGACGAATCGCTTCCTCAGGATCGATGGTGCCATTGGTCTCCAGATCAATAACCAGCTTGTCCAGGTCCGTACGTTGCTCTACGCGGGCACTTTCAACCGCATAGGCGACCCGACGGACCGGACTGTATGTTGCATCCAGCTGCAGACGCCCGATCGCGCGAGTTTCGTCTTCGTCCAAACCACGCTGATCAGCAGCTTCGTAACCGCGTCCGCGAACAATCTTCAGACGCATGTTCATGTCACCCTTGTCGCTCAGGTGGCAAATGACATGGTCAGGATTCGCGATCTCAACATTGTGATCCAGCTTGATATCACCGGCAGTGACCGGACCGGGGCCTTTCTTGCTGAGGGTTAGCTCAACTTCGTCCCGATCTTCCATCTTGACGGCCACGCCTTTGAGATTCAGGAGAATCTCAATGACATCTTCCTGAACACCCTCGATTGCGCTGTACTCATGCAGTACACCGTCGATCTGTGCCTCGGTGATGGCACAGCCCGGCATTGAGGACAACAGGATCCGGCGCAGAGCACTGCCCAGGGTATGACCAAAGCCTCGCTCGAGAGGCTCCAGAGTAACCTTGGCACGCGTGGTGCTGGATTCCTTTACGTCAATGGTACGAGGTGTCAATAACTCATGTACTGAACGCTGCATAGACGCCCCTATCTGCTCTCGTTGCTAACTGGACTTTACTTCGAGTAAAGCTCGACGATGAGGTTCTCATTGATGTCGGCCGGCAGTTCAGTACGCTCAGGTACTGACTTGTAAACGCCTGACATCTTGCTGGCGTCGACCTCTACCCAGCCCACCGGTGCGCGTCCGGCAGACAGATCCAGAGCGCCTTTAACACGCAGCTGGTTCTTGGCCTTTTCGCGAACGCTCACAACGTCACCCGGCTTGACCTGATAAGAAGGAATGTTAACTAGCTTATCGTTAACCAGGATCGCCTTGTGAGAGACGAGCTGACGGGATTCCGCACGGGTTGAACCAAACCCCATACGATAAACCACGTTGTCCAGACGACCTTCGAGGAGTTGCAGCAGGTTTTCGCCTGTAGCACCCTTGCGACGGGCAGCCTCGGAGTAGTAGTTACGGAATTGCTTTTCCAGTACGCCGTAGATACGACGAACCTTCTGCTTTTCACGCAGCTGAACCCCGTACTCAGACAGCCGGCCGCGACGAGCGCCGTGCATGCCTGGCGGAGTCTCGATGTTGCACTTGCTATCCAGTGCACGAGCGCCGCTCTTCAGAAAAAGATCTGTCCCTTCTCGACGAGACAGTTTACATTTTGGACCTATGTAACGTGCCATATTTCACTGTCTCCTGTCTTAAACGCGGCGCTTCTTGGGCGGACGACAGCCGTTATGAGGAATCGGCGTGACATCAGTGATGTTGGTGATCTTGTAGCCGCACGCGTTCAGCGCGCGAACCGCAGATTCCCGTCCGGGCCCAGGACCCTTAACCTCTACATCCAGGTTTTTAAGGCCGTATTCAGCAGCCGCGTTACCGGCTCTTTCAGCTGCTACCTGCGCAGCAAAAGGTGTACTCTTACGTGACCCGCGGAACCCGGAACCACCAGCGGTAGCCCAGGACAGGACATTGCCCTGACGATCTGAAATGGTCACGATGGTGTTGTTGAAGGAAGCGTGGATGTGCGCGACGCCATCAACAACCGTCTTTTTCACCTTTTTACGGGTACGTGTACCTGGCTTTGCCATGATTGCCTACCTGTTACTTGCGAATCGGTTTGCGAGGACCTTTACGGGTGCGAGCGTTGGTCTTCGTGCGCTGACCACGGACAGGCAGTCCATGACGATGGCGCAGACCACGGAAGCAGCCGAGATCCTTCAAACGCTTAATGTTCATCTGAACTTCACGACGCAGATCGCCTTCGACAGTCAGCTTGCCCACTTCGGTACGAAGTGCTTCAACCTGATCATCGCTAAGGTCTTTGACCTTGACGTCCGGCTGAACGCCGGCTGCATCGCAAAGCTTTTGGGCTGCCGTCCGACCGACTCCAAAAATGTAAGTCAGTGAGATAACAGCATGTTTGTTGTCGGGTATATTGACACCGGCTATACGTGCCATCCAAATTACTCCGCGTTCAAAGCTTTGCTGTGTGAATTTTCCGCCACAAAAAGGGCGCGAAATAATAGCGCCTGACCATAAAAAGATCAAGCGCCATCATTCCGAACCCCTTTGCGTTGTCAGAAGCAGATTCTGGTGAATCAACCCTGGCGCTGCTTGTGGCGAGGCTCCGAGCAAATGACTCGTACTGAGCCATTGCGACGAATTACTTTGCAGTTACGGCAAATTTTCTTTACCGAAGCGCGTACTTTCATTGTCGACTCCAGTTTTCAATTGGAACGGCTTCAGCCGTTCCGACCATAGCCCTTGAGATTGGACTTCTTCATCAGCGATTCATACTGATGAGACATCAGATGCGACTGCACCTGCGCCATAAAGTCCATCACCACGACTACTACAATCAGCAGCGAGGTGCCTCCGAGATAGAAAGGCACATTCCCGGCTACCATCAGGAACTGAGGGAACAGGGATACCGCTGCGATATACATTGCACCAAACAGCGTCAGGCGAGTGAGCACACCGTCAATGTACTTGGCGGTTTGGTCACCAGGCCGAATACCAGGAATAAACGCCCCTGAACGCTTCAGGTTGTCGGCAACTTCTTTAGGGTTGTACATCAACGCCGTGTAGAAGAAGCAGAAGAACACCACCGCCGCAGCGAACAGGATGATATACAGCGGCTGGCTTGGCGCCAAGGCCTGCGAGATATCACCCAACCATTCCATGCCCTCGCCCTGGCCGAACCATTGCCCCAGGGAGGCCGGGAACAACAGAATCGAGGAGGCGAAGATCGGCGGTATTACCCCGGCCATATTGACCTTCAACGGCAGATGACTGGACTGTTGGGCGAACACCCGACGTCCCTGCTGCCGCTTGGCATAGTTGATGGTTAGCCGACGCTGACCACGCTCCATGAACACAACGAAGCCGACGACAGCAACCGCCAGCACGCCGATGCCGAGCACGACCAGCAGGCTCATCTCACCGTTACGGGCCTGTTCGAGCGTCTGACCGATGGCGCCGGGCAACCCGGCAACAATACCCGCGAAGATCAGCAACGAAATGCCGTTACCAACGCCCCGCTCGGTAATCTGCTCCCCCAACCACATCATGAACACCGCACCGCTCACGAAAGAGATAACGGCCACAAAGTGAAAGCTGAAGCTGTCGTTAAAGGTGACGCCCTGAGACGCCAGCCCTACCGAAATACCCATACCCTGAACCAGGGCCAGGATAACGGTACCGTACCGGGTGTATTGGCTGATCTTGCGCCGGCCGGCCTCACCTTCCTTCTTCAGCTGCTCAAGCTGCGGACTGACCGCAGTCATGAGCTGCATGATGATGGAGGCCGAGATGTACGGCATGATCCCCAGCGCGAAGATACTCATTCGCTCAAGTGCACCACCGGAGAACATGTTGAACAGACTCAGGATGGTACCCTGATTCTGGTCAAACAGCGCCGCCAGACGATCTGGGTTTATTCCCGGCACCGGAATGTGTGCACCGATCCGGTACACCAGAAGTGCCAGGAAGACAAACCAGAGCCGCGAACGCAGCTCTGCCAGTCCTTTTCCCGCGCCTGCAGGCAATGATGCTGTCTTGGCCATTTAGTCCTCGACTCGCCTTAGTCCTCGACTTTTCCGCCCGCAGCTGCGATAGCTTCGCGAGCGCCTTTGGTCACCTTCAAGCCCTTGACGGTCACCGGACGGTTCAGCTCGCCGGAGAGGATAACCTTCGCTTCGCGAATTTCTTCGCGAATGATGTCGGCCTTTTTCAGCGCAGCCAGGTCGGCCACGTCGCCTTCGACCTTCGCCAGCTCGTTGAGACGAATCTCAGCGACATAACGCTGCTGGCGAGAAGTGAAGCCGAACTTAGGCAGACGGCGAGCCAACGGCTGCTGGCCACCCTCAAAGCCGGGCGCAACGCTGCCGCCGGAGCGGGACTTCAGACCCTTGTGACCACGACCACCGGTTTTGCCGAGGCCGCTACCGATACCGCGACCGACGCGCTTGGCGCTCGGACGTGAACCGGGTTCCGGGCTAAGTTCGTTCAAACGCATCTTAGTTCTCCTCCACCCGAACCAGGTAGTTCACCTTGTTGATCATGCCGCGAACGGAAGGGGTATCCTCAACCTCTACGGTATGACCGATTTTACGAAGACCCAGGCCCTTCACGCACAGTTTGTGCTTGGGCTGACAGCTGATCGGGCTGCGGGTCAGTGTAACCTTGATCTTTTTAGCATTCGCCATGACTTCAACCCAGAATATCTTCCACGGTCTTGCCGCGCTTGGCTGCGATATCTTCAGGCGCTTGCATGGCCTGGAGACCCTTGATAGTGGAACGGACTACGTTGACCGGATTGGTCGAACCGTAACACTTGGACAGTACGTTCTGAACGCCCGCCACTTCCAGTACGGCACGCATCGCGCCACCCGCGATGATACCGGTACCTTCTGATGCCGGCTGCATGTACACCTTGGAGCCGCCATGTACGGCCTTGACCGGGTACTGCAGGGTGTTTCCGTCCAGCGCGACGTCAACCATGTTCTTGCGAGCCGCTTCCATGGCCTTCTGGATGGCTACCGGCACTTCACGCGCCTTGCCGCGGCCAAAGCCAACACGACCTTTACCGTCGCCTACCACAGTCAGGGCGGTGAAAGCGAAGATACGACCACCTTTCACAACCTTGGCTACGCGGTTTACCTGAACCAGCTTTTCCTGGAGCTCAGGCGCTTTCTGTTCGTTAACGCTCATCTTCTCCACCTCTTAGAATTTCAAGCCAGCTTCACGGGCGGCGTCGGCGAGTGCCTGTACGCGACCGTGATAACGGTAACCGGAACGGTCAAAGGCGACGGTTTCGACGCCTGCAGCCTTGGCCCGCTCAGCAATCAGCTGACCGACCTTCTTGGCGGCATCGACGTTACCGGTAGCGCTTTGGCGCAGTTCCTTGTCCAGTGTGGAGGCAGAGGCCAGAACCTTGCTGCCGTCAGCAGTTGTGACCTGGGCGTACATGTGCCGCGGTGTACGATGTACACACAAACGGTTGGCACCCAGCTCACGAATTTTCATACGCACCTTACGTGCGCGACGCAGTCTTTCGATATTCGCGCTCATAGTCCCGCCTTATTTCTTCTTGGCTTCTTTGCGCCGTACGTGCTCATCCGCATAACGCACACCTTTGCCCTTATACGGCTCGGGCGGACGGTAGGCGCGGATTTCCGCAGCGACCTGGCCAACCTGTTGCTTATCGATCCCGCGAATAACGACTTCCGTCTGGGACGGAGTCTCGGCGGTGATCCCCTCGGGCAGCTCATACTCGACCGGGTGAGAGAAACCCAGTGTCAGGTTGAGCTTTTTGCCCTGCGCCTGGGCACGATAACCAACGCCCACCAGCTGGAGTTTACGCTCGAAGCCCGCAGAAACGCCGGTCACCATGTTGTTGACCAGTGCACGGGTCGTACCTGCGAGAGCGCGGGACTGCTTGGCGCCATCACGAGCAGCGAAGCGCAGAACATTTTCTTCCTGCGACACTTCTACCGCCTGATGTACGGTGAATTGAAGCGCTCCCTTGGAGCCCTTCACATTGATTTCCTGTCCGTTCAGCTTAACCTCAACACCGGAAGGCAGCACGACAGGATTATTGGCAACCCTGGACATGTGTATCTCCTAGAATACGGTGCAGATGACTTCGCCACCCACGCCAGC
>JBFHLR010000057.1:0-15018 GCA_041594735.1 Marinobacter sp.
ATGGAAACCCGGTCGCCCAGGCTCACCTTGCCCTCGAACACCACGTTGACGTCGATCAGGATATCGTTGCCGATGGTCAGTTCGCCGCGCACATCCACCCGCGCAGGGTCCGCCAGGGTCGCGCCCTCGGTCATCAGGCGATCGGCTTGCCGGCGCTGGTACCAGCGCTCCAGCTCCGCCAACTGGAGGCGGTTGTTGACCCCTTGAACCTCGAACTCGTTGCCGGGCTGGGTCACACTCACCATCACTCCGTCCATCACCGCCATGGCGATGACGTCGGTCAGGTAATACTCGCCCTGGGCGTTGTTGTTCGACAACCGGGGCAACCAGTCCTTCAACAGCCGGGCCGGCAGCGCCAGGATGCCGGTGTTGACCTCGGTAATGCGATGCTGATGTTCGCTGGCGTCCTTCTGCTCGACAATGGCCAGTACCTTGCCGGCTTCATCGCGGATAATGCGGCCGTAGCCATGGGGGTCGTCCAGGGTCACGGTCAACAGCGACAGTGAACGCTCACCTACCTTATCCACCAGGCGTTGCAAGGTGTCGGCGCTGGTGAGGGGGACATCGCCATAGAGGATCAGTACGTTGGCGTCGTCCGGGATGTTCGGCAGTGCCTGGGCGACCGCATGGCCGGTACCCAACTGCTGCTCCTGCAGCGCCCACTGGAGATCGTCCGCCTCGGTGATGGCCCGGACCTGGTCCGCACCGTGGCCGATGACCCCGTGGATACCGGCCACGCCGAGCGAGCGCGCGGTGTCGATCACATGGTGCAACATGGGCTTGCCGGCCACCCGATGCAACACCTTGGGCAGCGCCGATTTCATCCGTGAGCCCTGGCCGGCAGCCAGGATGATGACGTGAAGTGGGGTCATGGTGGAACGGTTCTCCTTGTGGCCGCCTATGGCCTCGGCTGCTTCTTTAGAAATCTAGCGCTTTATAGCCGGCGATACCGAGCGCCCCTTGGGGCGGAGTTCACCCGCTGCGCATCCCTAAAATAAAAAAGCCGCAGCCTCAACGCGGAGCCAGCACTGATGCTGTCCCCGCCGTTCAGGATGCGGCTTCGGTGATCGTTAATCCCTTACCGTAAGAACCTGTTTACGAAATCGTAAACAGGTTCCAAGACGATTACTTCATCTTGCGGCGCAGCTGCTGAACGGTACGAAGCTGAGCAACAGCTTCGGCCAGCTCTGCAGCGGCACGGGAGTACTCGAATTCACCGGTCTTGCTGGCAAGTGCCTTCTCGGCTTCGCGCTGGGCTTCCACAGCCGCGGCTTCGTCCACATCCTTTGCACGAACCGCGGTATCAGCCAACAGCGTGACGAGGTTCGGCTGAACCTCGAGGTAACCACCGGAGACGTAAAGAATCTCTTCCTCACCGCCTTGCTTGATCACCCGGACGGGGCCGGGTTTGAGCGCGGTCAGCAGAGGGGCGTGGCCCGGGGCAATACCCAGGTCACCCTCTGTACCGGCGGCGATCAGCATTTCGATCAGTCCGGAATAGATCTTCTCTTCGGCACTCACCACGTCACAATGCACGGTCATACCCATGTCAGTTGCCTCTTTGGTCGATCAGGAAATGAATGCCTTATTTACCCTTGGCCTTCATTTCCTTCGCTTTCTCGACCGCTTCCTCCATGGATCCTACCATGTAGAAAGCCTGCTCTGGCATGTCGTCGTAGTCACCGTTGAGGATGCCCTTGAAGCTGCTGATGGTTTCCTTCAGCGGCACGTACTTACCGGGGGAACCGGTGAATACTTCGGCGACGTGGAACGGCTGGGACAGGAAACGCTCGATCTTACGGGCACGGGCTACGGTCAGCTTGTCGTCTTCAGACAGCTCATCCATACCCAGGATCGCGATGATGTCCTTCAGTTCCTTGTAACGCTGCAGGTTGGTCTGCACGCCACGGGCCACTTCGTAGTGCTCGTGACCGATGATCAGCGGATCCAGCTGACGAGAGGTGGAATCCAGCGGATCGATCGCCGGGTAGATACCCTTGGAGGCGATGTCACGGCTCAGTACCACGGTCGCATCCAGGTGCGAGAAGGTGGTGGCTGGCGACGGGTCGGTCAAGTCATCCGCCGGTACGTAGACCGCCTGGATGGAAGTGATGGAGCCGTTCTTGGTGGAGGTGATCCGCTCCTGCAGCTCACCCATCTCCTGGGCCAGAGTAGGCTGGTAACCTACCGCGGACGGCATACGGCCCAGCAGTGCGGATACCTCGGTACCGGCCAGGGTGTAACGGTAGATGTTGTCCACGAACAACAGTACGTCACGACCTTCGTCACGGAACTTCTCAGCCATGGTCAGGCCGGTCAGTGCCACACGCAGACGGTTTCCTGGGGGCTCGTTCATCTGGCCGTAAACCATGGCCACCTTATCGAGAACGTTGGACTCCTTCATCTCGTAGTAGAAGTCGTTACCTTCCCGGGTCCGCTCACCAACACCGGCGAATACGGAGAGACCGGAGTGCTCTTTCGCGATGTTGTTGATCAGTTCCATCATGTTTACGGTTTTACCAACACCGGCACCACCGAACAGACCGACTTTACCACCCTTGGCGAACGGGCAGATCAGGTCGATAACCTTGATGCCGGTTTCCAGCAGGTCCGCGGAGGCGGCCTGATCAGCGTAGCCCGGTGCCTTGCGGTGGATGGCCCAGCGCTCGTCTTCACCGATGTCGCCCTTCTCGTCGATGGGACGACCCAGAACGTCCATGATCCGACCCAGAGTCTGGGTGCCGACCGGGACGGAAATCGGTGCGTTGGTGTTGGTTGCGGTCAGGCCCCGCTTGAGGCCTTCGGTGCTGCCCATGGCGATGGTACGAACAACGCCGTCGCCCAGCTGCTGCTGGACTTCCAGAGTTGTGTCGCCACCTTCAAGCAGCAGTGCGTCATACACTTTTGGTACGGCGTCACGTGGGAATTCCACGTCGATAACCGCGCCAATGATCTGAACGATCTGTCCGCTACTCATGCTCGGTTCCTCGTTATCTAAATAGTCACTAAAACCAGTTGGATCGTGGGTCTCATCAGACCGCGGCAGAGCCGCCTACGATCTCCGAAATCTCTTGCGTGATGGCTGCCTGACGCGCCTTGTTGTAGGCCAACTGGAGTTCGTCGATGATGCCACCGGCGTTGTCAGTTGCGCTCTTCATGGCGATCATTCGGGCGGCCTGCTCACATGCCAGATTCTCTACCACACCCTGGTATACCTGGGATTCAATGTAACGTGGCAGAAGACCTTCCAGGATCTGCTTGGCATCGGGCTCGTAGAGATAATCCCACTGGTTCTTGATCTCTTCTTCGTCCTCGCCTTCCGGCAGGGGCAGCAGCTGCTCCACCTTGGGGCTCTGGGTCATGGTGTTCACGAACTCGTTGTGTACCAGGTACAAACGGTCGATCTTGCCTTCGATGTAGGCGTCCAGCATGACCTTGACGTTGCCGATGAGTTTTTCAGAGCTCGGGCTGTCCCCCAGATGGGTCAGCGCCGCCACGACGTTGCCGCCGTAGTTCTGGAAAAAGGAGGTGCCTTTCTGGCCAATGGCGCACAGATCGGTTTCCACACCTTTTTCAGTCCACGCTCGCATTTCACGGACAAGCGTTTTGAACAGGTTGACGTTCAGACCACCACAAAGGCCCCGGTCCGTCGATACCACGATGTAGCCCACGCGCTTGACGTCGCGCTCCACCATGAACGGGTGACGGTACTGGGCGTTTGCCCTCGCAATGTGTCCGATCGCCTGCAGCATCTTCTGGGCGTACGGGCGGGTCGCCTGCATACGGTCCTGAGCCTTACGCATTTTGCTCGCCGCAACCATTTCCATGGCGCTGGTGATCTTCTGCGTGCTCTTGATGCTGGAGATCTGGTTACGAATTTCTTTTCCGACGGCCATAACTCACTGCCTTCTCAAGTTAGACACTCGCTGTGACAAAGCCGGCCTGCGATTGCTCGCAGGCCGCGCCTTGTTACCAGCTCTGAGTGGTCTTGAATTTTTCAAGTGCAGCTTTCAGGCCGGCGGCGATGTCATCGTTGAAATCGCCTTTCTCGTTGATCTTGGCCAGAAGCTCGGATTGCTCCGCACGCATCCAGTCCAGGAGCTGGGCTTCAAAGTCCACCACCTTCTCAACATCAACGTCGTCCAGGAAGCCTTCGTTGGCTGCAAACAGAACCGTACCCATTTCCGCCACAGACAGCGGGCTGTACTGGTTCTGCTTCATCAGTTCGGTAACCCGCTGACCGTGCTCGAGCTGCTTACGGGTCGCTTCGTCCAGATCGGAAGCAAACTGGGCGAACGCGGCCAGCTCACGGTACTGAGCCAGAGCCAGACGGATGTTACCGCCGAGCTTCTTCATGATCTTGGTCTGGGCAGCACCACCAACCCGGGATACGGAGATACCGGCGTTCATCGCCGGACGGATACCGGAGTTGAACAGGTTGGTTTCCAGGAAGATCTGACCATCGGTAATGGAGATCACGTTGGTCGGTACGAACGCAGACACGTCACCAGCCTGGGTCTCGATGATCGGCAGCGCGGTCAGGGAACCGGTCTGGCCTTTCACTTCGCCGTTGGTGAACTGCTCGACGTAGTCGGCGTTAACGCGGGAGGCGCGCTCCAGCAGACGTGAGTGCAGGTAGAAAACGTCACCCGGGTAGGCTTCACGGCCCGGCGGACGACGCAGCAGCAGGGAGATCTGACGGTAGGCAACGGCCTGCTTGGACAGGTCATCGTATACGATCAGGGCGTCTTCGCCGCGGTCGCGGAAGTACTCACCCATGGAGGTACCGGCGTACGGCGCCAGGAACTGCATCGCAGCAGGATCGGCGGCACCGGCGGCAACCACGATGGTGTGGTCCATGGCACCGTGCTCTTCCAGCTTGCGCACTACGGCGGCGATGGAAGACTGCTTCTGGCCAACGGCAACGTAGATACACTTGATGCCGGTGTTCTTCTGGTTGATGATCGCATCGATGGCGACGGCGGTCTTACCGATCTGACGGTCACCGATGATCAGCTCACGCTGGCCACGACCGATGGGGACCATGGTGTCGATGGCTTTGAGACCGGTCTGAACCGGCTCATCAACGGACTGACGAGCGATAACGCCCGGTGCGACCTTTTCGATCGGGTCGGTCAGGGAGGTACCCAGATCACCCTTGCCATCGATGGGGTTACCCAGACCGTCGACAACGCGACCCAGCAGTTCCGGACCTACCGGTACTTCCAGGATACGGCCGGTGCAACGCACTTTCTGGCCTTCGGCCAGGTCGTCGTAGTCGCCCAGTACAACCGCACCGACGGAATCGCGCTCCAGGTTCAGAGCCATGCCGTAAGTGCCGTTGGCGAATTCAACCATCTCACCGTACATAACGTCGGCGAGACCGTGGATCAGCACGATGCCGTCGGAAACGGACAGGATCGTACCTTCGTTCTTTGCTTCGGAAGAGATGTCGAGCTTCTCGATTCTCTTCTTGATGATGTCACTGATCTCGGATGGATTCAGTTGCTGCATGCCTTTATCCTCAAACCTTGTGCTGAAGTCAGGAGCTCAGAGTCTCGGCCAGCTTTTTCAGCTTTCCGCGAACAGATGCGTCGATGACCAGATCGCCGGTGCGGATCACCACACCACCGATCAGAGACTTGTCCAATGACGCTGCGAGTGACACTTGACGCTCGAGCTTGGTCGACAGTGCCTGGGCGAGCTTCTGCTGCTGTTCGTCCGACAGCTCGAAAGCTGTGGTAACGTCGATATCAACAGTGCGCTCCAGATCAGCGCGGTACGTGTTGAAGAGCGCCGCAATCTCGGGAAGCAATGCCAGACGGCGATTCTCGGCGAGAATCGCGAAGAAGTTGCGGATCCCCTCGGACACCTCCAGCTCGGCGGTGGCGAGAATCAGCTCTGCCTTCTTCTGCTCGTCCGTTCCCGGATTGGCGAGAAGCTGTCGTACTACGTCGTTCGCTGTAATCTGCCCGGCCAGGGTCAGCGCTTCAGCCCACTGGGCCAGCTGCTGCTGGTCCTGTGCGGCCTGAAAAGCAGCCTTGGCGTAAGGGCGAGCCAGCGTTCTCAGTTCTGCCATGATGAACCTCGTCGTTTACAGTTCTGCTGCCAGCTTTTCCAGCATCTCGCTGTTCTTGGAGGCATCGACAGAGGTTTCCAGGATCTTCTCGGCACCGGCAACGGCCAGAGCGGCAACTTCTGCACGCAAAGCGTTGCGCGCCTGATTGCGCTCCTGTTCAATTTCGGCCTTGGCTTGCTCGATCAGCTTTTCACCTTCTTTGCGGGCGTCCTCTTTGGAGGCTTCCACAATCTGGTTGGCACGCTTGTTGGCCTGCTCGATCAGAGTAGCGGCCTGCTGCTTCGCTTCGCGCAGTTCCTGGGCAGACTTCTCTTGCGCCAGTTCCAGGTCACGCGCGGCACGGTCTGAGGCAGCCAGTCCGTCAGCGATCTTCTTTTGACGCTCCTGCAGGGCAGCCATGATCGGCGGCCACACGTACTTCATGCAGAAGACAACAAAGATAAAGAACGCGATGGCTTGACCGATAATCGTCAAATTAATGTTCACGTCTTCACCTCTCGCCTGTTGTGTAAGAAATCGTCAAGCCGGGGGACCCGCCCCCGGGATGGCGACTCAATTAGCCAGCGATCTGGCCAACAAACGGGTTGGCGAAGGTGAAGAACAGGGCGATACCAACACCGATCATGGTTACGGCGTCGAGCAGACCAGCAACGATGAACATCTTAACCTGCAGCATCGGGGTCATTTCCGGCTGACGCGCGGCGCCTTCCAGGAACTTACCACCGAGGATACCAAAACCAATCGCAGTACCCAGGGCACCCAGGCCGATCAGCAGTGCAACGGCAATCGCGGTCAATCCAACTACAGTTTCCATGTTAACTCCTAGTTTTCAGTCAAGTTTTCAGTTAATGGTTAGGGTTTAAAGCGTTCGTTTACGACAACTCGGTTTCTACTGCAATCAGTGGCTGTCTTCGTGTGCCATGCTCAGGTACACGATGGTCAGCATCATGAAGATAAAGGCCTGCAGGGTGATGACCAGGATGTGGAAGATCGCCCAGGGCACGGACAGCGTCCACTGAGCCCACAGGGGCAGCAACGCAATCAGGATAAAGATCAGCTCACCGGCGTAGAGGTTACCGAACAGACGCAGAGCCAGGGAGATCGGCTTGGCGATCAGGCTTACGCCTTCCAGCAGCAGGTTGACCGGCACCAGCAGGATTTTCAGGAACAGGTTGTCAGAGGAGAACGGGTGCAGGGTCAGTTCGCCCACGAAGCCGCCCACGCCTTTGACTTTCAGGCTGTAGTAGATGATCAGCGCGAACACCGACAGGGACATGCCCAGGGTGACGTTGACGTCGGTGGTCGGCACCACTTTCATGTAGTCGAGGCCGGCCATATGGAACAATTGTGGCAGGAAGTCCACCGGCACCAAGTCCATCAGGTTCATCAGGAACACCCAGCAGAAGATGGTCAGCGCCAGCGGGGCGATGACCTTGTTGCGGCCGTGGAAGGTTTCCTTGACGCTGTTGTCGACGAACTCGATCATCACTTCGACAAAGTTCTGCAGGCCACCGGGGATGTCGCTGGTGACCCGTTTGGCCGCCATGCGGAACAGGAACAGGAACAGCACACCCAGGCCAACGGCCCAGCCAAGGGAATCCACATGCACCGCCCAGAAGCCCATGTCGGACGCTTCCCGGCCAGATTGCGCCAGGGTCCAGGCGGTTTCGGTGGTGACGGTTCCATCGGCGCGCTCATAGCCCGCCGGCAGTTTTCCGTAGGTTAGGTTCTGGAGGTGATGCTGGATATATTCAGATGCACTGCCTGCCATAACGGTCTCTCAGTCCAGTTAATTTCGCTGCGCTCGGCCGTTCGCCAGGAACGGGGCCACCAGATTGGTGACCAGCATGATCGCAAATGTAAGAAAAAGTGCCGCTACATCAAGCGGTTGAATCCATTTAAACACCATCGTAAAAAGGATGGCGCACAGGATGAGCTTGCCGGCCTCACCCTGATAAAAAGAGCTCATGATCTGTTTGGCAGCCCGCGCGCCGGAGTAGCGGAATGCCTTGAACGCGAAATAACCGTGGGGAAGCAGGAAAACAAGGCCTCCCAAAAAGGCGGAATAACAGGCAACCGGGCTCTTCAGTAGAAACGCCAGACTGACGAAAATCAGCACTACGCCCTGAATCAGAAACCAGCGAGCGATGGGCGGACGGCCGATGCCGTTCGAATGTGCCTTCGTCATGTAAGCCCCAGAAAGTAGCCGCCTTGCGTCGGTGTTAGATAACCTGGAAAAAATACACCGCGTACAAGCGCGGCAGATTATATGTTTTCGATCTGCACGAATCAACAACACCGACACGGTGGAAACGTCGCTAAGGGCGCGAAAATGCTAGGCTGCCGGGGTAGCCGACACAAATGGGGATGTGATTCTTTTTTCACCACTACATGTAGTGGTCGGACGGGAAACCGAGACCAAAGACCCCGGTCCAAAGTGGCAACAGGCCACCACCAATGGGGCCCGCAGCCGGGAAACGTCGCCGGCTACTGAATATGGCCCAAAATGCCATCCAGTTCGTCCAGCGAACTGTATTCGATCACCAGCTTGCCCTTGCCACGCTCGCCATGAGCGATGGAGACCCGGGCACCGAGGCGCTCGGACAGATCGTCCTGCAGGGCACGGATGTTGGGGTCGAGGGTACGGCTGGCGGTGGACTGGGGCTGGCTGCTCTGCTGCTGCATCCGCCGCACCAGGGCCTCGGTCTGGCGCACCGACAGCGACTTCGCCACCACCAGGCGCGCAGCCTGCAGTTGCTGCTCCGGCGGCAAGGTCAGCATGGCGCGGCCGTGGCCCATCTCCAGATCGCCGTGCTCCAGCATAAGGCGCACATCTTCGGTCAGACCAATCAACCGCAACAGATTGGTGATGGTGGTGCGGGACTTGCCCACCGCCTCGGCCACCTGGGCCTGGGTCAGACCGAACTCTTCCTGCAGCCGCTGCAGGGCAAAGGCTTCCTCGATGGGGTTGAGGTTTTCCCGCTGGATGTTCTCGATCAACGCCATGGCGATGGCGGCTTCGTCGGGCACTTCCCGGACGATGGCGGGAATACGGTCGAGCTCCGCCATCTGGGTGGCGCGCCAGCGGCGTTCACCGGCGATCAGCTCGTACCGGCCTTCGGCGATGCGGCGCACCACCACCGGCTGCATCACACCCTGCTGGCGAATGGAGTCCGCCAGCTCCTGCAGCGCCGTCGGGTCCATGTCACGACGCGGCTGGTAGCGGCCACGCTGGATCAGATCGACCGGCAGCTGCCGCAGTTCGCCGTCACGGTCGGCGACCTCCTGTTCCAGGTTGACCTTGGAGCCGGCCAACAGCGCGCCCAATCCGCGCTCACCCAATCCTCGTTTTTTCGCCGCCATGGTGTCTGTCATTCTTCCCGATCAGAGTCAGCCCGCTATCTTACACGGCAACCGCCGTCGATGTCTTTGTTGTGCCATGTCGCCGCACCATTTCCCCGGCCAGCGCCAGATAGGCGATGGCGCCCTTGGAGGCCCGGTCGTATTTCAGCGCCGGCAGGCCGTAGCTGGGCGCCTCGGCCAGCCGCACGTTGCGCGGGATCACCGCCCGATAGACCTTGTCGCCAAAATATTCGTTGAGCTGGCCGGACACGTCCAGGGTCAGGCTGTTGCGGGGGTCGTACATGGTTCGCAGGATGCCTTCCACCTCCAGGTTCGGGTTCACCGTCTCCTGAATCTGCTCGACGGTGTTCATCAGTGCCGCCAGACCTTCCAGTGCGTAGTACTCGCACTGCATGGGGATCAACACCGAATCGGACGCCGACAGGGCGTTGACGGTGAGCAGGTTGAGGGACGGCGGGCAGTCGATCAGGATGTAATCGTAGTTCTCCCGCACGGTGTTCAGCGCCAGCCGCAGCCGGTGCTCGCGGCCGATTTCATTCATCAGCTCCACTTCCGCGGCGGTCAGGTCGCCGTTGGCGCCGAGCAGATCGTAGCCGGCGGAATCCACCGCGGCGATGACCTCGGCGGCGGTGGCCCGCTTGGTCAGCAGGTCGTAGCCCGACAGCGCCAGGGCGTTCTTGTCGACGCCGCTGCCCATGGTGGCGTTGCCCTGGGGGTCCATGTCCACCAGCAGCACCCGGCGCTTGGTGGCCGCGAGTGAGGCTGCCAGGTTGACGCAGGTGGTGGTCTTACCCACCCCGCCCTTCTGGTTGGTGACCGCAATCACACGCGCCATGGTTGCCTCCTGTCCTGAGATGCTGGGTTTACGGGTCGTGTTTGAATCGTTGTCGGTATCAACGGGCGGCCACCGGCGACTGCCGCGCCAAGGTCAACAAATGCCGTTCGCCGGTGCAGCCGGGTACCGTCAGGGATTGGTGTCGGGTCACCCGCCAGCCCGCTGGCAGCGCCGACACCTCATCTTCCGGGTACTGGCCTTTCATGGCAAGAAACTCGCCGTCGTCCGCCAGCAACGGGCCACACCAGTTGACCAGGTTGGCAAGCGCGGTGAACGCCCGGCTGGTGATCTGCGCGTAGCGCCGATCGGGCTGGCAATCCTCGGCCCGGCCATGTATCACCGTCAGGTTGTCCAGGCCCAGCTCCAGCTTGCACTGGGTCAGGAACCGGGTCTTCTTGCTGTTGCTGTCGAGCAGGGTAAACCGACGCCGGGGAAATACAATGGCCAACGGGATACCCGGCAGGCCGCCGCCAGAGCCAACGTCCAGCACCGCCTCCGCGGTGACGTAGGGCACGATGCTGAGGCTGTCCAGCAGCTGCCGCGACACCATCTCGTGCGGATCTCGCACCGCGGTCAGGTTGTAGGCGCCGTTCCACTTGTTCAGCAGCCCCAGGAACGCCAACAGCCGTGCCTGGGTGTCGGCATCGAGGGCCAGACCCTGCTCGGCGAGGCCACTGGCGAGCTGAGACTGCCAACGCGGCATCAAATTCTCGGACATCCTCACGTTGGCCATCAGGCGGACTGCTTCTTCAGTAGCTCACGTTTCTTGAGATACACCAGCAGCTGGGACACCGCCGCCGGCGTCACCCCCTGAATGCGGGACGCCTGGGCGATGGTTTCCGGTCGCACTGCCTTGAGTTTCTGCTTGATCTCATTCGACAGGCCACCCACAGCATCGTAGTCCAGCTCCAGGGGCAGGCGGGTGTTTTCATTGCGGCGCAGGCGCTCGATCTCATCGGCCTGACGGGAGATGTAGCCTTCGTACTTGATCTCGATTTCCACCTGCTCGGCCACCGCCGGGTCGTCCGCCCGTTCGCCACCGATCTCGGCGATCTGTGGATAGGCCATTTCCGGGCGCCGCAACAGTTCGGCCAGGGACTGGTCGCGGGTCAGCGGCTGGTTGAGGTGGCCATCGGCCACCGCGCCCTGGTCGGTGTTGGGATGGATACGGGTTCTCTCCAGACGCTGGCGCTCGACGGCGATGGCGTCACGCTTGCGGTTGAAACGGTCCCAGCGCTCGTCGTCTACCAGCCCCAGCTTGCGACCAGTGTCGGTGAGGCGCAGGTCGGCGTTGTCCTCCCGCAGGATCAGCCGGTACTCGGCGCGGCTGGTGAACATGCGGTACGGCTCGGAGGTGCCCATGGTGATCAGGTCGTCCACCAGCACGCCGAGGTAGGCTTCGTCGCGACGGGGATACCAAGGCTCCTTGTCCTGGGCCTGCAGCGCGGCGTTGATCCCCGCCAGCAGACCCTGGGCGCCGGCCTCTTCGTAACCGGTGGTGCCATTGATCTGACCGGCGAAGTACAGGCCCTGGATGAACTTGGTCTCCAGGGTATGGCGCAGGTCTTGCGGGTTCAGGTAATCGTACTCGATGGCGTAGCCCGGCCGGGTAATGTGGGCATTCTCGAACCCCGGAATCGAGCGCACCGCCGCCAGCTGGATATCGAACGGCAGGCTGGTGGAGATGCCGTTGGGATAGAGCTCGTGGGTGGTCAGCCCTTCCGGCTCGACGAAGATCTGGTGCGAATCCTTGTCGGCGAAGCGGTTGACCTTGTCCTCGATGGACGGACAGTAACGCGGGCCGACCCCTTCGATGGCGCCGGCGAACATCGGCGAACGGTCAAAGCCGCTGCGGATGATGTCGTGGGTCTGCTCGGTGGTGCGAGTGACGTAACAGCACACCTGCTGCGGGTGCTCAGCGCGGGAGCCCAGGAACGACATCACCGGGGTGGGGTCGTCGCCCCACTGTTGCTGCATCACCGAGAAATCGACGCTGCGGGCGTCGATCCGCGGCGGGGTGCCGGTCTTCAGCCGGCCGACGTTGAACGGCAGCTCCCGCAGACGCTGGGCCAGGGCGTTGGCCGGGGCATCGCCGGCGCGGCCGCCGGCGTGATTCTGCATGCCGATGTGGATAACCCCACCGAGGAAGGTACCGGTGGTCAGCACCACGGTCTGGGCGTGGAAGCGGATGCCGGTCTGGGTCACCACGCCGGTAACCCGGTCGTTGTCCACAATCAGGTCGTCGGCGGCCTGCTGGAACAGGGTCAGGTTGGGCTGGTTCTCCAGCATCTCGCGGATCGCCGCCTTGTACAACACCCGATCGGCCTGGGCGCGGGTCGCCCTCACCGCCGGGCCCTTGCGGCTGTTAAGCACCCGGAACTGGATGCCGCCACGGTCGGTGGCGCGGGCCATGGCGCCGCCGAGGGCGTCGATTTCCTTGACCAGGTGACTCTTGCCGATACCGCCAATGGCCGGATTGCACGACATCTGGCCCAGGGTCTCAATGTTGTGGGTCAACAGCAGCGTCGCCGAACCCATACGGGCCGCCGCCAGCGCAGCCTCGGTGCCGGCATGGCCACCACCAATGACAATGACATCGAAACGGGTCGGGAAATCCACGCGTCACCTCGGATACAGGGAAAAAATTGGGCGGGGATTATAACGCCTCGCCCCGCAAATTGCAGTCTGAATGTGCATTTTTTAACCAACTCAACCATCGTCGCCCCTTCGATCCGCGAAAGGGTTGGCCCGGCTGTCATCGCGGGCCACGGTGATCATTGTTTGAACAGGCTGTAGATAAATAAAACCGCGTTGTATTTCAGTTGCTTGCTTAACCTTATTCAGAAAAGTTTTCAATAAAGTTATCCACAGATGGAACCACTTTTTGAACAGCCTGAAAATACACTTAACCAACTGTTTTAAAAGATGATTTGAAAATTAACCCAGACCTTATCCGAAATTTATCCCGAATCTTATCCACACTCTGCCAACCGCTTCGGCTCAGCGATGATCACCGCGCAGTTCACTCACAACCTGCTGCAACTGCTCCGCGCTGACCGCCTCCGCGGGCACCGGCGCTAGCGCCAGCAATTCGATGCGGGACCAGAACCGCCGCGGCCAGTGCCCCAGGGCAGGACCGCCACAATGACTGAAAAAACTGCCCCACAGCCCCCGCAGCGCCATCGGCACCACCGGCACCGGCCGCCGTTGCAGGATCACCTCCACCCCGGAACGGAAGGTACCGATGTCGCCGTCCAGGGTCAGCTTGCCCTCGGGGAAGATGCACACCACATGACCAGCATCCAGTTCCTCATCGATGCGCTCGAAGGCCCGGTCGTAGATCTCCGGCACCCGGTTGCGGGGCCCGATGGGGATGGTCTTGGCAAGGCGGAAGAAGGCCCCCAGCACCGGGGTCTTGAAGATGCGGTAATCCATGACGAAGCGCACCGGCCGGCGCACGGCACCGGCGATCACCAGGGCATCCATGTAGCTGACGTGGTTGCACACCAGCAACACCGGGCCGTCATCCGGGATCTGACGCAGGCCCTGGTGACGCACCCGGTACACGGTGTGGGACAGCAGCCAGATCACGAACCGCAGCGCGAATTCCGGCACCTGTTGGTAGACAAAGCCGGCCACCACCAGGTTCATCACCGACAACACCAGGAAGAACTCCGGTATCGACAGGCCGATGATGCCCAGCATCAGGATGCCCATCAGCGCGCTGACCACCATGAACAGGGCGTTGAAGACGTTGAGTGCGGCGATGATACGGGCACGCTTTTCGGTGGCGGTCTCATGCTGGACGAAGGCGTACAGCGGCACGATGAACAGGCCGCCAAAGATGCCGATGCCCAGCAGATCCAGCGCAATGCGGCGGTAGTCGCCGTCGCTGAGGATCCCCCACCAGTCGGTTGGCGTGGGTTCGGCCGGCATGTTCAGGTAGATGTCCAGGCCGAACAGACTCAGCCCCAGGGACCCAATGGGCACAATCCCCAGTTCCACCCGGTGGCCGGACAGCCGCTCGCAGAGGATGGAGCCGACCGCGATGCCAATGGTGAAGATGGCCAGCAGCAGGGTCACCACGGTTTCATCGCCAGCCAGCTCGGTCTTGGCGAAGTTGGGAAACTGAGTCAAATAGGCGGCGCCGAGAAACCAGAACCAGGAGATCGCCATGATGCTGAGCAGCACCGAATGGTTCTCCCGCGCCAGCGCCATCAGCCGCCAGGTTTCCCGCAACGGGTTCAGTCGGATCTTCAGGTCAGCGGCCCCAGCCACGGTGACCGGCACCTGGCGGGCGATCAGGTAGCCGGCGATGGCCATCGCCAGCACCGCCAGGGCGGCGATCTGCTCCGGCCGCTCGGCGCCCATGAGCAACCCGGCCATCAGGGTCCCCAGCAGGATCGCCACGAAGGTCCCCATTTCCACCAGCGCGTTGCCGCCCACCAGTTCGTCGTCCCCCAGCACCTGCGGCAGGATGGCGTACTTCACCGGCCCAAAGAAGGCGGACTGAGTGCCCATCAGGAACAACAACAGCAGCAATACCTCGTACCAGCCGAACCACAGGCCCACCGCCGCCATGGCCATGATCACGATTTCCAGCGCCTTGACCCGGCGGATCACCAGCGACTTCTCGTACTTGTCCGCCACCTGACCGGCGATGGCGGAAAACAGGAAGAACGGCAGAATGAACAGGAACGCAGCAAAGTTGACCACGATGTCCACCGACAGCCCCAGCAGA
>JBFHLR010000058.1:0-14779 GCA_041594735.1 Marinobacter sp.
CTTTTCTATAAAGGGGGCCAACCTGCCGAACAGCAGTCGCAGACGGTCATCGAGCAGGGCAAGCCGCTGGATTACCTCGTCTTCCGAGTAGTCCGGCATGGTTTTTTCCAGCCCGTCAATCAGCCTGGCCAGGCCGGGGGCATCTACCGCCGTCGCCGAATCCTGGGCCAGCATGTTTTCAAGACTGTGCTTCAACCCTTCGATCAGACGGGCAACCCGGATTAACCGTTGCAGCAGTTTCCGGCTCTGCTCCAGCTGCTGCAACGTACGACTCGGCGTACTTTCGGGGGCGCTGTCCCTCACCGCTTTCTCCTGTTTTGGGCAAACTCTGGATACAGTGTATAGACTCTTTCGGCGTATGCCAGAATCGATAAGGCCGTTTCGCCCGGCTAGCCTGCGCTAAATTTCTCGAAAGCCGCGCAGCAGGAAAATGACCGCCCGGGTTTGTCCCAGTTAGGCTGGTGACGATCTTTGATGTTTTTTGAGAGTTTCCGCCTGCTCAAATATTTCCTTGTATACCTCATCCCGATCCACCGGCGGGTAGCCGTGCTTGGCCAACACCAAAATCAGGTCCACTCTCAACTCCGCCTTGATGTCTTCACGTTGGTTCCAGTCGGTGTATTTCACTTTGTCATCCACCACCACTTTTACCGCTTTGGCCAAATCCAGCAGTTTCTCGTCCGGGTAAGTGAAATCGTATTTGATGGCAAGGTCACGGAGGATGTCGTAGAAGGCTTTTTCTTCGAGATCGATCCCGAGGTCCGCAAACGATCCCTGTTCGTTTTTCAGCGCTCGAATCAGGTCAATAATCTCGTCTGAGAAGTCTTCCAGGACGTTGCTGACCAGCACATCGTCTTCCTTGCGTTCGTTATACCTCTCCACCAGAGCCGTGAACTGCTTGGAGAAATCCACACCCCGGGCGCGGTTTACTTTCTTGAAGTCCTCAATGGCCTTGGCCAGCAACTGCTGTAGCAACTTGATCTTGGTGTTTGGCAGTTTGATCTTCTCGATCTTGGCGAGGTAGTCATCATCGAAGATGTTGGTGGCTTCGGCGGTGTCTTCACCGAGTTTGAAGATCTCCTCCACCCCATCGGCTTTCAGGGCTTCAGTGATCATCTCTCGCACCCTGGCATTCATCTGCGCGGTATCCGGCGCATTACCCTTGGTGAGTTTGAAAACGATGGAGCGCACTGCCAGGTAGAAGTGAATCCGGTCCCGCTCAGCCTGGGAAATGCCTTCGGAACCACTGCAAATGTCGTAGGCCGCTTTCAATCGCTTAACCAACGCCATAAAGCGTTTCTCGATCTTATCAGTGACCTGCACATACTCCGCCGCCCGATTCAGGCAGTTGAGCTGTTCCAGCGCACTGCCCTCAAAGTACGGGCGGGCATCGAACTTGTGAAACAATTTGCCCAGCAGGTCCAGGTGATCCCTGACCACGATGATCGACTGCTGGATTTCCTCGATGTTTTGCTGATCCGCCTTGTTGTAGTGGGCCAGCGCCAGGTTCATCTGCTTCTTGATGCCGATGTAATCCACCACCAGGCCCTTCTGCTTGCCCTCGAACTTGCGGTTCACCCGGGAAATGGTCTGGATCAGGTTGTGGCGTTGAACGGGCTTGTCGATGTAGATGGTATCGAGGAACGGCACGTCGAACCCGGTCAGCCACATGTCCACCACAATGGCGATCTTGAAGTTGGAGCGGGCGTTCTTGAACTGCCGGTCCAGTTCCTTGCGGTACTCCGCTGTACCCAGCATGTCATAGAGCGCCTTGGGGTCATCCTTGCCCCGGGTCATGATCATCTTCACCCGTTCCATGGGCTTGATGTCCTTTTTCTCCTGTTCCGTCAGCTTGGCGCCATCTTCAGTACTCAGCACCTCATTCCATTGTGGGCGTAGCACCACCACCTGTTGCCAGAAGTCATAGGCAATCTGCCGGCTACTGCATACGAACAGGGCCTTGCCCTTCACCGTCGCGCCTTCTTCCAACCGCTGCTCGTAATGCTTCACGAAATCCGCCGCCAGTGCCCGAACCCGGTCCGGGTCGCCGAGGATCATGTTCATATTGGCGCTGGCTTTCTTGCTCTCTTCAATCTGGTAATCGCTGGCGCCGTCTTCCGCGCACTGGTCGTAGTAAGCTTCGATTTCCTTGAGTTTGTCGTTGTCCAACACCACCTTCGCCGCCCGGCCTTCGTAGACGATGGGCACGGTGATTTCATCCTTCACCGATTCGGTCATGGTGTAGCTATCCACCACCTCGCCGAACACATCCAGCGTGGCGTCGATGGGGGTGCCGGTGAAGCCCACAAAGGTGGCGTTGGGCAGGGAGTCGTGCAGATACTTGGCGAAACCAAAGGTGCGTTTAACACCCTTCTCCGTCACCCGCACCTTCTGATCCAGATTCACCTGGCTGCGGTGGGCCTCGTCGGAGATACAGATGACGTTATCGCGGTCGGTCAGCAGCTCGGTGTCTTCGGTGAACTTGTGGATGGTCGTCAGGAACACGCCGCCGCTGGTTCGGCCTTTCAGCCGTTGACGCAGGTCGTCTCGGCTCTCGACGCTGATCACGGTCTGGTCGCCGATGTATTCCTTGGCGTTGGTGAACTGGGCGGAGAGCTGGTCGTCCAGGTCGGTACGGTCGGTGATCAACACAAGGGTGGGGCTTTCAAAGTCCACGCTCTTCATCAGCAACCGGCTGAGGAACAGCATGGTAAAACTCTTGCCACAGCCGGTAGCTCCGAAGTAGGTACCACCCTTGCCGTCACCCTCAGGTTTGCGGTGAACCTTAATGTTCTCGAACAGCTTGCGGGCGGCGTAGAACTGGGGGTAACGACAGACGATTTTGTCTTCCCGATGGGACTTGTCCGGGAAATAGACAAAGTGGCGGATCACCTCCCGCAGCCGGCGCTTATCGAACAGCCCCTGGATCATGGTGTGCAACGCATTGATACCATCGGGCTCAATGGCCTCGTCGCCGGTCACCTTACGCCAGGTGTAGAAGTACTCGTACGGGGCGAACAGGGAACCCATGCGGGAATTGACGCCATCGCTGATCACGCAGAGGGCGTTGAACTTCATCAGTTCCGGGATATCCCGGGCGTAGCGGGTGGTGAGCTGCACGTAGGCGTCGTGAATCGTGGCCTCTTCCCGGATCGCACTCTTGAACTCGAACACCACCAGCGGCAGGCCATTGATGTAGAGAATGGCGTCGGGGATGCGTTTTCCCCGGCCTTCAATTTCCATCTGGTTGACCAGCCGATAGCGATTTTTAGCCGCCCTGAAGGACCCACTATCGTCCGCGATCACCGTCTGCAACTCATCCGCCGAGGGTTGCCGCTGCTCCGGCAAGTCGCTGTAATCCAACAGCTGGATGTACAGGTCTTTCTGGTTGGGATCTTCCCGCTTTAGCAGGAAGCCATCGGCGACCATCTTGTGTATCGCGCGGTTGGAGCCGTAGAGGTCTGCGGAGGAAAGCTTGTCCAGCTTACTGATGACCGCTGCGATTTCGCCATCGGTAATACCGTCACTTTTATAACGGACTGCCAAGTAGCTGGCCAGGTCGTCTTTCAGCAGCACCTCAGAGGGCTGGCGTGTGAGGGCAGCACCGGCGCTGTGGGGGTAGCCCCGCTCACCAAGCAGCGCAATGATGGCCTGTTCCAGCTTTTCCTCAGTGAACTTTGACATGCGGCGTCCCTACTGCAAATGATGGCGTTCCAATGGGGCAGACGATGAATCGATGTTAACTGATTTTAGACAGGTTTTGCTGAGTATCTGTCTTCTTTGCCGGCAGGTATCTTGTACCATAAATCATAACCGCCAATTGTCAGGGAGGAACCGCGCATACAAACTATCCATAGCTGGCCAAGAGGGGAATCATAAGCAATGACGAACGAATTTGAATTTACGCTGAAGTTTGCGATTCCAGAAGCCCTTGAGCCAGAGAAACTGGAAGTGCGCCTGTTTGAAGCGGGCTGCAACGACGCCATCCTCGGCCTGGGTCAAAAAGGACGGCTGGCGCTCAACTTTACCCGCGAAGCCAGCTCTGCCGAAGCCGCGCTGGTCAGCGCCTTGGAAGATGCGCATTCAGCCGTTCCAGAAGCTCAGTTGGTGGAAGCTAGCTTGGGAAAACAACTGGGGTAATTCTAGGTTTGCGGAGCACCTCAAGCCAGAACTGATGGAGCTTTCCTGTCAAGCAAAGATGCGTTAGGGTTGGTATCAATCTAAATTCCCTGACATATCAGGTTACTGAGTGTCGTTGCTCGGAAAGGATCCCGAAAACCAGTGCCCACCCACCAAGCGCCTGTTGTCGAAATTGTCGAGGTACTGCGTCGTTCTGAACATGGTATGACCTTGCCGTTTATCTGCAGGGGTGATGACGGACAGGTCTATTTTGTGAAAGGAGTTGGCTCAGGCCGGACGAGCCAGATTAACGAGTGGGTTTCAGGGAACCTCGCCACTGCATTTGGTATTCCCATCGCGCCATTTAAGATAGTTCAGATTCCTGAAGAGCTATTGGAAGTACTTTCTCCGGAAGATGCATTTGCCCTGGGCCATGGCCCGGCGTTTGGTTCCCTGGAGCAGAGAATAAATGAGTTGGCCTATTCCCAGGTTCCCGATGTTCCTGTCGAGCTTCGTCACACTCTACTAATATTCGATTGGTGGATATCAAATGTTGATCGCAAACTGACAGAGAACGGTGGAAACCCGAACCTGTTTTGGGAACCGGAGGCCCAGCGCCTGGTCGTAATTGATCACAATCAGTCTTTCGATCCAGACTTCAGTCGTGATGATTTTTCTCGATACCACGCCTTCAAGGACAGCATCCCAAACGTGTTCGATGACTTGGTTGAGCGGGACCACTATACTTTGAGGATCGAGCAAGCGTTACGGGGCTGGACCAAGATTGTCGGTTCGATCCCTGAGGAATGGCGCTACCGGGACCCTGAAATGACTATGCCTCTGGGTCTGGATACATCTTCAATGCTGAAGCACCTTCAACGTTTTCGCGACGACACTTTTTGGAACTGGAAATGACCAGGTTAGCGTGCCAATACGCCATTGTGCGGTTTATGCCTTATATCGAGACTGGCGAGTTCGCTAACGTCGGCATTTTGCTGTGGGCGCCTAAAACCCGCTACCTGGGCTTTAAACTGCTCCGTCGCAAGCATGCCCGTATTACCCAGTTTTTTGAAGAACTGGACAAAAGCGTCTACCTCAAAACCATGGCGAACCTTGAGGTGGAATTGCATAGGGTTCAGCGCATGCTCAAAGACCATCTCGGCGGGTTTGGCGACAACGACAGGGAGTATGGGTTCCACAAGGGCCTGTTTCAGGAATTAATCCGCCCTCGGGAAACCATGGTCCGTTTCAGCGAACAACGGGCGGTGCTGGCCGAAAGCCCTGAGCAAACCTTACAGGACCTTTACGATCACTACGTTGGCAGGAACTTTGTTACCAAGGAGTACCAGGAAACCCTGCTGGAGAAAGGCGTGAAGAAACTGCTCGAGCAGCGGGACCTGGCTCGTCGGTTTACCAAACAGCGTATTGAGGATCAACTCTACGGCGTGACCTTCCCATTTGTAGAGCAGCGCGATGATCACGCCATCAAGATAATCAAGCCCCTATTCCTCGGGCAAGCCGATTCCACCGCCATCATCGAACACGGCGGCCGATGGAAACTGAAAGTGGAGCAGTTGAGAAAACGAAACCTTCTTAACGGCCCTGTGCTGTTTCCGGTCAAGGGGCCGGAGGCGGCGGAAGCTTCCGATATCCAGCAAGAAGCCTTCAACGAAACGTTGGATAACCTGGCCGGCGATAACATCCAGGTAGTGCTTTACACCGAACAGGACAAAATCCTGGAATTCGCGGCTCACTGAGCCAGTTGAGCCGCGTACCCTCCCAACAACGCCAACATCGCCTGCTTCGGCCAGATAAAGTCCTTGCCCTTCACCGTACAAGGCCGCTCCGCCAGCCAGACGCCGGTGCTGTAGGGCGCCAGGTCGGTAATCGACAGGTTGTCGTGCCAGATCAGGTGTTCCAGGTCCTGTTTCATCTGGTTCATCGTGCCCTGCACGGAACGGTCGCACGCTGTATCGCACACCATTGGCCCGAGCGCGCCCGCAGCGGTCTCCATCTGCACGTCGTTGGCCCCAGCCTTGAGCAGGGTGTTCATCAGGGCATCCTGAAACCACCAGTCCAGGCCGGCAAAATCCGCTTTGGTCAGACAGGTGGCCAGCAACGGGAACCGGGTGGCGTCGTGGATAAACAGCACGCAGTTACGGCGCTGGATGGTGAGCAGGTTGGCGTGCCAGCCACTGAGCAGGCTATCGGCTTCGTCGTTGGCGGCGTGGGCCAGTGGCCGTTTGCAGTTCAGCCTGCCGGCATTGTTCAGAGGCAGTTTGGCTAGAAGTTTTTTGGTGCAGTGAAGATGGATCATGGTTGGCCTGTTGTCAGGATGACTGGCTGAGCATGTTCATGATCAGCCGGACCAGCACATCCTTCTGTTTCGGGTCGGACTCAGCCACCAGCAAGGTCAAGGCGGCAAGTCCGGTGTCGTTGATGACGGGCTGGCCGTTGTCGTCCAGCAAACGACCGTTGCGATGCAGGAAGTCCACAAACAGGAAGGCGCCACTGCGCTTATTGCCGTCTGAAAAGGGATGGTTCTTGACCACAAAGTACAGCAGGTGCGCAGCCTTGCTCTCCACGGAAGGATAAGCGGGCTCGCCAAACACGGTTTGGTCCAGATTGCCAAAAATCGCGCCCAGGCCAGTATCCCGGACCCGGGCAAACAGATCCGTGGCTTCGCCCCGGGCAATGAGCTGCTGTTTCAAGTCACTCAGCGCAGCCATGGCCTCGACCTCACTGGGCAAGGCACCGCCGCGCTCCCCCGCCGGTTCCTCCAGAAGCCCCTCGTCATAGCGTTGCAGCCAGAGAAAGGTCTGGGTGTAGCGGGAAACGATGTCCACCAGCCCGCGCCCAGCGTCGCCGGACAATTCCGGACTCTTGGCGGCTTTCTGGATCAAGGCCAGGGCTTGTTCAAGTTCGGTGGCGTTCTTTTCGAACCTGGCTTTGTCGAGTGCGTATCCTTGGGTCAGATACTCTCGGAGAACCCGGGTTGACCACTGCCGGAAGCGGGTGGCTTGCGTCGAGTTAACGCGATAGCCCACTGAGATGATGGCGTCTAGGTTATAATGTTTCAGTTGCCGACGAACCTGTCGCTTGCCCTCCTGGCGAACTACCGAGAAATCCTCGGTAGTTGGATCTTCTTCCAACTCTCCGTCTTTATAGACATTCTTCAGATGCAAACTGATGTTATCGACTGACGTAGCGAACAGCTCCGCCATCTGGCTCTGGCTGACCCAGAGCGTGTTACCTTGCAAGCGGACCTCAACCTGCTGGTTGTCAGTTTCGAAAATCATAATGTCAGTCATATCGCCTCCATGCGATCCAAGACAGATTTTAAACTCCCAAGCATAACACTTGGCAGCACTGAGGAATGCGACCGCTCTCCCTTCAAGCGCGTATTCATCAGGCTAGATCACTTCCGCCACCTGCCGCTCCGCCTCCGGCACCCGGAGTTCGCCGGAGAGGAGTTTGGGGAGGAGGGTGTCTCGAAGAGAAGACAGAGAGCGGTTAGCTGCCGAATGTTCATGCACACGATTAAACATAGGTAGAGTCAGAGAGTTGAACTCCGTCAGTAACGACTTCCCGGGCTTCAAAACTGGAACAGACTCAATATGCGCTTTCGTCACAGCCTCTCTCGATGCGCCTGCATTCAGCCCCATCAAATAATCCTTAGTTCTTCTTTGCGACAAGTGTAAGTGCAAAAAACGAGCAGGCACCCCATCATTAGCCCTTACAATCGCTACATGCTGATTCACTCGGGCTGGCAAAACCTCTGGACTGACAACACAGGTTCTTAATATCGAGGCTCCCGTAATGTTTAATAGCACATCATCTGGCTCCACTACGACATTGCGCAATTGGTCGGCCGCGTTCGGAGTAATAAATGCCAGCCCTTTCCAGGTGAACCCTGTGTCATACACATTTTGGCTGCGA
This sequence comes from Marinobacter sp., assembly GCA_041594735.1. GTDB lineage: Bacteria > Pseudomonadota > Gammaproteobacteria > Pseudomonadales > Oleiphilaceae > Marinobacter. The sequence goes on from JBFHLR010000058.1 coordinate 8,059, forward strand.
ATTAACGCTGTACCTGCATCGACATAAGCATGTTTTCCACCGCGAGGAGTAGCTCCGCTCCCAATTTTCTTCGTCAAATCCTTGAGCATGACTAACGCCCACCCCTCCGGCACCCACCCCAACGCCTCGGTAAACACAAAACGATCCGGAAACTGGTGGCGGGTGGACTCAGGCAGCGGCTTGCGCTGGTCGCCCAGGGCGGCCCTGGCCTGGGCACGGGCTTGCAGGGGTTCTGGGATGGGGTTGTCGGCGGCGAGGGCGTTATCGATCACCGGGTCGAAATCCACAAACCAGCTTTTGAACAGGGCCTGGGCCATGGATTCTAGGGTGGTGTTGATTTGGCGGTTTAGGGTGATTTTGTCGTCAATGGCCTTCAATATTCCCGCTATTGCCTTCTGCTCCTCAATCGGAGGAATTCTGATAGGGAACGAGGGGAGTTCTTTGAGCGCGATACGGTCAACGGTCGCGCCTGAAATTGTCCTTGTTTTGATCTCCTGCTGAAACTCTGGGCCTAAATAAGCAAATAGTAGAAATGACGGGTCTACCTTGTTTCTATCGGGTCTTAGCAGTCCCATTCGTCGACCTAAACATGCCCTAATATCGCTAGGCATTAGGGCGGCTTCGCCTAGTCGAGTTTCATACGAGAAAAGTACATCACCTTCTTGAGGGGTAACCCGCCGTGTCCACTTTTTAAATTGCTCTTCACTTATTCGAGCCGATTTAGAAAGGTCCAACTGACCTTGATGCAGACTCGAGATGCTTAAGAAATATGGACCTTCGGTGATTTTCTTAGGCGTAGCATGAGGCCCATCAAAAACCTGCGCAATATCTCCTATATTGGTCCACTCACTCCCCATACCCAAGCCCCTCCAGATTCTCCCGAATCACCGCATCCAGTTTCTCCCCTTCCGCCATCTGCCGGTACAGGGTCTGGGTCAGGTCCTTCATCTTTTCCTCGAAGGGGATGCCGTCGTCCTCGATCTCCGCCGCGCCGACGTAGCGGCCAGGGGTGAGTACGTAGTCGTTGGCCTGGATGTCGTCGAGGGTGACGGACTTGCAGTAGCCGGGCACGTCTTCGTAGTCGCCGTCTTTCGCCTCACCGCGCCAGGCGTGGTAAGTGCGGGCGATGTGGGCGATGTCGTCGACCGTAAGTTCCTTGTGGATGCGGCTGGTCATGGAGCCCATATTGCGGGCGTCGATGAACAGGGTTTCGCCCTGGCGGTTACGGTGGTTGCTGTCGCTGTGGCCGGGGATGGTCTGGGCCTGTTTGTTCTTGGTGAGGAACCACAGGCACACCGGAATCTGGGTGGTGTAGAACAACTGGCCGGGCAACGCGATCATGCAGTCCACCAGGTCATTCTCGATGATCTTCCGGCGGATGGCGCCCTCACCCTTGGTGTTGGTGGACATGGAGCCGTTGGCCATAACGAAGCCCGCCGTGCCATGCTCGGAGAGCTTGGCAATCATGTGCAGAATCCAGGCGTAGTTGGCGTTGCCCACCGGCGGCACCTCGTAGCCGGCCCAGCGCGGATCGTCGGTGAGTTCGTCCGCCGCCCGCCACTGGTCCAGGTTGAACGGCGGGTTGGCCATGATGAAATCGGCCTTCAGGTCCGGGTGCTGGTCCTTGAAGAAGCTGTCCGCCGGTACCTCCCCCAGATTGCCGGCAATGCCACGGATGGCCAGGTTCATCTTCGCCAGCTTGTAGGTGGTGGCGGTGTATTCCTGGCCGTAGATGGAGATGTCTTTCTGGTTGCCCTGGTGGCTCTCCACAAACTTCACCGACTGCACGAACATACCGCCGGAGCCGCAACAGGGGTCGTAGATCTTGCCCTGGTAGGGCTCGATCATCTCCGCGATCAGATTAACCACGCACTTGGGGGTATAGAACTCGCCCCCGCCCTTGCCCTCGGTGGCGGCGAACTTGCCGAGGAAGTATTCGTACACCCGGCCTACTACGTCCTGTTCACGGTCTTCCACCGTGTCGATGTTGTCGATGGAGTCGATCAACGCCGCCAGCTTGCTGACGTCGATGCCCAGGCGGGAGAAGTAGTTGTCCGGCAGGGCGCCGCGCAGGGACTTGTTGGTCTTCTCGACGGTGCTCAGGGCAGTGTCGATCTTCAGGGCGATGTCGTCCTGCTTGGCGTGCTTCTGGATATGGCTCCAGCGGGCCTCTTCCGGCAGGTAGAAGACGTTCTTCATGGCGTAGAACTCCACCCTATCCACGTAATCGCCCTGGCCCTCGGCGATCAGTTCCTGCTTGCGTTCCTCGAACTTGTCGCTGACGAACTTGAGGAAGATCAGGCTGAGCACCACGTGCTTGTACTCGGAGGACTCAACGGTGCCCCGGAGCTTGTCGGCGGTGTCCCAGAGGGTTTGTTCGAAGCTTTTGGTGGGCTTCTTGGCGGTGGGTGTTCTGGCCATAAACTGCCTTCTTATGGAGGTGCGAAAAGTTGAGGGGCATTGTTGCGTTTGCACCGATGGGGATCAAGTCCGGGCAATGTCACATCCCCGTAACACACTTGAAGCACAATCTGGTCTATACCAAAGGAGTGAAACATGCTTGCCGTTTTTGACCTGGATGAAACCCTGATTCGCGGGGACAGCTCGCAGCTGTTTACCCATTACCTGCGGGCGCGGGGAATCGATACCACCGCCGATGCCGAGGCGAAGGACCAAGCCTTTATGGCCGCTTACCATGCCGGGGAGATGAATCTTCAGGACTACATGGAATTCAGCCTGGCGCCCTTGAAGGGGTGGGAACGGGCGGATGTGGCCGCCTTGGTGGAACAGTTTGTTGTCGAGGTAATCGGGCCCCGCGCCCTGCCCACCGGTCGCGAGCGGGTGGGCTGGCACAAGGCCCAGGGCCATGAGGTGCTGATCATCTCCGCCACCGGGGAACATCTGGTGGCGCCCATTGCCCGACACCTGGGCATCAAAAAGGGTATAGGTGTACAGGTCGAATGGCGGGACGACACCCTGACCGGCACCATCGGCACCCGCCGCCCGTTCCGGGATGGCAAGGTAAAGGCTTTGAATCAGTGGATCGCCACCCGCCCGACCACACCGGAACAGGTGTGGTTCTACTCCGACTCCCACAACGACCTGCCGCTGTTGCGCTATGTGGACCACCCGGTGGCGATGAACCCGGACCCGGTGCTGCTGGCCCATGCCCGGGCCCATGATTGGCCGGTGTATGTCGATACAGCGGCAGTAGTATGACCCTGCGGTTCCTCAACCTGGCCCGCACCAAGCTGCGCAGCGGTGCCTTCCAGCGAACCCGCTGCAATGGACTGGGGGACAGGATTGAATTCTGTCCCCCTCTGCATCGCCAGCCAAGTGGCCTGCGCCACAGTACTAGCCCAGCACCACCAACAACAACCCCGCAAGTATAATCGCCACTCCCAGCACCTTCGGCCGGTGCAACGATTCCCCCAGGAAGTACCACCCCAGGGCAACCCCCATCGGAATACTGATCTGGCGAAACGCCACCACATAGCTGACGTCATCGGCATAGGCCATGGCCCAGACCACCAGGGCGTAGGTGCCCAGGATCAGCACACCGGCGGCCATGGTACTGCGCCAGCTCGATACCAGTTCCCGCAGCAACCGCCGTTCGGTCGCCTGCAGCGATAGCCCGAGACTCAGCCACACCAACGCCGACCACGCCTGTAGAATCACAAACACCAAGGCCACCTCGGCATCCAGCGCGACGCCGCTCAGCAGGCTTCGCATCTGCTCGGTGGCGGCATCATCGACGATCGAGTAGCCGGCGGTACTGGCCGCCGCCAGCAGCGCGAACAGGGTGGCCAGGTTGCGGTAGTTGGCCAGCCGGAAATCCCGGAACCGCTGCATCGGCAGTACGATGCAGCCCGCCACGATCAGCACGATGCCCACCATCGCAGCACCGGTGATGCGTTCGGCGGTCCCCAGGAACAGGGTGCCCACCAGCAGGATCAGCAAAGGGGAAGACCGCGCCAGCGGGTACACCAACGACAGTTCGCCATGGCGGTAGGCCGCTGCCAGTGCGCTGAGGTAGGTGGCCTGGAAGAAGCCGGTGGCCACCACCAGCCACCAGACCGTAGCATCCAGCTCGAACAGCAGCCGGTGGTAGTAAACCAGCACTGGCAAGGTCAGGACCGCGCCCCAGAAGGTGCTGTACCAGAAGAAGGCGCCACTGGGACTGACTTTTTTGCCGAACAGGTTCCACCCGGCGTGGGCCAGGGCGGAAATCAGCACGATGACAATGGCGGCGGGGGTCATGAGGGTTCAGACCGCCGGCTCATTCCGCCCCCTGGCGCCAGGCCCGGGTGGAACGGTCCACCCAGAAGCGCAGCAGGCCCTGGATCAGCTTGGCCACCGCGCAGGTCGCGGTGATCATAATCGCCATGGCCGCCGCCGGGGCGATGTCACCGGCCTCGTCCATGTTCAGCACCGCCACCGAGGCCAGCTGGGAATCGTGGCCATAGAGGAACACCACCGCCGACACTGTGGTCATGGCGTTGACGAACAGGTACAGCGCCACGTCCAGAATCGCCGGCAGACACAGCGGCAGGGTCACGGTGAACAGCACCCGCCAGCGCGACGCCTTGAGGGATTCCCCCACCGCCTCGAATTCCTGGTCCAGCTGTTTCAGTGCCGTGACCGCGGTGAGGTGGGAAACGGCATAGAAATGGCTCACGGTACACAGGATCAGGATAAACAAGGTGCCGTAGATGCCATTGATCGGGTTGTCGGGGTGGTTGAAGAAGAAGATGTAGGACAGGCCCAGCACCAGCCCCGCCAGGGGCAGCAGCGACAGGAACTGGAACACCCCGGACAGCAACTTGGGTTGCGGCGTACGCTCCATCAGCCAGGCGTTGAAGAACACCAGCGCGGTGCCCAGCGCCATGGTACCCAGGGCCATCTGTAAGCTGTTGGTGTAGGCGCCCCAACCGCCGCCGTCCATGCGCCCAAACTGGTAGTTGTTCAGGCTCAGCTCCAGGTTGTAGGGCCAGAAGGTGACGAACGAGGCGTAGATCGCCATACCGATGATGGCGAAGATGAACAGCACCGTCGGCGTCAACATCAGCGCACCGATGGCATCCCGCTTGCGATCCTTGCGGGGTTTGTAGGGCACCGAACGGGCGGTAAAACTCGCCGACTGTTTGCGCTGGACATACCGGTCGGCCACGAAGGCCAGCATGGCCGGTAACAGCAACAGTACGCTGACCACCGCCCCCATCTCGAACTTCTGCTGGCCGATCACCTGCTTGTAGATATCCGTCGCCAACACATCAAATTGACCACCAATCACCTTCGGTACGCCGAAATCGGTAATCACTAGGGTAAACACCACAAAGGCGGCACTCACCAGACCGTAGCGAGCGCCGGGCACGGTGACCGTCCAGAACGTTCGCCACGGGCTCGCCTTCAGGGCAGTCGCCGCCTCGTAATGGCGACCGTCGGCGTTGTCCATGGCGGTGAGCAGGATCATCAGCGCATGGGGAAAGGTCCAGAAGCAGGAGCCCATGATGATACCGATAGGCCCATAGATCTCCGCGCCAAACAGCCAGCTTTTCAGCACGCCCTGATTACCGAACAGGTACACCAGACTGATGGCCGGCAACAGCGACGGCGCCAGGATCGGCAACACCAGCACACCGCGCACCCAGCCAGTCAACGGCAGCCGGGTCCGGGTCAGTGCCCAGGCCGCCATAAAGGCCAGGAACACCACGATCACCGTACTCAGCCCAGCGACCCAGAGGGAATTGACGAAGGCGGACTCAATACCCCCAGAACTCAGGTAGCGGGCAAAGTTGTCCAGCCCGACGAACTCACCGGCCTTGTTCTCCACACTCTTGGACAACAGGGTGTACAGCGGCGCCAGCACCAGCAACGTCAGCACGGCACAGCCGGCCACCAGCAATACAGGGAACAACCAGCGACCAGACAGTGCCTGGCGCAACCCGGCAAACGACAGCCGAGGCTGTGCAGATCGGGGAGAAATTGCAGGGGAATCAATCATGGAAACGTCGTACCAGGGTCAAACCGGGAAAATTCAGTACTTCGCAGCCGGTCAGGCCGCGAAGCAATGCAAGGCGTCAGAGGGAAGGTGCAGGCAAACATTGGCCCCGACGTTGAGCTCCAACTGGCGAGCCGAACGGGGGTCGACATCCACCACCAGGTCCAGCTCGATGTCGGCCAGGCGGATATGGGTACGGATAAAAGCACCCAGGTAATCCATCGCCTCAACCCGGCCTTCCCAATCGCCCTCACCTATCGGCAACAGGTGCACGTCCTCCGGCCGAATCGCCAGTCGGACAGAATCTTCGGCGTCCGGCAACGGCCGTACCAGGTCCAGCTCGCGGTTCCCCACCTTCACCCGCTGACCATTCACCGGTGCGCTGTCAATAAAGTTCATGGCCCCAATGAACGACGCAACGAACGAAGACGCTGGCTGCTGGTAAATCTCCAACGGCGTGCCTACCTGTTCAATCACCCCGTTGTTCATCACCACCACCCGGTCCGCCATGGCGAGGGCTTCCTCCTGATCGTGGGTCACCATGATGGTGGTCACGCCCAGCTGCTTCTGCAGATTGCGGATCTCGCTGCGCAGGTGGTGGCGTACCTTGGCGTCCAGCGCCGACAACGGTTCGTCCAGCAACAACAACCCCGGCGACGGTGCCAGCGCCCGCGCCAACGCGACGCGCTGCTGCTGGCCACCGGAAAGCTGGGCGGGGTA